>JANPJU010000165.1:0-7732 GCA_031425675.1 Paracoccaceae bacterium | reverse complement strand
CAGGTGGCCTACAGCTTTGTCTTCTTCCTGGCCGCGCTGCAATCCATCCCCCGCAGCCTGACCGAGGCTGCCGCGATGGACGGCGCCCGCCCCCTGCGCCGGATGATCGACCTGCAACTGCCGCTGCTGACGCCGACGTTCTTCTTCCTTCTGGTCATCAACATCACCGACAGCTTCACCGACAGCTTTGGCATCGTTGACACGCTGACCGGCGGCGGGCCGTTCCGCGCCACAGACCTGATGGTCTACAAGATCTATACCGACGGGTTCCGGGGGTTCGACTACTCGGGTGCCGCCGCGCAATCCATCATCCTAATGCTTCTCGTCATGGCGCTGACCTTCGTGCAGTTCCGCTATGTCGAGCGGCGCGTGCATTACACCTGAGGGGGCCGTCATGATCGAACGCACGCCGCTTTTGAACATCGCGACCCATGTGATCCTGGCCTTTGGGCTGGTGATCATTCTGGTGCCGATCTGGCTGGCCTTCGTGGCCGCCACGCTGACGCTGCAAGAGGTGAACAGCGCGCCGGTGGAGTTCTGGCCGGGTGACCAGTTGTGGGTGAACCTGAAACAGGCCTGGGTGCAATCAGACTTCGGGCCAAAGTTCGTCAACACGCTGATCGTGGCCGTGGGCGTGGTGGTGGGCAAGATCACGCTGGCCTGCATCACCGCCTTCGCCCTGGTGTTCTTCAACTTCCGCGGTCGGATGCTGATCTTCTGGATGATCTTCATCACCCTGATGCTGCCGTTGGAGGTGCGGATTGTTCCCACCTACGCCGTCGCCGCCAACGCGCTGACGCCGTTCCAGACCATCATGGACTGGACCGGGATCAGCTGGCTGATCAACGCGGTCTCGGGGGTTGAGGTGGCGCTGGAGTGGAACCTTCTGAACTCCTACACCGGGCTGATCCTGCCTTTGGTCGCCACGGCCACTGGCACGTTCCTGTATCGCCAGTTCTTCCTGACCATCCCGGATGAGCTGGTCGAGGCCGCGCGTATGGATGGCGCAGGCCCGCTGCGGTTTCTGTGGGATGTGCTGATCCCCCTGTCGAAAACCAACATCGCGGCGCTGGCGACGATCATGTTCGTCTATGCCTGGAACCAATATCTTTGGCCGCTTCTCGTTGTCACGGACCGGGCGAATTACGGCATGGTGGTGGTCCAGCTTTCCGACCTTGTGCCTGACCAGCTGACCACCGGCGGCGGCACGCCCACCTGGCATCTGGCGATGGCGGCGACGCTGGTCGTCATGCTGCCGCCGATCGCCATCGTCATCCTCATGCAGCGCTGGTTCGTGCGCGGCCTGATCAACACCGACAAGTAGGGGCGCCACATGGCCGAAATCAGCATCCGCAATGTCGCCAAGACCTATGGCAAGACCACGATTATGGAAGGCGTCAATCTGGAGATCCGGAATGGCGAGTTTGTGGTGATCCTCGGGCCGTCAGGCTGTGGCAAGTCCACCCTGCTGCGCCTGATCGCCGGGCTGGAAGAGATCACCGGGGGGGAGATCGCCATTGCGGGTCAGGTGGTGAACGACCTTGAACCGCGCGAACGCGGCTGCGCGATGGTCTTCCAGAACTACGCGCTGTACCCGCACATGACGGTGGGCGAAAACATCGGTTATGCGCTGAAGGTCGCGGGAGTGCCGAAGGCTGAACGGCTGGCGCGGATCGAGGCGACGGCGAAATCGGTGGGTTTGGGTGATTTTCTTGACCGCAAGCCGGGGCAATTGTCCGGCGGCCAGCGCCAGCGCGTTGCCATGGCCCGCGCGATCATCCGCCAGCCGAAGGTTTTCCTGTTTGATGAACCCCTGTCGAACCTGGACGCCAAGCTGCGCGTGCAGATGCGGCATGAGATCCGGCGTATCCATAACCAGATCAAGGCGACAAGCGTGTTCGTGACGCATGACCAGCATGAGGGAATGACCCTCGCCGACCGGCTGGTCATCATGAACAAGGGCACAATCGAACAGATCGGCACCCCGGAAGAGATTTATGAACACCCCGCCTCGCTGTACGTTGCGGGCTTTGTGGGCAGCCCTGCGATGAACATCCTGCCCGGCACGGTGGCGGGCGATGGCCGGTCGGTCCTTTTGGCGGATGGGCAGTCCGTGGGCATCGCCGCGGGGTTCAAGGCGGGGGCGGGCCAGTTGGTGCAGGTCGGTCTGCGGCCGGAGCGTTTGTCGATCCTGCCTGCTGGGCAAGGCACGTTGCAGGCGACGTTCCTGTTCTTTGAAGAACTCGGCTCGGCCCGAGTCTATCATATGCAGATCGAGGATATTCCGGTCTGCGCGGTGCTGGATGAAAAGCTGACCCTGACCGAAGGCGAGCGTGTGGGTCTGGGGTTTGCCCAAGCCGCGCTGCATGTGTTTGATGGTGCCAGCGGGCGCAGTCTGACGCGCCCGGTGACGCCGCAGAAGGTGGATGCAATGGCATGACAGCAAACTATGAGGCGTTGCGGGCGGCAAGCCATGCCCGTCTGACCGGCGAGGGGCGCGCAACGCGCATGCCCGAGGCGGTGGGTCAGAAGTTCGATGTCGGCGGTCATGTCCTGCCGTTTCCCGGCAACACGTTCGTCTGCCACATCCCGCCAGACAGCGCCGCGCATTCCGCCTTGTGTCGGGCAAGTGAGGCGCTGCAGGCCGGGCCTTTGGCGAAAGCGTTCAGCTTTCTGCCGCCATCCAGTTTTCACATGACGCTGTTCGAAGGCGTCACCGATGCCCACCGGCAGGACGCGCGCTGGCCCGACGGTGTGGCAAAGGACGAAGACTTGCCCGCCGTGACCGCCCGCTTTGCCGCGGCCATCGCCGGGATGGTCCTGCCGTTGGCGCATGAGGTGCGTCCGGTGGCGGTCCTTGGCGGCGGGTCGGTCGCCGTGACTGGCACCACGCCCGAAAGTGAGGCCGCCTTGCGCCGAAGCCGGGCCATGCTGCGCGACGCAACCGGCATCCGGCGTCCGGACTTTGACTGCTACGCCTTCCACATCACCCTCGCCTACCCGCTGCGCTTTCTGACTGCGGCTGAGGCTGAAGCGGTGCAAGATCTGTCGGATCAGGTATTTGCCCGCCTGTGCGACGCTGCGCCCACGATCCCGCTTGGCCCGGTCGAGTTCTGTGTCTTTGCCGATATGCACGCCTTTCGTCCGCTTTGTCTGCTTGATGTCAAAGCGACCGCCGTGACCTGATCAAGGGCGAACCGGTCGCAAAGGCTGGACATTGCCCGCAGCTTTGAAAAGGATGGGGAAAACTCCGCAGGTTCGGCCTGCGGCCCAGCCGGACCGTCCATCATGCAAAGCCTGCCCCGCATCCTTCTGGCCCTGACAATCGGGGCGGCGGGGGGGGCTGTGTTCTACCTGCTTGGCCTGCCGTTGCCGTGGATGCTGGGGGCCCTCTTTGCCACGATGGTTGCGGCTGTCGCCAACGCCCCGGTTCTGGGGCCGGCGCGGGTGCGGCCGGCGGTGGTTGCGGTGATTGGGGTTCTGCTTGGGTCAAGCTTCACGCCCGAGGTGATTGCGCAGGCGGCGCAGTGGGTCGGGTCCGTGGCGATCCTGATGGGATATGTCGTGGTCGTGGCCCTGGTGATCGTGCCCTATTACCGCTTTATCGGGCGGCTGGACTGGAAAACGGCCTACTTTGCCGGCATGCCCGGCGGCCTGAGCGAGATGATCGAGATTGGCGAGGCCAGCGGTGCCAAGCCCGCGCCGATCATTCTGGCCCATAGCCTGCGGATCGTGGTGACCATCGCGCTGATCGCGGTTTGGTTCCGGCTGGTGCAGGGGCAAACCATCGGGGCCGCCGCCCCCGCCACGCCCGGCGCGCTGACGCTGGTTGACGGGGTTGTCATGCTGGCCTCGGCGGTGGTGGGCAGCGCCTTGGGCGTCTGGCTGCGCTTTCCGGCGCCGATGTTTCTGGGGCCGCTGCTGGTGTCTGCGGTCCTGCATCTGACCGGACTGACCGAAAGCGTGCCGCCAAGGCTGCTGGTCAACATCGCGCAGGTGATATTGGGGACGGTGCTGGGCTGCCGGTTTCAGGGCATCGGGCTGCGCACGCTTGTCCCGGCCACGATGTTAAGCATCGGGGCCACGGTGCTGACACTGGCGCTCGCGCTGGGGGCAGGGCTGGTGATGCAGCGGATCGTCGGTGTCAGTTCCGACCAGGCACTGCTGGCGCTGGCGCCGGGGGGGCTGACCGAAATGGGGCTGATCGCGCTGGCCATTCAGGCCGATGTGGCGTTTGTCGCCCTGCACCATGTGGTGCGGATCCTGTTCGTGATCGTGCTGGCCCCATTGGCATTCCGGCTGGTGGGCGGGAAGCGGAGTTAAGCGCCACCTACCAGCGCAACATGCGCGCGCCGATCAGGGTGGACATCAGCGTGACGACCATGATCGCAAGACCGTACCAGGTCACATAGAAGAGCGGACTGTCTTCGGTGCAATGCAGCGCATAGATCGCCGCCGACAGGGCCGATCCGGCCAGCCCAGCCACAAACCCCGCCCGCGCCGGGGTGGTCGTGGCACCCTGACGCAAGGCATAAAGCACGCTGGCCACCGGCAGGACCGACAGCAGGGGAATGGACACCAGACAGGTGGTGATCGTCTTGCCGACAATGGCCATCTGGCGGGCCTCAGCCGGTGTGGTGACATAGGCCCAGGCCAGCAGGCCAAGGGCATCGACCGCCACCGCCGCCAAAGGCCAAAGGCGCGCGGTCGGCCCAGCCTCCGGCCGTGCAAGTCGAAGGGCGAGCCGCACCGCAACTAGCCCCAGAGCGGCGGTCAGAACGATCCGGACCGCTGACACCGGCGCAAACATGGCAGCGCCAAGATCCGCCCGAAAACCAAGGGCAAGCCAAACCGCCACAAGCGCAATGGCAAGTGCTGGGATCAGGCCCAGCAGCAGCGTGGTCCCCACCGGCCGTGGGCGGACCGTGTCGGCGGCCAAGGCGCGGATCAGATCGTCGGTCTTCATTTCACATGCCTCTCACGCAGAATGGCCAAAGTTTTCAACGCCCGGTGCAGGGCCACACGCACCGCACCTTCGCCCATTGTCAGCGCAAGGCCGGTTTCGGCAACGCTGGCGCCTTCCAGTCCGATCCGGCGAACGATGTCCGCCGCCCGTCCGTCCAGCATCCCGATCATCTTGGCCATGTCGGCGGCCTCGGTCGGGTCTGGTCCGGCCTCTGCGGCCAGGACATCGGCAAAGTCGTCAATCGGCAGGTCGATCTTGCGCCCCCGTGCCCGAAAGGCATCGACAACCTTGTAGCGCGTGATGGCATAGAGCCAGGGGCGAACCGGGGCCTCGGGTGCCCAGGTGTGCCGCTTGAGGTGTATCGCAAGCAGCACCTCTTGCAGCACGTCTTCGCAACCGGCTTCTCCCAGACCGCTTGCCTTGGCCCGGACGATGCCGCGCAGCACCGGTGTTACGGTTTGCAAAAAGCGCGAATAGGCCCGGGCGTCACCCGCATTCGCGGCGGCAAGAAGCTGCCCCAATGCGTCACTCTGATCTGCCATCACACCATTCCAGTTCGCGCCGCGAGCCGAGTTGTTACACAGGCGGACAGGATGGATGCATGATAAGGGCTTTGAACACAGGATCGTGAAAAATCTTCATGACCGTTTCAGACGGCCCATTGTGTCGGTGAGGCGGATTTCCGGCAAGCGAGGGTAAGGGTTCCGGGCGGTAAGGTTCTGACCTTGGTCGAAGATGGGTCGGTGACCGGCCGTGGCCAAGCACCACGACTGCCGCCGTCTGATCTGGCATCGCAAAGGGCTTGTGCGCAGGTGTGGGGCTGTCGGGGCGCGGGGGACGACCGCCAAGGCTCTTTTCTGATGGGCGCGCTTGGTTCAAATGGCGACGCGCTGCTGCGGGCGGCGTTTCTGGGGCTGGGCAGGGCTGGTGGCAGGTCCGTGGCGCTTGCCCTGCCAAGCGGGCAGCCACCGCCTGCTGATGTGACGGACCCGTCAGCGGTTGTGCTGACGGTACTCTGGCATGGCGCAGGCGGAGCAGATCGTCACCCGCGACCCTGTGGCGTCTGTTCCCAGATCATGCACCCGAAGAATTGCTGCAGTCCACCGAACTGGTCCCACGCCGGCGGATCGGCAAAAGGTTGGTTGATGTCGCAGGGCAGACGTGACGTTCAGGTGCGCGGGCGCCCTATCGGGTGGCACCTTGCCTGACGGGTGCCGTTGCCACGGCGGTCAGGCAAGGTCCAGCACCTCAACCGCAAGGACGGTGGGAAGATGTTCGGCAATCTCGATCCAGTTTTCGCCCTCGTCCAGACTGGCGAAGACTGACCCGCTGTTGGTCCCGAAGTATAGTCCGGCCGGGGTTTGCGTGTCCCCGGCCATCGCCTGACGCAGGACGGTGAAGAAGCAGGCGGTCTGCGGCAGACCCTTGCGCTTGGCGGCCCATGTCTTGCCGCCATCTTGCGATTTCCAGACCGCTGCAGCGGCATCGGGGGGGAAACGCCCGCTTTGGTCGCCATTCAGCGGCAGGGTCCAGATCATCTGCGGATCGCGCGGATGCACCCGGATCGGAAAGCCGAAGGTCGACGGCAGACCCTCGGTGATGTCGTCCCAGCTGCGGCCCCCGTTGGCGGATCGCCAGACCCCGTGATGGTTCTGCTGATATAGCACGTCACCCGGCCCGGGCGCACGCATGATGTTGTGCACACAATGACCCGTCTCACCGTCACGCGGGGCGGCGGGGTGATCGTGCCCGGCGCAGGCCTCGGCGTTCGACAGCCGGTTGCGCCGGTCCCACGTCTCGCCGCCATCCTCGGTCGCGAAAACACCGGCGGCAGAGATGCCGATCCAGATCCGGCTGGAGTCTTCGGGGTGGACCACGATGGAATGAAGCACCAGACCGGCCGCGCCGGGCGACCATGAGCCTGCGGACGGGTGGTCTGTCAGCCCTTGGACACGAGCCCAGCTTTCCCCGCCGTCGTGACTGGCCAGAAGGCTGGCCGGTTTGGTTCCGGCGTAAAGCGTGTCCCCCGCAAGGCCGAGCGACCATACCTGTGCAAACTCTTCGCCAAAGGGCGGCGGGCTGTCGGTCCAGCCGATCATCGCGGCGAAATCGGGATCATTCGCGGCCCAGGTGTCCAGCTTCCCCTTGGTCAGTTTTGCCAGGGTCCAACTGGTGCCACCATCATCGGACCGCCAGACACCTGCGCCGTGCCAGTCGCTGCCACCGCCGGCCCAGATGCGACCGGTTGCCGGATCACCAATGACGTGGTTAATTGGCCAACCATCACAGAACGGACCCGAGACCGTCCAGCCTGACCGCTCCGTGCCGCCTGAAATCAGGAAGGTGCCTTTGGTCGTGCCGACTAGAACGGTCAGTGGTGACAGGGTCATGGACCGACTCCCGTAAATTGGATGGCCAGACTAGCGCAGAAGGGGGCGGTTTGTCATCGGCCTGTCCGTCCGTGCCCCAAGGCAGCGGCAAAGATCGGCGGGTCGCTGCCGGGCACAAGGCCGTTCCCCGGATTGGAGGCGTCTGGGCAACGGATGAAGGTGGTCTGTGCGCAGTGGCCGATTTCGCGGCGGGTTTGTGGCTTGTGGCACAGCTGGCGGTGATTAAGCGTGTACTGGCAGCATGTCGGGGTGGCCTGAATCCACCCCCTATGCCTGGGCGCGCACGGGGTCATGCGCGTCGCCATTGCCCGTGAGCCAGTGGGGGTGGGTTGCCCTGGCAACCACGTCGTCGCCCGATTGTTGAAGGATGGTTTCC
>JANPJU010000164.1:0-2476 GCA_031425675.1 Paracoccaceae bacterium | reverse complement strand
CCGCCGGGGGTGGAAATTTCAACCGCGAGCATCGAATGGGACAGGGTCATGTTTCGCCTTCTTCTTTCAAGCGGGTCAGCGGTTCTGGCGGCCCGGCAGATCATCCTGCAATCTTGGCTTGCGGAAGCTCTCCAGAATTTTTCCGGGGCCAGAGAGAATCGCCTTTCCCAGAGGATTTTCCCGCACTTTGGCTTTCAGTTTTTCGATCTGCATCACGCCGTCGATGCGGCGATCCAGAAACTCCCAGGTTGACTGGTTGCCGGGTGAGGTGTCGCCCAGCCAATACAGCACGGTCGATCCATAGACCGCCGACAGGGTGGCGCGCTTGGTGTACCAGTTCACGTCCTCCGACGTGTCGCCCAGTGCCGTCCAGATCTTGTCGGCCGTGCCCCAGACCGCCTTTGCCCCGTCGCCCGCGTGCTGCGGCAGGGAAAAGAGAGTGCTGCCCCGGCGCACAAGCTCCTGATCTGCAAGCTCAAGCCGGATGCGAACCGCCTTGGCAATCCGGTCGCGGTAGCGCAGCACGGTCAGGTCGGTCGTTGCCAGTTGTGCCAGCATCGCGGCATCGCCCTGCGCGTGGTAGGCCAGCGCCAGATCAACCCCGCCACGCGGAAACAGCGCCTTGCCCAGGCCCCAGGCCACCCCGGCATCGGCCAGCGCCGCCTTAAGCGTGCGGTCGGACCAGCCGTCAAACGGCACATGCACAAGGGCCGCTTCCAGAACCCGGTCTTTGGTGTTGTCGGTCATCCTAACCCCCGCTTCCAGCTTTGTGGACAAGCCACCCACCCTTTGTTATAGGGCGCAGGCCTGCACATTACAGTGCAACTCTAACTTAGGAAGGTGGTGACAACCACATGCAGGTCAGCGTCCGCGACAACAACGTCGAACAGGCTCTCCGTGCCCTGAAGAAGAAACTTCAGCGCGAAGGGGTGTTTCGGGAAATGAAGCTCAAGCAACATTTCGAGAAACCCTCCGTCAAGAAAGCACGCGAACAGGCCGAAGCAGTCCGCCGTGCAAGGAAACTTGCGCGTAAGAAGCTTCAGCGTGAAGGCGGCCTTTAAGGCGTCAGCGACACTGGGGTAGCGATACCCGCCCGATCAACCCCCGTCCTGCGAAGGCCGGGGGTTTTTCATGAAAACCTGGGGGAAGTCATGCGCAGCGTTCTGATCACCGGCACCGCCGGGTTCATCGGCTTTCATCTGGCGCAGTTGATGCTGAAGGACGGGTTCCGCGTCATCGGCTATGACGGGATGACGCCCTATTATGACGTGGCGCTGAAGCAGCATCGCCACCAGATCCTGCTGCAATCCCCCAGCTTTTCCTGTGAGGAGGGGATGCTGGAAGACATGCCCCGCCTGCAGGCCTTGTGCGAACGGGAACGGCCGGATGTGATCATCCACCTCGCGGCACAGGCCGGGGTGCGCTATTCGCTGGAAAATCCGCGGTCTTATGTGGAATCGAACCTGATCGGCACGTTCAACGTCATCGAATGTGCGCGGATGCTGGGGGTTCAGCATCTGCTGATGGCGTCCACTTCCTCCGTCTACGGCGCGAATACCGACATGCCCTTTGCCGAGGTGCAGAAGACCGAAACCCCCCTGACCCTGTACGCCGCGACCAAGAAGGCGAATGAGGTTATGGCCCACTCCTACGCCCATCTGTGGCAGCTGCCGGTGACGATGTTCCGCTTCTTCACCGTCTATGGCCCCTGGGGGCGGCCCGACATGGCGCTGTTCAAGTTCGTGAAGGCCGCGCTGGAGGGGGAGGCAATCGACGTCTACAACCACGGCCAGATGGCGCGGGATTTCACCTATGTCACCGACCTTGTGCGGGGCATCCGCCTGCTGGTGGACCAGCCGCCCGTTCAACCCGCAACGCCCGAAGATATCCTGCCCGGCGACAGTCTCAGCCCCGCTGCCCCGTTCCGCACGGTGAACATCGGCAACAGCACCCGCGTCCCGCTGATGGAGTTCGTGTCCGAGGTTGAACGCGCCTTGGGCGTGAACATCGCCAAAAACTTCATGGAGATGCAGAAAGGCGACGTGCCGGAAACCTGGGCCGATTGCATGTTGCTGAAGCGATTGACCGGATATCAGCCTGAAACCACGGTTCGGGATGGGGTCACGGCTTTTGTCGCGTGGTATCGGGACTACTACCGCGTCTAGACCGCCAGCGCCGTGGTCCTGACCACCGTGCGCAGGGCAAAGGACGATTGCATCTGTCGCACCCCCGGCAGGCGGGACAGGAACTGGCGGTGGATGCGGGCGAAGTCTTCGGTATCCTCGGCCATGATCTTCAGCAGGTAATCCGCTGTCCCGGCCATCAGGTGACATTCCAGCAGGTCGGGGACGCGCGCCACCTCACGCTCGAAGGCGTCAAGCAGGTCTTCGGCCTGGCTTTGCAGGGTGATTTCCACGAACACCGTCGTCAGCCGGCCCATCTTTCGCGTGTCCAGCAGCGCGACATAGCCAGCGAT
>JANPJU010000163.1:0-18807 GCA_031425675.1 Paracoccaceae bacterium | reverse complement strand
AAGGGCATGCAGCAGGGCATGGGTGGCATGGGTGGCGGCATGGGTGGCCTGCCGCGCGGGATGACGCTGCCTGCGGGCCTGTCGGGGCTGATGCGCAAGAAATGATGCAACCGGCGCACCCGCAGCTGATTGGCCTGCCCGTTCTGGAAACAGAGCGGCTAACCTTGCGTGCGCCGCAGGCCAGCGACTGGCCCGCCTTCCGTGACTACCGCCTGTCCCCCCGCACCGCCTATACCGGCGGCGTGAAAAAGCCGCATGAGGCTGCCGAACAGTTCGCCTCGTTCTTTGGCCATTGGGTCATGCGCGGCTTTGGCCGTCTGATCGCCGAAGACCGCACCACGGGCCAACCCATCGGCCATTTCGGCCCGATGCAATGGGAAGACGGCGGCGAGGTTGAACTGACCTGGTCCCTCTGGACCGCCGAAGCCGAAGGCAAGGGTCTGGCGACGGAAGCCGCCCGCGCCATGCAGGTCTGGACCTTTGACGTGGCGGGCCTTGCCTCGGCGATTGCCGCCGTCCACCGCGACAACGCCCCGTCCCATGCTATCGCACGCCGTCTGGGCGGCACCGTGATCGAAGGCCGCCGCCCGCTCTGGTTTGAGGATGGTCTGGTCTACCGCTTTGCACCCGTTGCGCCAAACCGCGCCTCTGCGCGCGTAGAGACGGAAGGAAGACGGATGAACGACGCCATGACACCGTCGGAAAAGGGGGCCTGATGGACACCGCAACCCGCGCCGCCGACCTGCTGAAAGAACACCGCGAGTCGATTGATCGGCTGGACGCGATCCTGGTCTACACGCTTGCGGAACGCTTCAAGCAGACGCAGGCGGTGGGGCGGCTCAAGGCCGAACACAACCTGCCGCCATCCGACCCCGACCGTGAGGCGCGGCAGATGGCACGGCTTGAGCAACTTGCAAAAGAGGCAAACCTTGACCCGGACCTTGCCAAGAAATTCCTGACCTTCATCATCAGCGAAGTCATCAGGCATCACGAGAAACTGCAGAAATAACTGGGGCTTGCCCGGTTCAAACCAAACTTGAAGGAGACTACCGAATGTCCATGAAAATCCGTCTGGCCCGTGGCGGCAGCAAGAAGCGCCCGTTTTACTCGATCGTTGCCACCGACAGCCGCATGCCGCGCGATGGCCGCTTTCTGGAAAAGCTGGGCACCTACAACCCGCTTCTCGCCAAGGATGATGCCACCCGCATCGTGATGAACCTTGAGCGTATCCAGTACTGGCTGGGTCAGGGCGCACAGCCCACCGACCGGATCGCCCGCATGCTGGAAGCCGCCGGTGCCCGCCCGAAGACCACCCGCACCAACGCCAAAGCCGGCGTCCCCGGCAAAGCCATGGCCGAGCGCGCCGCCAAGAAAGCCGCCCGCGCCACCGAACCGGTTGCCGAGTAATCTGGTGACCGAAACCCCCGGCCAGTTCAGCCCCGCCTTCCGGGATGAGCTGGCCAGCCTGATGCGGTGGCGGCGCGATGTGCGCCGCTTCCGCACCTCTTCCGTTCCGCCGGATCTTGTGGCCCGCTGTCTGACCGCGTTCGCCAGTGCGCCCTCGGTCGGGCTGTCGGAGCCCTGGCGGCTGGTGACGGTGGACAGCCCGGCCGCGCGGCAGGCCTGTCTCGCAAACTACCAAGATAGCAACGCTGTTGGTCTTGCCGGTCAGTCCGGCGAAAAAGCGCAGCTTTACAGTCAGTTGAAACTGTCCGGCATGGCCGAGGCGCCTTTGCACCTTGCCGTTTTCTGTGACGATGACACCCCCAAGGGCGCTGGTCTGGGTGCCGCCACCATGCCAGAGGCCCGCGCCTATTCCGTGGTCGGGGCCATCACCCTCTTTTGGCTGGCGCTGCGGGCCGAAGGTCTTGGCCTTGGCTGGGTGTCCATTCTTGACCCCGCCCGCCTGTCGCGCGACCTTGACGTGCCGGACCAGTGGCGTTTCATCGGCTACCTTTGTATCGGTTGGCCGGAAGAGGAGGATACCGTGCCCGAACTTGAACGCTGTGGCTGGGAAACCCGCGCCGCAACCCTGCATCTGGAAACCCGCTGATGACCGACCGCATCTGCATTGGCGCCATCGCGGGCGCATTCGGGATCGTGGGAGAGGTGCGGCTGAAATCCTTCTGCTCACAGCCCGAAGACATCGCCTCCTACGGGCCGGTCTTTTCTGAAGACGGCACGCGCCAGTTTCGCATCACCCTGACCCGCCCGGTTGCCGGGGGTTATGGCGCGCGGATCGGCGGCGTGAACACCCGCGAAGACGCCGAGGCGCTGCGTGGCACCAGCCTGTTCATCGACCGCGAAAAGCTGCCGTCCTTGCCGGATGATGAATTCTATTATGCAGACCTCGTCGGCCTGGACGCGCTGGATACCGGGGGCGAGGTTCTGGGCAAAGTAATGGCCGTCCACAACCATGGGGCGGGTGATATCATCGAAATATCCTCCACCCGTCACAAATCGGCCCTGCTTTTGCCCTTTACCAAGGTAATCGTGCCCAATGTCGATCTTGCGGCAGGGCGTCTGATTGTGGATCTGCCCGAGGAAACGGACTAGCCGTCCGGTCTTGGCCCCCTGTGGCCGCCGGGCTTGACAGGGGTATACGATGCCATTCCGCCTGCGTCTTTTGAAAGGTGCGACTGCCCTTTTGTATGTCGGCCCGATGTTTGCCGGGATCAGCGGCATGGGCCTTGGCGTACTGTCGCCCTTTGTCGCAATCTTTCTGGTCTGGCTGTTGGTCCTGCGCCCCGAACAATGGCCTTCGACACCTGATGAATGGCTGACCCCTGCCGCGCTGGGGGCCGTACTGACGCTGCTGCTGTCGCAAATCCTGCTTGTCTGCGTTCTGCTTGGTATTGGCCGCGGCATCGGCGCAGCGGCAGGGTTCCTGCCGGTGGTCAACCCGCTGTTTCCCCTTGCCGTTTCCTTCGTTGCGATCCCGCTTTGCCGTGTCCTTTGGGATGCCCGGGCCGCCGCCAATGAGGGTGTGTTCCTTGATGACGCCGCGGAAGCCGCCGAGGCCCCTCGCGCCCTTGCCGAAGCAGGCGCTGCCATCGTGCCGCTTCTGAACCTGGCCGACAACGCGCCGGATGCCGACGTCAACGCAGCAATGTCCCGCGCAATGACCGCCATGGGTGCAAGCCTTCGGCTGGATGCGTTGGTCGCGGCCCTGGCCCGGCCCAGCCGCAGCCACGCCGCGTTGCGCCGCGCGCTGGTCCTGTGGTCGTCCGAGCCCGAGATTGTGGCCTCTGGTGCCGTGCCTTCGGGTATGGCCAATGCCTTTGCGATCACTGGTGGGGATGGTGATCTTTTGCGGCTGTATGTGCCCCGCGCGCTGGCGCTGATAGCGGCCTTTCCGGACCGTGCGGCCGATTTCCCGTCTGCCGCGCAACTGCGCCGGGCGGCGACGGATGCCGGGTCTGATCCGGCTTCGGACCTGCCAGCCCACCTGCGCGCCGACTTGCGCGACGGACTGACCGCGCTTGCCCGCGCGGTCGAACATGCCCAGATCGGCGCCAGCCTGCAGGCCACCTCGCCAGCTGAACCGGCGCTTGGCACCTTCGCACGCACCGCCTGACCCGCAGCCAGAACCCGGCACCACCGGGCGGGGCTTTCCTGACGCGGGGATTGACGGTAAGTGCGGGGCATGTCTGACCCAAATGACCCGCCATCGGGCGAGCCTTCGCCCACCGACCCTTCGCGCAGCCATGGCCGCCTGTCGATCCGCGCCAGCCTGCAACCTCGTGACCTTCTGGAGGAACCGCGCGTCGTCAAGGGTGCCTGGACGGCCAAGGTCATTACGCTTTTCCCCGAGGCGTTCCCCGGCACGCTTGGCCTGTCGCTGACCGGCAAAGCGTTGGACTTTGGCCTTTGGCGGCTGGAGGCGATCGACCTGCGCCCCTTCGGCATCGGCAAACACCTGAACGTCGACGATACCCCGGCAGGCGGTGGCGCGGGCATGGTCCTGCGCGCCGACGTCGTTGACGCCGCCCTGCGTCATGCGGCCAACGGCACGCCAACCGACCGCGGCCGCTGGCCGGTGATCTATCTTTCCCCGCGTGGAAAGCCCTTTACCCAAGACACCGCCCGTCGTTTGGCTGCGGCTGACGGGATCACTCTGTTGTGTGGCCGCTTTGAAGGGGTGGATCAGCGCGTGCTGGACCATCACGGCATCGAAGAGATCAGCCTTGGTGATTTCGTTTTGACCGGGGGCGAAATTGCCGCCCAGGCGATGCTGGATGCCACGGTCAGGCTGCTGCCAGGCGTCCTTGGCAATGCCGCGTCGACCGTTGAGGAAAGCTTTTCCGAAGGGCTGCTGGAGCATCCCCAATATACCCGCCCGGCGCAGTGGGAAGGGCAGGATATTCCGGCCGTCCTGCAATCGGGCAACCACGCCGCAATTGCAAAATGGCGTCGGGCATGTGCTGAAACACTAACCGCCACCCGCCGCCCGGACCTGTGGGCGGCGCACAAGTCAAAGCGGACAGACGGGGCCTGACCGCCGGTTGCCCTGTTGTCTGCGGATCGCGCCCACAACCCAATGATGCAACGGCTTGACGGGCCATGCGGCGGGGCCTATACGCCCCCGATCCGGGGGTCCGTCAGGGTTTCCGGGTACGGATTCTGTCGCTTGCCCGTCTTCTTCGGCGGGGACACTGCGGCGGGCCGGGTAAAAACGCAGGCGCTACCTTCGGCGGGCTTGTCCTTCAGGACTGGGACCCGAGAGAAGACCGGAAGCTATGGCGCGGCATCATCTTCGTGGGCAACAACCGCGAGCATTGGAGTAACCAGCGATGAACCTTATCGCGATCATTGAGGCCGAGCAGATTGCTGCCCTCGGCAAGACCATCCCGGATTTCAAGGCCGGCGATACCATTCGCGTCGGCTATAAAGTCACCGAAGGCACCCGCAGCCGCGTGCAGGCCTATGAAGGCGTGTGCATCGGCCGCAAAGGTGGCGCGACCATCTCGGCCAGCTTCACGGTCCGCAAGATTTCGTTCGGCGAAGGCGTGGAACGTGTGTTCCCCCTCTATTCGACCAACATCGACAGCATCGAAGTGGTCCGTCGTGGCCGCGTCCGTCGTGCCAAGCTGTATTACCTGCGCACGCGTCGTGGCAAATCGGCCCGGATCGCCGAAGACGTCACCTACAAAGCCAAATCGGAATAAGGAGCGGGACAATGAAAGCCGAAATTCACCCCGAATACCACACCATCACGATCAAGATGACCGATGGCTCCACCTACGAGACGCGCTCGACCTGGGGCAAGGCCGGTGACCAGATGTCGCTGGACATCGACCCGCTGGCGCACCCCGCCTGGACCGGTCAGCAGGCCAAGCTGATGGACACCGGCGGCCGCGTGTCGAAGTTCAAGAACAAGTACGCCGGCTTGGGCTTCTAAGACCCACCGCCGCAGACAGATGGAAAGGGCATGTGGCAACACATGCCCTTTCGACATGTCTGGCCCCAAGCCCGTGCCGCGCTTGTGAAGTTTTCGCAACATGGTGAAGCCGCCTCCCGGTTGCGCTTCCGCTTGGCAACGGCTGGGCATAAGACAAGGCCGGGAAGTCGCAAGGGATTGCTGCATATGGCGCGGATCATCGTCGTCGGGAACGAAAAGGGCGGCTCGGGCAAGTCAACCACCTGCATGCATGTGGCGACGGCGCTGTCGCGGCTGGGGCACCGGGTGGGGGCGCTGGACCTTGACCTGCGTCAGCGCACCTTTGCCCGCTATGTCGAAAACCGCCGTGCGTTCATGGCGCAAGCGGGTATCGCCCTGCCCACGCCCGACTACCGCGATCTGCCGCTGGGTGACGCTGCAACCCTTGGCACCGGCGAGAATGCGCAGGACCAGCGTTTGACCCTCGCGGTCGAAGCGATGCATTCCGAGAAGGATTTCATCGTCATCGACTGTCCCGGCAGCCATACCCGCCTTAGCCAGGTGGCCCATTCGCTGGCGGACACTTTGATCACGCCGATGAACGACAGTTTTGTGGACTTTGACCTGTTGGCGCGGGTCGATCCGATGTCCGGGCAGGTCAAGGGTCCGTCGATCTATGCCGAAATGGTGTGGTCCGCTCGGCAGATGCGGTCGCAGGCCGGGTTGCCGCCGATTGACTGGATCGTGGTGCGCAACCGGCTGGGCGCGCAGGCGATGCACAACAAGAAGAAGGTAGGGGCCGCCCTTGAAGATTTGTCGCGCCGGATCGGCTTTCGCGTCCTGCCTGGCTTTTCCGAACGGGTGATCTTCCGTGAACTGTTTCCGCGCGGCCTGACCTTGCTTGATCTTAAGGACACCGGCGTAGATCAGCTGAACCTGTCCAACATCGCCGCCCGGCAAGAACTGCGTGACCTGATGACCGGCCTCAGGCTTCCGTTTCTGACTGTCGGATTTTGAACACCGGGCCGCCAAGGCCCTGCTGATTGACCACGCGGGCGCGGTTCACCATCTTCAGCCGCTTTTCAAACGGCGAAAGGTCTTCAACTTCTTCCGGAGTCTTGGGCCGGGACACACCCATTTTCTGCAACAGGCTAAGCTTTTTCTTCATCGGGAACATCCCTTCTTACTCTGCCTTTTTCCCGTGCAAGCACGGCAGGACTATGGCAAACAACGTCGCAAATCGTGAAACGTTCCTGATACATCAGAACAGACTGTTTCTGAATAAACAACAACATCCGTTCAGCATCCCGAATCTAGGTTAAGATCCCGTTACTCTGATGTAGCATCCAGTTCCTGTTCCAGAAAACGCTCGAACGCGTCAAGGTCAACCGGATCGAACTGACCAAAACCTTGCATCCAGACGGATGCCGCCCGCAGGGAGTCGGGCTCCAGCCGGCACCAGATGACACGGCCCCTGCGTTCCCGCGTGATGAGCCCCGCGTCAGCGAGCACCCCAAGGTGTTTGGAGATGGCGGCCAGGCTGGTCGAAAAAGGCTCTGCCACATCGGTGACGGCCATGTCATCCTCGAGCAGCATCGCAAGGATGGCGCGGCGGGTCGGGTCGGCCAGCGCAGCGAAGACGTGGTCCAAGGGGTTTGTCATCACGGCAGTATCCGGGGTGGCCCTGCTATCGTCAACCATCTGGTTGAATATGTCTGGCCCTGTCATGACACATCATAAGCTGGGATCACGCTGGATGGCTGGGCAGAAAACTTAATGATTTCAATAACTTCCAACTCCTTATCACAGCTTGACTCTGCGCTGCCCTCTTCGTAGTTTCCGCCCGACTGAAGGGGCTGCGTGATGGCGTCCGAACCCGATCCAGACAGGCTCCGCGCGCTTGAGGCGCGTCTTGCGCAGGTCAGGGATCAGGCACCGCCGACGCAAGGCTCTACGGCGAAGGGTTTCTCGCAGGGCGAGGTCGCCTGGAGGATGCTGATCGAGCTGATGACCGGGATGTTCCTGGGGGTCGGCATTGGTTACGGGCTGGATGTGCTGTTTGGCACGCTGCCGATCTTCCTGGTGATCTTCTCGCTTTTCGGCTTTGCGGCGGGCATCAAGACGATGCTTGGGTCGGCAAGGCAACTGGCACAGAAGGCGGCCGATCAGTCCGACAAGGACCGGGCCGCAAACGACGAAGGGGCGTGACGGATGGCAACGACCGGGACAGAAGCCGCAAGCGGGCTGCAGATCCATCCTATGGATCAGTTCATCGTCAAGCCGTTGTTCGGCGACGGTCCGATCGAATGGTATACGCCTACGAACGTCACCCTCTGGATGGCGATTGCCGTGCTGGCAATGACCGCGCTTTTGATCCTGTCCACCCGCCGCCGGGCCATCGTGCCATCGCGAGGGCAATCGGTGGCGGAACTGCTGTACGGCTTCATCCACAAGATGGTGGAAGACATCGCCGGACATGAAGGGGTGAAGTTTTTCCCTTATGTCATGACGCTGTTCATGTTCGTGTTCCTGTCGAACTTCCTTGGCCTGATCCCGATGTCGTTCACCACCACGTCGCACATCGCCGTCACCGCCACGCTGGCGCTGCTGGTGTTCCTGACGGTCACGGTGGTTGGTTTCATCCGCAAGGGCCCGGGGTTCCTGTCGATGTTCTGGGTCTCGTCCGCCCCCCTCCTCCTGCGCCCAGTGCTGGCGGTGATCGAGGTCATTTCGTACTTCGTGCGCCCCCTCAGCCATTCGGTCCGTCTTGGCGGCAACCTTCTGGCCGGTCACGCCGTGATCAAGGTCTTTGCGGGTTTCGCCGGGGCGATGGGGGTGGCGTCATTCGTTCCGGTGCTGGCGATTGCC
This sequence comes from Paracoccaceae bacterium, assembly GCA_031425675.1. Lineage (GTDB taxonomy): Bacteria > Pseudomonadota > Alphaproteobacteria > Rhodobacterales > Rhodobacteraceae > Tabrizicola. Next base: position 10,559 of record JANPJU010000163.1, on the reverse strand, counting down.
GCCATGTACGGGCTTGAGGTGCTGGTCTCTGCCGTCCAGGCCTATGTGTTCACCATTCTGACCTGCGTCTATCTTCGCGACGCCGTGGGCGAGGCCCATCACTAAGGCCACCCTTAAAGGTCACTTACCAAACTTCAGCCAATTCCAGTAAAGGAGCTACCAAATGGAAGGCGATATCGCAGAAATGGGCAAGTTCATCGGTGCCGGCCTGGCCGCCATCGGACTTGGCGGCGCCGGCATCGGCGTGGGCAACATTGCCGGGAACTTCCTGGCTGGCGCCCTGCGCAACCCCTCGGCTGCCCCCTCGCAGACCGCGAACCTCTTCGTCGGCATCGCGTTTGCCGAAGCACTGGGCATCTTCTCGTTCCTGATCGCCCTGCTGCTGATGTTTGCCGTCTGATCCTTCGCACCTGATTTCCGGGCCAGGCCGCCGGTCTGGCCCCGGTTCCCAAGGCATAAGGACAAGACGACATGGCAACCGAAGCTCATGGTGAGGGCGGAGCAGCAGTGGGCATGCCCCAGCTGGACTTTTCGACCTGGCCAAACCAGATTTTCTGGGCCCTCGTCACGCTGGTCGTGATGTATTTCGTGCTGTCGCGTGTGGCACTTCCGCGCATCGGCGCGGTTCTGGCGGATCGCAAAAGCGCGATCACCAACGACCTTGCCGCGGCGGAAGAGTTGAAGCAAAAAGCCGTTGCTGCCGAAAAGGCCTACAACGACGCGCTGGCTACGGCCCGGGGTGAGGCTGCCAAGATCGTGGCCGTTGCCAAGGCCGACATCCAGAAAGACCTGAATGCTGCCACCGCCGCCGCTGATGCGCAGATTGCGGTCAGGACTGCGGAATCCGAAAAAACGATTGCCGGGATTCGCGACGGAGCCGCAGAGGCGGTGGCCGAAGTGGCGCGCGATACTGCGGCTGAGCTGGTGTCGGCCCTTGGCGGGTCGGCTGATGGCAAAACTGTTTCCGCGGCCGTTTCGGCCCGGCTGAAAGGGTAAGGCGATGACACGGCTTGCAGTGCTTTTGACACTTGTCGCATCGCCCGCCTTGGCTGCGACTGGTCCGTTCTTCTCGCTGGGCAACACCGATTTTGTTGTGTTGCTGGGCTTTCTTACGTTTGTGGCGATCCTGGTCTACCTCAAGGTGCCGGGCAAGATTGCCGGGATGCTTGACGCCCGCGCCGTGGCGATCAAGGCCGACCTCGACGAAGCCCGCGCGCTGCGGGAAGAGGCGAAGTCGATCCTTGCCACCTACGAACGCCGCCAAAAAGAAGTGCAGGAGCAGGCTGACCGCATCGTCGCCTCTGCCCGTGACGAAGCGATGGCTGCAGCCGCTCAGGCCAAGGCCGATCTTCAGGCATCAATCGCCCGGCGGTTGGCCGCGGCCACGGATCAGATCGCTTCGGCCGAGGCTGGGGCCATCCGTCAGGTCCGCGAACAAGCCATCGCGGTGGCGATTGCTGCTGCGGGCGATGTGCTGGCCAAGCAGATGACCGCTGACGCGGCGGCTGCGTCGATTGACGATGCCATTGTGCAGGTCGCAGACCGCATGCACTGAACGTGCTGCTGGTCTGACACACAGAAACGGCGGCCCATCGGGCCGCCGTTTTCATTTGGGGACGTTGGCCTGCATTTGGTGAGTCAACGGTTCACTTCATGGTCAAGCCGTTGGCGGGCGATGGTTTCATTCTTTTCGGCGCGGATCTGATCAACCAAAGCCTGCTCTACAAAATTCAGATGCGCCTCAACCGCCGCCTTTGCCGCCGCCGGGTCACGGGCTTGCACGGCACTGTTCATCGCCCGGTGCTGGTCCAGCAGTTGTTCCCGAGTCATCCGGTTCTTGAACATGACTTGCCGATTGTAGAACACACCCTGCCGCAGCAGGTCGAAGATCGACCGCAGCATGTGCAGCATGATGACGTTGTGGCTGGCCTCGATGATTGCCATGTGAAACTCGGCGTCCAGTTGGGCTTCATCGGTGGGGTCGCGCTTTTGATGCGCCAGTTCCATCTTGGCGAAGATCGTGGCAATCACGCGCAGGTCGGTTTCCGACCCCAGCCGCGCCGCACGCTCGGCGGCAAGCCCCTCCATGTCGCGGCGAAAGGCGATGTAGTCGAACACCGCCTCTTCATGCGTGGCGAACAGATGGATCAAGGCGGGTGAAAACGCCGATCCCAGCACTTCGGCCACAAATACGCCAGACCCGGCCCGGCTGGTCAGAAGTCCGCGCTCCGCCAGATCGGCGATGGCATCGCGCAAGGACGGCCGTGATACGCCCAGCTTTTCCGCCATGTCGCGTTCAGACGGCAACCGCTCGCCCGGCTGCAGGATGCCGCGCAGGATCAGTTGTTCGATCTGGCGAACCACCGAATGTGACAGCTTTTCGGGCGTGACTTTCAGGAACGGCATTTTCGGACCCCGGCGATTGGTCGGAAATTATGACCGCTTGCCCAAGGACACAATCACAAAAGGGCCTTCACGCAAAAAGGGCCGGGAAATCCCGGCCCCTTGCACGTCATGCGTCTGGCTGAATCAGCTCGTCGGGCTTAGCGCGTCGGGCGGATGATGATTTCCACGCGGCGGTTCTGAGCGCGGCCTTCCGGCGTCAGGTTCGACGCAATCGGCTGATCCTCACCCCGGCCAAAGGCCGCTACCCGCGCACCCGGCACGCCATTGTCGCGCAGGACGCCGGCAACGGACACGGCCCGGCGCTGCGAAAGATCCTGGTTGTAGGCGGCGGCACCGGAGTTGTCGGTGTGGCCGATCACGTCGATCCGGCTGTTGGGGTATTTCAGCAGGCTGGAGGCGACGGTCGACAGGTCACGGCGCAGGTCTGGACGCACCGACGCGCTGTCCACCGCGAACAGAAGGTCCTGCGGCATGTTCACGATCAGATAGTCGCCCGTATTCGTGACCGAGATGTTTGAGCTGAGCGAGCCGCGCAGTTCCGCGGCCTGACGGTCAAGGTCGGCGCCGATCAGCGCGCCCGTGCCAGCACCAAGCGCGCCGCCAAGGACAGCGCCCTTCAGCTCGTCACCATCGCGCGCGGTCGCGGCACCGGCAACGGCGCCAACAAGGCCACCAAGCACGGCACCGCTTTTGGTGCGGCCGTTCGGATCATCCGGATAGGCGTTCGGGTCGACGCAAGCCGTCAGCGCCAGAAGGCAGGCCGAAGCCAGAATAAGGGGGGTCTTCATCATCATTGCTCTCGCCTCGAAAAGGTCTCTGTCCCGCGGACCGGGCTCTGGCATGCTTATAGCAAGCGCCGGATCAGGATGACAGTCCAAGGCATAACGTCGCAAAGATCGGCAGGGTTCCGCGCATCAGAGATTAGTTTGCGCCGCCTCGCGCGCCAGCATCGCCCGTTTGCGCGGCAGACCCCAGTGATAACCACCAAGCCCGCCATCACGGCGCAAGGCCCGGTGACAGGGGATCAGAAGGCTGATCGGGTTGCGCCCAACCGCCGTTCCCACCGCGCGGTGGGCCGAGGGGTGGCCGATTGCCCCGGCAATGTCGCCGTAGGTGGTGACATGGCCCGAAGGGATGGCAAGCAGCGCCTCCCAGACCTTGATCTGGAACGGCGCACCAATCAGGTGAAGCGCGGTAACCTTGCCGCCAAAGGCTGCGTCCACAAAGGGGCGGAGGGTCAGCGGGTCATTTACATATACCGCTTTCGGCCAGCGGCTGACCAGATCGTCCAGCGCCGCCGCATCATCCGCCTGATCGGCGAAGCCCATGCCGCAGATCCCCCTGTCGGTGGCCATAACCAGCGCGGGGCCAAAGGGGCTGTCAAACCAGCCCCAGCGGATGGTCAGCCCGGCCCCGCCACGCGCATAATCGCCCGGCGACATCGCTTCCCAGGTCAGGAACAGGTCATGCAGGCGGCCGCTGCCCGACAACCCTGCCTCGTACGCTGCCGCGAGCGTGGTGTGGCGTTCGGCCAGCAAACGCCGCGCGTGGCCCAGCGTCAGGTATTGCTGATACCGCTTTGGGCTGACGCCGACCCATTGGCTGAACACCCGCTGGAAATGTGCCGGGCTCATCTGCATTTCGGTGGCCAGATCCTCCAGCGTCAAGGTCGGGCTTGCGGTGTCGATCACCTGCAGCGCACGGGCGATCACCTGGTAATGGTAGGCGGGGGATTGGTCGGTCATGGGCGGTCTCCTTGCGACCGCTCGTCGTACAACTTCGTCTTCTCCTCGCAAGCGATTGCGAGGAGAAGACGAAGTCATCGACGAGCCTGGCCCCAAGCATTAGCCGACCGGCCGCGACATCGCGACCCGTTTCCTGCGCTTGTCGCCCGCGTGGTTTCGTGCTGCATAGCCTGATGACCCCACAGCTTGCCTATGCCCCGCTGAAACACATCTTCGCCCGCTTCGCCGCGATCGAGCCGGAGCCGAAGGGCGAGCTTGAACACGTCAACGCCTTCACCCTGCTGGTCGCCGTCGCCCTGTCGGCGCAATCCACCGACGTGGGTGTGAACAAGGCCACGCGCCAGCTGTTCGCCATCGCCGACACACCGCAGAAGATGGTCGATCTGGGCGAAGAGGCCCTGATCGACCACATCAAGACAATCGGCCTGTACCGCAACAAGGCCAAGAACGTCATCAAACTCTCGCGCCTTCTGATCGACAATTTCGGGGGTGAAGTGCCAAGCTCTCGCGCTGCGCTTGTCAGCTTGCCGGGCGTCGGGCGCAAGACGGCGAATGTGGTGCTGTCGATGTGGTTTCACCATCCTGCACAGGCGGTGGATACCCACATCTTCCGCGTCGGCAACCGCACCGGCATCTGCCCCGGAAAGGACGAGGCCGCCGTCGAACGCGCGATCGAAGATCATGTCCCGGTCGAATACCAGGCTCATGCCCACCACTGGCTTATCCTGCATGGCCGGTATATCTGCGTCGCGCGCACACCAAGATGCGGCATTTGCCCGATTTGGGACTGGTGCCTTTATGATCAGAAGCTGGGAGAGAAGACCGCATGAAATCCTATCAGGTCGTCGGCATCGGCAATGCCATCGTCGATGTGTTTTCCTCGGCTGACGACACGTTCCTTGACCTGATGGGCATCCAGAAAGGCATCATGCAACTGGTCGAGCGTGAGAGGGGCGAGCTTTTGTACGGGGCGATGACCAACCGCCAGCAGGCACCCGGCGGATCGGTCGCCAACACGCTTGCCGGGCTTGGTAGCCTTGGCCTTGCCACCGCCTTCATCGGCCGGGTGCATGATGACGCGCTTGGCCGTTTCTATGCCCGCAGCATGGCGGATGAGGGCACCGATTTCGTCAACCCTCCCGTTCCGGGGGGCGAACTGCCCACTTCACGCAGCATGATCTTCGTTTCCCCGGATGGCGAGCGGTCGATGAACACCTATCTTGGCATCTCCTCGGAACTGGGGCCGGACGACGTTGCCGAAAGCGTGGCCGGCAGCGCCGAGATCCTGTTCCTTGAGGGCTATCTGTACGACAAGCCAAAGGGAAAGCTGGCCTTCGAACGCGCGGTTGATCTGTGCCACAAAGCGGGCGGCAAGGCGGGGATTTCGCTGTCCGACCCGTTCTGCGTTGACCGGCATCGGGGTGATTTCCGCCGTCTGGTCAAATCGCTGGACTATGTGATCGGCAATGAACACGAATGGTGCTCGCTGTATCAGACGGACCTTTCTGCCGCCCTTGAACAGGCCGCTGATGATGCCGGTCTGGTCGCCTGCACCCGGTCGGGTGACGATGTGATCATCGTCCGCGGTGATGAGACAGCCCTTGCGCCGGTGCGCCGAATGGTGCCGGTCGATGCCACAGGTGCTGGCGATCTGTTCGCCGCAGGGTTCCTGTATGGCTATGCCACCGGCCAATCGCTTGCCACCGCAGGCCGGATGGGCTGCATCGCCGCGACCGAGGTCATCACGCATTTCGGAGCACGGCCGGAAACGGACCTGAAAGAGCTGTTCCGCAAGGAAGGTCTGATCTGAAGGCCAACGGGTGGCATCTTGATGCCCGGTTCGGGGATGAATCCTTTGGCCTGCCCGAAGCTTGCCCCAATTTTGCATTAGGCCGTTGGCTGGAACGAAAGAATGGGGTTCTGCGGTGCTGCGACTGATCGGCTGGCTTTCAATGTTGTCCGTCGCTGCTGGCGGGTTTCTGGCGCTGGATTACAGCATGGCCCGCCAACTGGTCACCGCCGCCGACACTGAGGCTGATCTGACCCTACCGGATTATCTGAGTGGGCTGTCAGGGCGTCTTGCCTCACTGACGCGGTCGGCTGATCCGACAGGTCTGCCCCGCAATCTGGTTGACATGCTGCCCCGCCCGCCGGATGGCTGGACCGTACGCCCCGCCGTGGAAGAGGACGCACAGGCCTTCCTTCCGCGTGCGGCTGGATCAGGCGAGGCGATGGCCCGTGGCCTGATCACGGACATGGTCAACACCGAGGTCGCCGACGCGGCCGAAGTGTCGATCCTCACCTATGAACGCGGGGAACGTCGGGTGGTCGTCAAGGCGGTCCGCTATCCTGACGTGATCTTTGCCGGTGCCATGGCCACCGACCAGCGCCTTGCCTTGCAGACCAAGGGTACCGTCTATCGGGGATCAGCCACGATGACGGTGCGCGGTCTCGACATCACCGAAGACCTTTTGCCCGATGACATGCGCGGCCGACTTTTCATCGCCAATGTCGCCGGGCAGATTCACCTGCAAGTGCTGGCACCAAGACGGATGGCGGATGCCGATCTGGTGGACTTTTTCGAAACCCTGCACGTCCAGGCGATGAACGCCGCCGTTGTCCACAAGGAGGACGGGCTGGGCGAAGTGCCGGTTATCGTGCTGGCTTCGGCCCTGGATCGGGATGCGCGTGACGCCTATGATGCCGACCGCGCCGCCCGCGCCGCCGCTCGGCTTGCCGCCAGCCGCGAAGTCCATGACGCGGCCCAGGCCGCTGTTGCGCAAGCCGCCGCCGAGGCCGAGGCCGAGGCCGGGTCCACCACGCCAAAGCCCGTGGCAGAAGCTGCCCCGGAAATCCTGTGCGAGGCGGGCGCAGGCGGGATCAAACGCTGCAAGGTCGGCGACTGACCGGGTTAGAACTGCAGCCCGGAAAACCGGGACGGCATTTGCGGCACACCCGGCAGGACGCACAGCATCTCATACAGCAGGTTTGCCCCGATCAACGCGGTGTTGCCGGTGGGGTCATAGGGGGGCGACACCTCCACCAGATCGCCGCCGATGATGTTCAGCCCGGCACAGCCCCGGATGATCTCCAGCGCCTGCCAGGTGGACAGGCCGCCCGGTTCGACCGTGCCGGTGCCGGGGGCAAAGGCGGGGTCAAGGCTGTCGATGTCATAGCTAATATAAACCGGCGCATCGCCGATCTTCGCGCGCACCTGGGACATCAGGCCATTCAGCGACTTCCCCCAGCATTCTTCGGCCTGAATCACCGTCCAGCCTTGCCCTCGCGCCCAGTTGAAATCATCCGGGGAATAGCCGGTGCCGCGCAGGCCGATCTGGAACACCTTGTCGTTGATCAGACAGCCATCCTCCCACGCGCGGCGGAAGGGGCAGCCGTGGGCGACCGTTTCGCCAAACATGGTGTCGTTGATGTCGGCATGGGCGTCGATGTGGATCAGGGCAACCGGGCCGTGGCGTTCCTTGATTGCCCGCAGGATGGGCCAGGTCAGGGTATGGTCGCCCCCCAGCGTCAGCGGGACCACCCCATGCAACAGCACCTCACGGTAATGCGCGGTGATGATGTCCACGGTCTTTTTCAGATCGAAGGTGTTGATCGGAACGTCGCCGATATCGGCCACTTGCAGGTGTTCAAACGGCGCCGCCCCCGTCGCCATGTTGTAAGGCCGCAGCATTCGGGATTCATCGCGGATCTGGCGTGGCCCCAGCCGCGTGCCGGGGCGGTTGCTGGTGCCATGGTCCATGGGCACGCCGATGAACGCCACGTCCAGCCCTGCGGCACTGGTCGCCGCCGGCAACCGCATCATCGTTGCCGGCCCGCCAAAGCGCGGCATGTCATTGCCGCCCAGCGGTTGGTTGAAACCTGTCATCTGCCCTTACCCCTTAGCCAATCCAAGATCATCTCACGGTGCCGCGCGCCCGAATAGCTTGGGAAATGCCCGCCATGCACCACCCGCGCGGGCAAGGCCAGAAGCCGCTCCATCGAGGTCACATATTGCGCCTGTTCAAGATCGGTCGTGCCCTCGATCAGTTCCCCATCATAGACGATATCGCCCGAAAACAGGATGCCGGTTGCCGCCTCCCACAGCGCAATCCCTCCCGGAGAATGCCCCGGCGTATGGATCACCTCGAAATGCCGGTCGCCAAGATTTACCACATCGCCATCCCACAACAGCCGCGTCGCTGGGGCGGCTTTCACGGCGTAGGTGTCGCAGGTGAACGGCTCGGGCGGCAGGGTCGTGAAGATATCGTCGGTCACATACTTGTCGGCAAAGGAGTTTTCCCGCGTGGGCGCGCGCATCAGGTGCGCCTCGGCCCCGTGGCACAGGCGGCAGGGAAATTCGTGGTGCAACCCGATGTGGTCGAAATGGGTATGGCTCGCCACCGCCTGCAAGGGGCGTTCGGTCACCAGGGGCACCCGGTCGCGGAGAGAGACGACGCCCATCCCGCTGTCGACCAGCATGTCGGTATCACGCCCCCGGACGTGCCAGACATTGCAGCGGTAAAACTCGCGGATATGGGGTTCATCAATGTGGGTGACACCATCGTCCAGCTTGCGAACGCGCCACCAGTCTTCCGGTTTGGCTTTCATCGGGTCAGCACCACATGGCTTTCGGCCCCAAGGTCCAGCACCGTGCCGACCTCAACCGCCGCAGATTGCGGCAGATGCACCAGAAGCGCCAGATCCGGGGCCGCCAAAGGGGCCACATGCGCGCGGACATGGGTGCCGAAAAAGGCCACGTCGGTCACCTTGCACAGGCCGATATGCAGCGAGCCTGTCACTGAGATCGCCTCGGGCCGGATGCACAGCGTGCCATCAGCCACCGCCACCGGGCCGAAGGGAGCCTGCCCGCTGATCACGGGGATGCGGTTGACCTCACCCATGAACCCGGCGGTGAACAGGGTTTTCGGGTGCAGGTAAACCTCACGCGGGGGACCAAAATCCTCAACCCGGCCGGCGTTCATCACCACGATGCGGTCGGCAATCGCCATCGCTTCTTCCTGATCGTGGGTCACATGGACAAAGGTTGTTCCCACACGGCGCTGGATCGCCTTCAGCTCTTCCTGCATCTGGCGGCGCAGCTTCAGGTCAAGCGCACCAAGGGGTTCGTCCAGCAGCAGCACGTCCGGCTCAACCGCCAAGGCGCGGGCCAGGGCGACGCGCTGGCGCTGGCCACCCGACAGTTCATGCGGGCGGCGGTCACCCTTTGCGTCCAGCCCGACAAGGGAAAGCATGGCATCCGCCTTCGCCGCGCGCCTGGCCCGGTCCACGCCGCGCATCCGCAAGCCGAAGCCCACATTGTCGCGCAGGGACATGTGCGGGAACAGAGCATAGTCCTGAAACACGGTCGTTGTGGGCCGGTCCTTGGGGGCCACGCCGCCCATATCCCGCCCGCCGATCAGCACACGCCCCTCGGTCGGTTCGGCAAAGCCGCCGATGATGTTCAGAAGTGTCGTCTTGCCGCAGCCCGAAGGCCCCAGCAGCACCACAAACTCCCCCGCTGCAATCTCAAGACTGACGGCGTCCAGGGCGGTGGCGGTGCCGTAGCGTTGCGATACCTGTTGGATCGAGACACCGGCGGTCATTTCACCCTCCTGAAAACTGTCAGTTCAAGCAGGATCACCAGCGTGACCGACACAAGGAACACCAGCGCGCCCACGGCGTTGGTGGCGGGGGACAGGCCGGATTTCAGCATCGACCAGATCTCGACCGGCAAGGTGACATCGAAACGAGTGAGGAGGAAGGCGATGATGAATTCATCCCATGAAAAGGTGACGGACAGGAAGAAAGCAGCGGCAAGCGGGGCTTTCAGCATCGGGGCGCTGACGAGGGCCAGCACCTGCCATTCGGCGGCACCAAGGTCACGCGCGGCACGCTCGGCCGCTTTCTGGTGGTCGCCCATCGCGGCGTAGGTGATGGCAAAGCACAAGGGCAGGTTGATGACGACATGGCCGATCCCGGTGGCCCAAAGGGATGGCCGGATGCCCAGCTGGTTGAAGATGGTCAGCAGGCCCAGCGCGATGATCAGGTAGCTGACCGTCATCGGCGCGATCAGGATACCCCGCATGAGGGTTGACCCCGGCAGACGCACGCGGGCAAGGGCGTGCGCCGCCAGAAACCCAAGCACCAGCGCCACGGCAGACGATACCAGCGCCACCAGCAGCGAATTGCCCAAGGCGGCCATCAGATCATCATCGCCCAGAACCCGTGCATACCAGTCCAGTGTCACGCCCTTGAACGGCGGTATCGGCAGGCGGCCATCCTGAAAGCTGAACACCACCAGCACGACGACCGGCAGGAAGACGAAGCCATAGGCCAGCGCCAGATAGGCCCAGGAGAGGACGCGCATCATGGCGACATCCTCCTCGTTCGACTGCGTCTCCTCGTCGG
>JANPJU010000162.1:0-27455 GCA_031425675.1 Paracoccaceae bacterium | reverse complement strand
GTCAAAGCGGAAGGTGGTGGCGTTGGCCAGAATCTCACCCTGCTTTTTCAGCGCGGCTGATCCATAGAGATCAATGCTGACACCCTTGTGCGGGGTGACGAAACCGGTCTGCGCCATCCAGACTTCATGCGCGATCGGGGTCTTCAGGAACTCGACAAAGGCTTGTGCAGCCGGGCTGTCCTTCATGATGAAAGCCAGCGTGCCAGCACCCAGAACCGGGGACCCAAGGTCCTTCTCGGCATAAGCCGGGAAGTAGAAGAAGTCCGCATCGGTGCCCAGTTCCGTGCCTTCTGGGAAGAAGGACGGGATGAACGACGCCTGACGGTGCATGTAGCACTGCGGTGGCGACGAGAAGAGACCCTTGGGGCTGTCGCGGAAGTCGGTCGACGACACGGCGGCAGCACCGCCAGCGACATAGGTGTCGTTCTTGGCGAAGTAGCCGAACTCATCAATCGCGGCCACGACTTCGGGGCTGTTGAAGGGCAGCGCGTTCGACACCCAGGCGTCATAGACTTCCGGGGGTTGGGTGCGCAGCATCATGTCCTCGACCCAGTCGGTCGCGGGCCAGCCGGTCGCACCGCCTGAACCCAGACCAATGCACCATGGCGTGCCGCCATCGGCGACGATCTGGTCCGTCAGGGCTTTCAGCTCTTCCATCGTTGTAGGCACGGCATAGCCCGCGTCGGCAAAGTTGTCAGGGCTGTACCAGACCAGCGACTTCACGTCCGCCTTGTAGGGGAAAGCGTAAAGAGCCGGGGTGCCATCGGGGCCGGGATAGGTGCCAAGGGCCGCCCAGCTTGCGCCGGCGCCATAGTTTTCGGTCAGCCAGGCGGCGTCATCGGCCGGCAGCGGCGTAACGAAGCCGCGTTTGGCCAGATCAGCGATCAGGCCGGGCTGCGGCAGCACGGCGACGTCGGGGGGCGAACCGGCTTCGGCGTCAATGATCAGCTGCTGTTCATAACCTTCGGACGAGGAATAGCTGACCGTCACGCCGGTCGCGGCGGTGAAATAGGCCAGCATCGATTCAACCAGCACCTGGTCTTCGCCGCGCCAAGGCCCGAAGATCGTCAGCGACTGACCCTCAAGATTGTTGGCTTCGTCAAACGCGGTATAGCTCGCCCAGTTGAACGCGCCTTCTCCGACGGGGAATTTGAGGTCCTGCGCCATGGCGCCACCCGCACCCAGCGCCAGCGCCGCTGCGCTGACGAGAAGTTTCGTCTTCATTGCAATCCTCCCGATTCCCCCGCCCTCATGGCGGGGCGATTTTCCCAAGGGCGCCCAGAAACAGTCCTGAATCAGAATCGTTTCAAACCGCTTTGGATGCGCAAGCGTCGCCGATCCCGCCCTTCAAGTCAATCCAAAGCGCCTTCAAATCGCGCAAACCACCCCTTATCTGCCTATCCCGGCGTCCGTAATCGATTACGGAGCGAAGTGATATGTTTTGACGCACTCCGCCAAGGTGGCTAAGGTTTGGCCGGTTGAAACCGTTTTGAGCAGCAGAGCCCACATGAACCTCAAGGAACTCGCCACCAAGCTGGGGCTGTCGCCCACGACGGTGTCGCGTGCCTTGAATGGCTATCCCGAGGTAAACGAGACCACGCGTGAACGCGTTGTCGCCGCTGCCAAACGCCATAACTACCACCCCAACACCCGCGCGATCCGTCTGGCCACCGGTCGCGCGATGGCCGTCGGCCACGTCATCCCGATCGCCACACGGCATGAAATCGTGAACCCGGTTTTCGCTGATTTCATCGCCGGCGCGGGTGAGACCTACAGCCGCAACGACTATGACATGGTTTTGTCCGTCGTCCCTGATGAGGATGAAGAAGCAACCTATCGCGGCCTGAAATCCAAGGGCAACGTAGACGGTGTCATCGTCCATGCCCCCCGGATGAATGACCCCCGCATCGCCCTTCTGCGTGAGATTGGCCTGCCCTTCGTCGTCCATGGCCGCGCCACCGGCACGATTGACCCCTACTGCTGGCTGGACGTGAACAACCGCCGCGCCTTTCAGCGCGCGACCGAGTTCCTTCTGGACCTTGGCCATTCCCGCATCGGCCTTGTGAACGGATTGGAGTTTATGGATTTCGCCATCCGCCGGCGCACCGGCTATGTCGACGCGCTGACCGCGCGCAGCATCACGCCGGACCCCTTCCTCATGTCCTCGGACGAGATGACCGAGATTGCCGGTTTCCGCGCCGCAAACCTGATGCTCGCCCTGCCCCGGCCGCCGACCGCCTTTCTGGCCTCATCGATGATTTCGGGCATGGGCGTGCGCCGTGCCGTGGAAAGTTCCGGCCTGGTTCTCGGCCGCGAGGTTTCGGTCATCATCCACGATGACGACCTGTCCTACATGAAGAACGGCGAGGATGTGCCGATCTTCACCGCCACCCGCTCTTCCGTGCGTGAGGCCGGGCGTCTGGCTGCCGAGATGCTGCTGGACGTCATCGCCCACCCCGACGCAGGGCCCCAGCAACGCCTGCTTGAGGCCGAGCTTATCATTGGCCAATCCACCGGCCCCGCACCCAAAGGCTGACCCATGTTTTCCACGAAGCCCCTGTCGCGCTTCGACTTTCCGGAAGGATTCGTCTTTGGCGCGGCCACCGCCGCCTATCAGATCGAAGGATCGGGTTTTGGCGGCTGCGGTCCCTGCCACTGGGACACCTTCTCCGCCACGCCGGGCAATGTGGTCAGGGCCGAAGATGGCGCGCTGGCCTGCGACCATTATCACCAGTGGCCGGCTGACCTTGACCTGCTGCGCGCCGCCAACATGGACGGCTACCGCTTTTCCACCTCTTGGGCGCGGGTCATGCCCGATGGGGTGAACGTCAATTCTGAAGGTCTTGATTTCTATGACCGTCTGGTAGACGGCATGCTGGAACGCCGATTGAAACCGTTCCAGACCCTTTATCATTGGGAAATGCCTTCGGCGCTGGCCGATCAGGGCGGCTGGACGAACCGCGACACCTGCCACCGCTTCGCCGATTTCAGTGAGGCTGTGTCCCGCCGCCTTGGCAACCGCGTGGCAAGTATCGCCACGATCAACGAACCCTGGTGCGTGGCGTGGCTGTCGCACTTCATGGGCATCCATGCGCCCGGTCTGCGCGACATCCGCGCTGCCGCACGCGCGATGCACCATATCCTGCTGGCGCATGGGTTGGCGGTGGAACGCCTGCGCGGGATGGGCCAGCCGAACCTTGGGATCGTGCTGAACTTTGACCACGCATCCCCCGCAACTGACAGTCCGGAAGATCAAGCCGCGTCAGACCTTTGGGACGGGATCTTCAACCGCTGGTTCATCGAAGGCATCATCCGGCAAAGCTATCCCTCCAATGTAATGGAAGGGCTTGCGCCGCACATGCCGAAGAACTGGCAGGACGACATGGCGGTCATTGGGCAAAAGCTGGATTGGCTCGGCGTCAACTACTACACCCGCCACATGCACGCGCATGATGCGACTGCACCCTGGCCCTCGCTTCGGGATGTCCCGGGTGACCGCCCGCGCACCCAGATGGGCTGGGAGATTTATCCCGAAGGCCTGCACCAATTTCTGACCCGCCTGTCCCGCAACTATGTCGGTGATCTGCCGATCTATGTCACCGAAAACGGCATGGCCAACGCCGATGTTCTGGAAGGCAGCGCTGTAACCGACAGAGTTCGTGAGGATTTCCTCTTTTCGCACCTCTCGGCTACCCGGCAGGCGATTGCCGATGGGGCCAATGTGAAGGGCTTCTTCTACTGGTCGCTTCTTGACAATTACGAATGGGCTGAAGGCTACGAAAAGCGCTTCGGTCTGGTGCATGTCGACTTTGACACTCTGGTCAGAACGCCGAAATCCTCTTATCACGCCCTCGCCCGCGCGCTTGCGCGGAATGATGGAGCTTAAGATGTCCCTCGCCATTCTTGCTGATATCGGCGGCACCAACACGCGTGTCGCGCTGGCCGATGGTGGGCAGGTGCGGCTGGACAGCATCCGCCGCTTTCCCAATGCCGAATATCAGGCGCGCGGTCAGGACATCGCGCAGGTGCTGCGCGACTACCTCTTCCAGACCGGGGCCAGCGTCAGCGGCGTCTGCGTTGCTGCCGCTGGCCCGGTGCAGGACGGGGTGGCCACGATGACGAACCTTGACTGGGTGATTGATGCGGCAAAGCTGACTGCTGCCACGGGTGCCGGAAAAGTTGCCATCCTCAATGACTTGCAGGCACAAGGTCAGGCGCTTGGCCATATCCCTGCGGCCAACCTGCGCCGGGTGATTGACGGGCCGACCTTACCCCATGCGCCGATGCTGGTTGTCGGGCTTGGCACCGGTGTGAACGCAGCGCCGGTGCACCCTGGCCCGCAGGGGCGCGTCGTGCCGCCGTCAGAGTGTGGCCACGTCAATATGGCCGTCCGCACGGAAGAAGACTTTCAGCTTGCCCGGTTCATTGAGGCCCGCCTGAGATCAGCGGGCGAAGTCCCCCATGCCGGGGTTGAGGAAGTGCTGGCCGGACGTGGCCTTGCCAACCTGCACGCCTTCGCCGCCTATGCCGCCGGCCATCCGATGACCATGACATCGGCCGAGGTGCTGGCGGCCCTGGCGGCGGGCGACCCCACCGCCGCCCACGCCGCGCGGCTTTATGTGCATATCCTTGGCCAGACGCTGGCCGATCTGGCCCTGATCCACCTGCCCTATGGCGGCATTTACCTGATCGGCGGCATGTCGCGGGCGATGACCCCGTCCTTCGCAAGCCTGAACCTTACCGCAGCGTTCCGTCAGGCCCGTCGTGTCGATCTGCTGCTCAAGGATTTCTCGGTCACCGTGGTTGAAGACGATTACGCCGCCCTGACCGGCTGCGCGGCCTATCTTAACTCGGTGGCTTGACGGCCGCGATTGTGGTATGAGTTCAGCGCAAGGCATTGAAATAGTGTAAAAAGCCCATCTTGCGGGCCAAGCGTCAGCCAAGTCGTTCTTTCAGGAACTGCAACGCCACGCCCAGCCCGTCCGGGGCAATCCCGTGGCCGGTGCCTTGCATCACATGGCCATAGGTCGGAATCCCCGCCGCAACCAGGGCGTCGCCTGCCGTTGCCATGTCCGCGAACGGCACCACTGGGTCTTGATCTCCGTGCATCAGCAAGATTGGCGGTTTGACCCGCGCCTCAGCCTTGAGCATTTCGGGCCGCAACAGCCGGCCCGAGATGGCGACCACCCCCGCCACAGGCCCAGTCCGGCGCGGGGCAATGTGCAGTGCCATCATGGCGCCCTGGCTGAAGCCGATCAGGACAAGCCGGTCAGCACCAAGCTTGGCCTCGGTTAGACGCGCATCGAGAAACGCGTCAAGGTCCGCCGCCGCAGCATCCAGCCCCGCTTCGGCCAGCGCCTGCGGTGACCCGTCGATCCACGGAATTGGAAACCACTGGAACCCGAAACCCCCGCCTGCACAGCGTTCCGGCGCGTCGGGGGCGAGGAAAGCCACCCCCGGCAGATGCGCCGCGAGCGAATCCGACAGACCCAGAAGGTCAGCCCCGTTGGCCCCATAGCCGTGCAGGAACACCACCAAAGCACCCGGAGCCGTCGCCCCGGCCCGACCAAACGACAGATCCCGCATCACGCCACCCCGTCCCGTTCCTTTGCCACCCGGTAATAGGCCCAGAGCAGCCGCGCAGCAACTGACCGCCACGGCGACCAGGCCTCGGCCATCGCACGCAAGGCTTTTTCGGTTGGCCGCTGGTCCAGCCCGAACAAGACCCGCGCCGCCTCTTGCAGGGCAAGATCGCCGGGCGCAAAGACATCAGCCCGACCCAAGGCGAACATCGCATAGATCTCGGCTGTCCAGACCCCGATCCCGGGCACGGCGACCAGGGTGGCAACCACCTCGGCATCGGGACGCGACCGCAAGCTGACAAAGTCGATCCCTGCCCCCGCCAAAGCCCGACCGTAGCGCGCCTTCTGGCGGCTTAGACCTGCCGCGCGCAGATCTTCATCCGTTGCCAGCGCCATTGTCGCGGCCTTGGTCAGGCCTGCACCCTCAAGCCGCGCCCAGATCGCCCGTGCGCTGGCGACGGACACCTGCTGACCGATGATCGCACGCAAAAGGGCTGCAAACCCATCCTCCTCGCGCCGCAGGGGCAGATCGCCGATCAAGGGCAAAGCGCGGGCAAAGGCTGGTTCGGCCAAGGCCAGCCAGGTGGCCCCTTCCGCCACGCAGTCAAGGGAATGGATGATCCTGCCAGTCATGCCATCCTTGTCACCGATCCGCCGGGCCGAAGGCAACCACTTTAGCCCTTGCCCCCCAAACGCACGCCGCCTACCGATGACGGATGAGCACCGATACCCTTGCCAAGCGCAATGTCCTTGTCCTAGTGGCAGCCCAGGCCATCCTTGGCGCGCAGTTGCCGATGATCTTCACCATCGCGGGGCTGGCAGGGGCCAGTCTTGCGCCAAACCCCTGCTGGGCAACGCTGCCGATCACCATGACGGTGATCGGGTCCATGCTGACCGCCACACCGATTTCTGCGCTTATGCAGCGCCATGGACGGCGGGCGGGGTTTTTCCTTGGGGCCGTTGGCGGGGCGACTGGCGCCGCGATCGGCGCCTATGGTCTGTCGACTGGCAGTTTCCTGCTGTTCTGCATCGGCGCGCTGATCACCGGCATCTACATGTCGGCCAACGGGTTTTACCGCTTTGCTGCCGTTGACACCGCAAATGAGGCGTTTCGCCCCAAGGCGATCAGCTGGGTCATGGCGGGGGGGCTTTTGTCGGCTGTCGTCGGGCCGCAGCTGGTCAAAGTCACTGCGGACGAGATGGCAGTGCCATTCCTTGGATCCTACCTTGCGGTGATCGTGCTGAACGTGCTGGGATCGGCGCTGTTTCTGGCTTTGAAGATTCCAAAGCCGAAACCCCCGGTCGCAGGTGCCCCCCTTGGACGCAGCCGGGCCGAGCTGTTGCGCAATCCGACAATCCTGGTGGCGATGATCTGCGCCACTGTGTCTTATGCGCTGATGAACCTGGTCATGACGTCCTCGCCCCTCGCCGTCGTTGGTTGCGGGTTTGACAAGGGAAACGCGGCAGATGTGGTCACGGCACATGTTCTGGCGATGTATGCGCCAAGCTTCTTCACCGGCCATCTGATCGCCCGCTTCGGCACAGAACGGATCATTGCCCTGGGTCTGACGATCCTTGCCGCCGCCGGCGCGGTCGCCATGGCCGGTGTGCAGCTGGAGAATTTCTTCATCGCCCTGATCCTTCTGGGGATCGGGTGGAACTTCGGCTTCATTGGCGCGACCACCATGCTGACCAGCGCCCAGCGTCCCGAGGAGCGCGGGCGGCTTCAGGGCCTGAACGATCTGGTCGTGTTTGGCGGTGTGACGATGGCCAGCTTTTCCTCCGGCGGGCTGATGAACTGTGCCGGTGGGTTGGTGCAGGCGGGCTGGCAGATGGTCAATCTGGCGATGCTGCCGTTCCTTGTGCTGGCCGGCGGGGCGTTGATCTGGCTTTGGCTGCGCCCACAGGAAATGCGGACTTGAGGTAACCGGACCGCTCTTCGTCGCATGTCATGCGCTCATCGCTGACGGCCCGTTGCGCGCAGGAGACGGCGTCGCACAGGAAGCCTGCCTACCACCGCCCGGAAGCGGCCTGCCACAAAAGCCGCCCGCGCCGCTGGAACTCGGTCAGCTGCGGGGGTGAGGAACGCCTTTCCATCACTTGCCGCAACAGGCCTTCCGTCTGCCAACCAGCCAAGAGGGCGGGTGCGACAGCCTTTGGCACCGCTTTTCGGCCCCTACGTGCAAGGCCCAGCTTCGCCAGCCCCTGCTGCGCCAGAACGCCCGGGCTGAGACCCTCCGGCAAGGCTTGCCGCCCGCGCGCCTGCAAGTCCGGCACCGCGCGCAGGTAACTTGCTGCCGCCGTTGCCCAGCCGTAGGCCCGCACGATGTCTTCCGCGGCATCCGGAGCGCCAAGCGCCCGGGCCGCCAACCACATCAAGCCGGCCCCGGTGTCCTCCAGATAGTCGCCCAACGCGTCATGCGGCTCGTGGTGGATGTCCCACCGGCGGGCGGCGATCAGCCGGTCCATCACGTCAATCGGCAGTCCGAAGTCACGGATCAATGCGTGCAGCGGCCCTGCCACCTCATGCGCGCGCGCCGCACCGGAGGCTGCGTTTTCCACCACATCGCGCCACCATTGCAAGCGCATCTCGGCGATGAGCGGCTCATCTGTCACCCAAGGTGCGCGGGCCACCTCAAGGTTGAAGGCATACAGCGGGAAAAGTTGCGCGCGGGCATGAACAGGCGCGGCCATCACGGCCAGAAACCGGTCCGGGTCGCCGCGTTGCACCAGGGCTGCGCAGGCATCTATGGTCATGGAAGGGATACCGGCATCGCAGCCCCGAAGTCACGGATCAGCTTCCACTGGATCGCATCCAGCAGCGCCTCGAAACTTGCGTCCACGATGTTGGCGCTGACCCCCACGGTGGACCAGCGCCGCCCCTGCCCGTCTTCGCTGTCGATGATGACGCGGGTCACGGCCTCGGTCCCGCCATTGGTGATGCGGACCTTGAAATCCACCAGCTTCATGTCGTCGATGCAGGCCTGGTAGGGGCCAAGGTCTTTCGCCAAGGCCTTGGCCAGCGCGTTGACCGGTCCACGGTCGCCGCCCACCTCATCCATGCTGTCACTGACCGACATCGCCTTGCGGTCGCCGATCTTGACCACCACCACCGCCTCTGACAGGCTGATCATCCGGTCATACTTGTTCTTGCGCCGTTCCACCGTGACGCGGTAGCGCTTGACCTCAAAGAACGCGGGGCACAGGTCCAGCGCGCGCCGCGCCACCAGCTCAAAACTGGCCTGCGCGCTGTCATAGGCATAGCCCTGATCCTCGCGCGCTTTCACCACCTCGATGATCCGGCCAAGGCGGGGGTCTTTCGGATCAATCGCGATGCCCGCCGCTTGCAGCCGGGCGCGCAGGTTCGACTGGCCCGCCTGATTGCTCATCGGGATGACGCGCTCATTGCCCACAAGGGCCGGGTCGATGTGTTCGTAGGTCGTGGGGTCTTTCAGGATCGCGCTGGCATGCAGACCCGCCTTGTGGGCAAAGGCCGACGCGCCGATGTAGGGCGCTGACCGCAAGGGCACCCGGTTCAGTATATCATCCAGCATCCGGCTGGTCTTTTGCAGCCCCGCCAGCGCGGCCGGGGCGATGCCGGTCTGGTAGCGGCTGGCATAGGGCTCTTTCAGCAAAAGCGTCGGGATCAGCGTCGTCAGATTGGCATTGCCGCAGCGTTCGCCCAGCCCGTTCAGCGTGCCCTGGATCTGCCGCGCGCCTGCATCCACGGCAGCAAGCGAGTTTGCCACCGCATTGCCGGTATCGTCATGGCAATGGATGCCCAGCCGGTCACCGGGGATGCCTTGGGCGATCACCTCGCCCGTGATGCGGCCCACCTCGGCGGGCAGCGTGCCGCCGTTGGTGTCGCACAGAACGATCCAGCGGGCGCCAGCGTCAAGCGCGGCATGAAGGCAGGACAGCGCATAGTCCGGGTTGGCGCGGTAGCCGTCGAAGAAGTGTTCCGCGTCAAACAGCGCCTCATGCCCCTTGGCGACGATGTGGCGGAGGGAGGAGGCAATCGCCTTACGGTTTTCGTCAAGGGTGACGCCCAGGGCGGTGGTGACCTGAAAGTCATGGGTCTTGCCGACAAGGCAAACCGCGGGGGTATTCGCGTTCAGAACGGCGGCGAGGGTATCGTCATTCTCAGCCGACCGGCCCACGCGGCGGGTCATGCCAAAGGCGGTGAGGGTGGCCTTCGTGGCTGGCGGGGCCGCGAAGAAGTCGCTGTCAGTCGGATTGGCACCCGGCCAGCCGCCTTCGATATGGTCAACGCCGAGGGTGTCGAGGGCATGGGCGATCTGGTGCTTTTCAGCGGTGGAAAATTGGACGCCCTGGGTCTGCTGGCCGTCCCGCAGGGTGGTGTCGAAGAGGTACAGGCGGGTGCGGGTCATGGTCTGTCCACGGTGGAAAGAAATGGAATGTCTTGCGTTTGCAATATTTTAGGAGTTTTTGTTAGGGTGGTGTTAAGTTTTGCCACTACCCCGCCCCGGACTTGATCCGGGGCCTCATTGGACTGCGGGAGGCCCCGGATCAGGTCCGGGGCGGGTATCCTGCGGGTCACTGGAGCGCCTCCAGTTTCGACTGGTTTGCATTGTCCGCAAGCTGCGCTGAAGCGCGCGTCTTCAAAGCGCTCAACTCAAGTCCGGCTTCCAAAGCCTTTTGCTTAAGAAGGTCAGCTTCCGCGAACTGCCGTCTTGAACGGAGATCCATCCACTTCTCGGCGATCGCTTCGGCTATTTGAAACATAGCATGTTGGGTCGAGTGTCCACCAACTTCTGAGCCCTTGGTGGGCGCTACGTACCAACTGCCCTGCGCTTCATGGAGTAAACCAAGAACCTGCGCAGAGGCGATAAACTCTCCCGCGCTTGAACGGTCGGTCACGGTCGACTCGAAAAGTTTGTGCAACTCTGCCAGTGCACCGGCGGTATTGAGATCGTTCGAAAGTACGTCCAAGATCTGCTTGGCTGGAACAGTTGGCGATTTGTCCAAAGAGAAGAAACGCCACTTCCTCAGCGTCGCCTCTGCCTGCCGCGCCTTCTCCGCCGTCCAGTCCATCGGGCTGCGGTAATGGGTCATCAGGAACACGAACCGGATCACCTCACCCGGCACTCCCTGATCCAGCAAATCCCGCACGGTGAAGAAATTACCCAGACTCTTGGACATCTTCTTGCCCTCGACCTGCAGCATCTCGTTGTGCAGCCAGTAATGGGCAAAGTCGCCGTGGGGGTGGGCGCAGGCGGATTGGGCGATCTCGTTCTCGTGGTGGGGGAATTGCAGGTCCAGCCCGCCGCCGTGGATGTCGAAGCTTTCGCCCAGCAGTTCATGCGCCATGGCGCTGCATTCGATGTGCCAGCCGGGGCGGCCCTTGCCCCATGGTGACTCCCACCCAGGTTCTTCGCCGCTGGAAGGTTTCCACAGGACGAAATCCATCGGGTCTTCCTTGAAGGGAGCGACCTCAACCCGTGCGCCGGCGATCATGTCATCGACGGAGCGACCAGATAGCTTGCCATAGTCCTTGTAACTGCGGACGCGGAACAGGACGTGGCCCGCCGCCTCATACGCGTGGCCCGAGGCGATGAGGCCTAGGTTCATTGCCACCATCTGCGCGATGTATTCCGTCGCGCGGGGTTCATGATCCGGGCGCAGCGCGCCAAGCGCTTCCATGTCGGCGTGATACCAGGCGATGGTTTCCTGCGTCCGCTGGTGAATCAGATCTTCAAGCGTGCCGGGCGCACCGGCCTTCTGGCGGCGCAAAGCCTCGGCGTTGATCTTGTCATCGACATCGGTGAAATTGCGGACGTAGGTGACGTGATCGGCCCCGTAAACGTGGCGCAAAAGCCGGTTCAGCACGTCAAACACCACAACGGGGCGCGCGTTGCCAAGATGGGCGCGGTCATAGACCGTGGGGCCGCAGACATACATTCGCACATTTGACGGGTCGATCGGCTGGAAGTCTTCCTTCCTGCGGGTCTTGGAGTTCGTCAGGCGGATCGTCACCATGGCAGTCGTCCCTATACGCGAAAGGCCCGCGCAGGGAGGCTGTCATCAAGAAAGACTGACGAAGCGCCCGCGCGACCAGGGGTCAGCGGGTAATGCAGCAGATGGATGGGGTGCGCAACATCGTCATGAAGTGGGCGTAGCATGACGCGGTCGCCGCGCGCAAGCCTGATTGGCCGGAAGGGGACGCCTGCCCCCCCGACCGGTGGCCAAGGGGGGAGCGCGATCAGTTGCCCGAGCGGGTGAAGCTGCCGCGATTGTCGGGACCGATGCTGAGCCAGCCCGCCACCGTGCGGGCGACATGGGCGGTGATCATCTTCTTCTGGGTCTGGCCCTTCTTGCGCGCTTCGGCCATCTGGGCCCCGGCCAAGGCTGGCAGTTCCGCCTTGATCGCGGTATCACGCAAAAGCACCTCGCCGGTCGAGGCATCGACCACACGGGCGACGAAGTTGACGTTGTGAACGCCCCAATCCTCACCGCGCTGCTCGGCCTCGAACGTCAGGGCGTGGAAGCGGGTCACCGTCACCTCGATGATCACCGGGCGTGAGCCGTTCAGGCCCTGCGCGCCCTGCGTCACGGCGTTGGTGACGATCGTGTCAACCTGGGCGTAGCGGTCGCCCAGCGGATCTTCGCGCCAGACGATGTCAGCCGACGGCAGAAGCGATTTGGCTTCCGACACGACAAGGGTCTTTGGCACGGAAACGCGCACGTCCGACAACCGCCATCCTTTCGAGACCGAAGCCGGGACCGGGTCATAGGCCGTCTCGAACCGGTTGCCGGGAAGGCAGGCGGTCAAAAGCGTAGCGGCAAGGCCGAGAAGCACAATGCGGCGGGGAAAGGACATGTGTCACCTTTGGCAAGGGTTGGTTTGCGGGCTTTGACTGTTTCCCGGGATCGAACGACCGTAAGCAACAACCGTGACTCAAACAAGGTGGTGGCGTGTTCACACGCGGGTGAATGCTTGCGGCGGCGCCTTTATCATGCCTCTTTGCGCGCCAGAACGGGAGGACGATATGGACCATGAAGACCTGAGGTTGTGGTCAAAGCGGGCAGCGGACTGGGCGGCTGACTATCACGCATCCCTGCGCGACCGCCCGGTGCGCGCCCCCCTGATCCCAGGGGCCGTGGCGCGGCAGTTGCCGAAAGGTCCGCCAGAGGCGGCAGAAGCGATGGACGTGATCTGGCAGGATTTCGAGGCCATCGTGCCAGAGGCGATGACCCATTGGCAGCATCCGCGATTCTTTGCCTATTTCCCGGCGAATGCAGCGCCAGCGTCGATGTTGGCCGAACAGTTGGTCAACGCGATGGGATCAAATGCACTGATCTGGCAAACCTCGCCCGCTGCGACCGAGATCGAGCAGGTCATGGTTGACTGGCTGCGTCAGGCGGTGGGCCTGCCGGAGGGATTTGTCGGCACGATCCACGACACTGCAACCACCGCCACATTGTCTGCCGTGCTGACCATGCGGGAACGTGCGTTGACGTGGCGGGGGCTGGAGGACGGGCTTTCCGGTGGACCGACCTTGCGGTTCTATGCCAGCGCCGAAACCCATTCTTCGGTCGACAAGGCGATCAGGGTGGCGGGGATCGGGCAGCGCAACCTGGTGAAGGTGGCGGTGGATGCCACCCGCGCGATGACGGGCGCGGCGCTGGCTGCGGCGATTGCGGCGGATCGGGCAGCGGGAATGGTTCCCGCCGGGGTCATCCTGTGCGCGGGGGGCACCAGCATTGGCGCGTTTGACCGGATTGGCGACTGCATCGCAGCAGCAAAGGCGGCCGGCGTGCCGGTGCATGTGGATGCCGCCTGGGCCGGATCGGCAATGATCTGCCCCGAGTTTCGCTCGCTGTGGGAGGGGGTTGAGGGGGCAGATTCCATCGTCCTCAACCCGCACAAGTGGCTGGGCGCGCAGTTCGACTGTTCGGTCCAGTTCCTGCGCGATCCCGGAGCGCAGGTGCGCACCTTGGGTTTGCGCCCGACCTATCTGGAAACGGCCGGGCGTGAAGAGATCGTAAATTTCAACGAATGGACCGTGCCGCTTGGCCGCAGGTTCCGGGCGTTGAAGCTGTGGTTCGTATTGCGCGCCTACGGGCTTGAGGGTCTGCGCACCCGCATCCGCAACCACGTTGCCTGGGCGGCTGAAGCCCGCGACCAGATTGCCGCCCTGCCCGGGGTGAGAATCATCACCGAACCGCGTCTGTCGCTGTTTACCTTCGCGTTGGAAACAGAAACCGTCACCGAGGCACTTTTGGCGCGGATCAACGACGATGGTCGACTCTACCTGACCCAAACGCGGGTGGATGGTCGATTTGCCATCCGGGTGACCGTCGGAACATTTGACTGCCGCCGCGAAGATGTCATGCTGATCGCAACAACAATCAAAGAATTGCTTGCATCATGACGTTCAAGGCCCTCGCACTTGCGATGACGCTGGCCATTGTGGCATTTGCCCCGGTGGGTTTTGCCCAGAACGCTTCAGAACCGGCTGTCGAGGCCGGGCCAGCCCTGCCAGTCCCCCTGAGCGAGACGCTGTCGGACTATGCCAATACGCTGGACGCAGCCGCCGAAGGCCGGATTGCAGGGATGCTGGCTGCGGTGCGGGCGGAAACCGGAGTTCACATGGTGGTGGTCACCCTGCCCTCGATCGAGGCGTATGGCGGCCAGGGCATGCGGCTTGACGCCTATGGCAAGGCTTTGTTCAACGCCTGGGGCGTGGGCGACGCTGACAGCAACGATGGCATCCTGATGCTGGTCGTGACCGACGCGCGCGAGGTGCGGATTGCGTTGGGCTCCGGATATGACGCGGTCTATGACGGACGTGCGGCGCGGGTGCTGTCCACCGCCGTCCTGCCCCAGATGCGCGAAGGCCGGACGGCGCAAGCGATCGAGGCGGGTATCACCTCTACGCGTGAGCGGCTGATTGCCCCCTTTCTGGAGGGTCGACCCGTGACACTCAATGAAGGCTTTGCCGAAGAAAGCCCAGGTATTGCGCCGTGGCTGGGCGGGCGGGCGCGGTCGTGGGCGCGGTGATCCTGCTTTTCTGGCGGTCCGCCCGGGCGCGGAAACGCTGCCCGCGCTGCGGTGAGGCGTCCTTGACCCGCACGCGGGAAGTGATCGAGCCTGCGACCTCGCTGTCCAGTGGCACCGGGATCGAGCATCTGAAATGCACCAGTTGCGGGTATGTTGATCGCAAGTCGTTTCGGGTCGGGCGCACCGGATCTGTCGGGACGTCGCGATCAAACTTCAGCGGCAGCAGCAGCGGCGGATCGTCGGGCAGCAGCGGCTTTGGCGGCGGACGTTCCTCGGGCGGCGGTGCAGGCGGGAAATGGTAACCAAGTCAGTTATTTACGGTACTGTCTTCATGCTGGCGGCCGGTTCGGTGGCAGCGCAAAGCCCGCGTGAGGTGATCTTTCCGACTGATGCCAGCTGCTATGTTCGGGAATACTCAGCCAAGCATCTTGCCGACCATCCGGTGCAACGGATCACCAGCATGGCTCTGACACCGGAAGGGGCGCTTGTGGAAGATCCGGCGGTGACGGTCTGGGTGACCGCAACGCTGCGTGATTGGCGGGGCGAGCAGTTGGTGGCGATGGCCTATTGCCAGGTCGCGGATGCAAAAACCATGGACTGCGTGATGGAGGGCGACGCTGGCACCTTCACTGTCGCAACCGCAAAAGGCGGTGCGGTGCTGGTGAGCGTGGGCAAGGAAGACATGGGATTTGAAGGCGAAACCGGCTTTGTCACCTTGCAACACGACCGGGGCGATGACCGCAGCTTTCTCTTGTCGCGTACGCGCAACTGCCGGTAATGCCCCTTCCCCGATGGATAGGGAAAGGGGACAGCTCAGGGGTCGCTTAGAAGCGCAGCGAAACCTTGGCTTTCAGCGTGGTGGCATCAATGTCGACGCCAGTTCCGTCAAAGTCATTGAAGTTGTGCTGAAGCAGTTCACCACCGACCGACACGCGTTCGGTGACGGCCATGTCAACGCCAGCGCCATAGAAGACACCGCTGTCGCTGGCTTCAATCCCACCGACGGTGGCGCTGGCGCGTGCGGCACCGGCAGTTGCGTAAACCAGGCTGTTGCCGAACTTGGCCCCACCCATGAGTTTCAGACGGGCGACATCGTCCAGCGTGCTGGTGCCACCGGCGAGATCGACGCTTGCGTCATCATAATCGATTTCGGCACCGGCAACATAGCTGCCAAAGTCAGCGCGGTAGCCAGCGTGGACACCACCAAGGAAGCCGTTGCCGTCAAGGCCACCGCCGTTGGAATCAACGTCGGCATAGCCAAGCTGCGCACCGGCGTAAAAGCCCGACCAATCGACGCCAGCAGGTGCTGCGGGCGCATAGGTTGCTTCGACCATCGGCTCGGGCGCCACTTCAACCGGTCCACCCGCAAGGGCCGGGCCGGCAACAACGAGGGTGGCAAGTGCTGCTGCGATTTTTTTCATTTGTATCTCCTGCAATGAACGGACCCAACGCTTTACTCAGGCCGCGGTTCCATAGGGATGGAGTGGAAGGCCGATAGGGACAATGCCCCCTCACGCGGGGGTGATCCGACGTGTCCCGCACTGGCAAAAATGTGCCCAGACCCTGCGCTGGTTTGAGCCGAATGTTGCCGGTTGCCGCAGCCTCACGCGATTGTCATCAATGGGTTACGCAGCACTCGAAGGCAGCCTTCAGCTGCGGTCAGCCAGATCAAGCCAATCGGCCTCGGCCTTCGCAAGGGTCGCTTGCCGGTCTGCCATCGCGTCGGTCGCCTTGCGGAACTTTACCGGATCACGGGCGAACAGGTCTGCGTCGGCCAAGAGGGTGGCCAGCTTGCCAATCTCGGCCTCAAGCCGTTCGATCTGGGCAGGCAGATCGTCCAGCCGCTTTCGTTCGGTGAAGGACAAAGCACTGGCGCGCGAGGCGTCGCCTTTGGCGATGGGGCTGGTTTTGGCAGAGGATCTTGCACCGGCTGCGGGTTCAGCGTCAGGTTGCCCGCGTTGGGCGGCATAGTCGGACCAGCCGCCGGGGTAGACGGTGGCCCTGCCCTCACCCTCCATTGCGACGGTCGCGGTGGCAATCCGGTCAATGAAATCGCGGTCGTGGCTGACAAGAAGGACTGTGCCGTCATAGTCGCCAAGGATGTCTTGCAGAAGGTCCAGCGTTTCGACGTCCAGATCGTTCGTCGGTTCGTCTAGGATCAGGAGGTTCGAGGGCTGCGCCATCAGCTTGGCGAGCAGCAGCCGGGCCTTTTCGCCGCCCGACAGGCTGCGGACGGGCGCGCGGGCGCGGGCTTCGTCAAAGAGGAAATCCTTGAGGTAGGCCACGACATGCCGGGGTGTGCCGCGCACCATGACCTGATCCGCCGCGCCCGAGACGCGCATCAACGGGTCGCCGGTCAGGTTGTCCCAAAGGCTGGCATCCGGATCAAGCCGCGCGCGGGATTGGTCGAAGACCGCAATGTCCAGATTGGTGCCAAGGGTCACCTTGCCTGCATCAGGCGGGATTTCGGTGGTCAGCAGCTTCAGAAGCGTGGTCTTGCCCACCCCGTTCGGCCCGACAAAGGCCACGCGGTCGCCGCGCAGGATTCGAAGCGACAGATCGTTGACAAGATGCTTGTCGCCGAAAGATTTCGTCAGGTGCTGCGCCTCGATCACCTTCTTGCCCGACACCGGGCCGCTGTCGAGGGCCATCGCCGCCGTGCCTTGCCGGCGGATCTGCGAGGAGCGTTCGGCGCGCAGGTCAGCCAACGCGCGCACCCGGCCCTGGTTGCGCTTTCTGCGGGCCGAGATGCCTTCGACCGCCCATTTCGCCTCGGCCTTGATCTTGCGGTCAAGTTTGTGCCGGGCTTCGTCTTCCTCGGCCCAAACGCCTTCGCGCCACTCCTCGAACCCGTCAAAGCCGGACTCGCGGCGGCGCACCTCGCCCCGGTCGATCCAGAGGGTGGCCCTCGTCAGCGCGCGCAGAAAGGCGCGGTCGTGGGAGATGAGGACAAAGGCGGTGCGGGTGGTGCGGAGTTCCTCCTCCAGCCACTCGATCGCCTGGATGTCGAGGTGGTTGGTCGGCTCGTCCAGCAGCATGAGTTCGGGGGCTTCGGCGAGGAGCTTGGCAAGGGCGGCCCGGCGCTTTTCGCCGCCGCTGGCGGTGGACACGGGGGCCTCGGGGCGGAATTTCAGCCCTTCGGCCACGACCGCAAGGCGGTACTCCATGCCGTCGGGCAGGTTCGACGCGGCGAAATCGCCCAAGGTTTCGTATCCCGACAGGTCCGGGTCCTGCTCCATGTAGCCAACGGTGGTGCCGGGCGCGATGGTGCGGGTGCCGCGGTCAGCCTCAACCAACCCCGCCATCACCTTCATCAGCGTGGACTTGCCGCTGCCGTTGCGGCCCACAAGGGCAACCCGGTCACCGGGCTGGACCACAAGGGTCAGGTCATCGAAAACCGAATTGCCGCCGAAAGTCAGCGAGATGCCGGAGAGTTGCAGAAGGGGTGCGCGTGCCATGGGGGGCGAGGTAGTCGGGGAATTGATCGGCGTCAACGCCCCGACTGCCGCAGTCTGCCATGTTGTCGACAAGCCAACGGCAAAAGACTTGCAGGATGGCACCGCTGGACGGGATCGCGATCCCAGGCCTGACAGACCTTGGTGCGCGGCTGGTCGCTCTCCAGCACTTGCCGGGGACCGGGCTGGCGGTGGCGGACCGGCGGGTCCGGCGGCTAAACTGCCAACGCCCGCCGGCCAAGGCGGAACGGCGTCAGGAAAACGGCCAGAAAGCCCAGGTTTGCAATTGCGTTCACCCAAGCCCCGGCGGTCAGGCCAGCAGCGACCCGAAGGCCATTTGTTCTGCGGTGAGGGGGGAGGTCATCTGAACGCCCTGTTTTCATGTGCGATGGCACCAGATGGGCGCAAGACCGGGGGCACTCCAATTCCCTGCAAGGTAAGTAACCTGCTGACGGCTGCGCGGTAGACTGCAGCGACAGGGGGGCGTCAGATGCGTGACTTTGCGGACGCGCTGAAGGAATGGCGTCATGCGCGGGGGCTTAGCCAGTTGCAGCTGTCGGTTTAGGCGGGGGTCTCGGCCCGGCATCTGGCCTTTCTTGAAATCGGCAGGCAGCGCCCGTCGCGGGGCATGGTGCTGCGGCTTGCCGACGTTCTGGCGCTGCCCCGGGCCGGGGCGACCGGCTTGCTTGGCGTTGCGGGCTTTGCGGCGCAGTATCCAACCCTGAAGCTGGATGCGGCGGGCATGGGGGAGGTGCGGGCGGCGATGGACTGAACGATTCGCGGCGTTGAACGGCCCGGCCCTTCAGATGTTCGCCCCTGCGGGATTTCACGAAGGCTCCAGCCTGTTGGCGGCGATGGCCGATCTGTCGGTCTTCACCGCGCTGATCGGGAATTGGGAGGAGGTCGGGCATCACACCCTGCTGCGGCTGCGGGCGGAAAGCGCGCGGGCGGGCTGGATAGCCGAACTTGATGCGGCTTCGGCGGCTTTGGCTGCGGACCCCCGGATTGCGGGATTTCAGGCCAAAGGCCCAGCCCGGGCGGTGGTGCCAACGATCTACCGGATGGGCGGCGCGCGACTGACGCTGTTGTCCACTTAGGCGTAGTTCGGCGCGGCGGAAGAGGTGGTACTGGCCGGCATGTAGATTGAATTGATTGTTCCCGCTGATGCAGGGGCCGAGGCCGCCTTGCATGCGCTTGGCGCGGGGGATGCGTCCTGATAGCTTTACCCTATGCCGTTTCGCACGCTTGACCCCGCGAAGATTCTTCTCACCGCCGAACGGCTGGAGGCGCGGATTGTCGAACGCTTTCCCGACCGGGGTCTGGCGCTTGTCGCGCGTGAGGTGGTGGCGTTGTCGCGCACGGTCACAGCCGAGGTGCAGGCCCTGACCCCGCCGATCTGGTGGTTGCGTGGGCTGGTGGCACTGGTGGTCCTTGCCGGGGGAGTGGTGTTCGTCTGGGTCGGGTCGGTCATCTCGCTCAACCAGGTGGGGCGCGCGGCGATCGGGTCGGTCGAGACGCTGGAGGCGGCGATCAACACGCTGTTGCTCGCCGGCTTTGGCCTGCTTGCACTGGTCCGGCTTGAGGCGCGGGTGAAAGGTCGCCGGGTGGCGAAGGGGCTGCATGGCTTGCGGTCGGTCATCCATGTCATCGACATGCACCAGCTGACCAAAGACCCGGTGGCGCTGTCACCGGATTTCCAGCCTACCGCAACCTCGCCCAAGCGTGACATGGATGCGGTCAGCCTGTCGCGGTATCTGGACTACTGCTCGGAACTGCTGGCGATCACCGGGAAACTGGCGGCCCTTTACGCACAGGCGGTGCCGGAAGAAGGCGTCGCGGCGGCGGTCAATGACATCGAGGTGCTGGGCGCGTCCCTGTCGCGCAAGATCTGGCAGAAGATCACCCTTATCGACGCCAAACCGCCCACGCGGCGGAAGGCCTGATCCTGCCAGCCGACCCTGACCCTTCATGCCTGCCGGAATGTGCGCCTGATCTGCCGCTTTGGGGCATTGCTGCGGAACGGCGCAGTCCTACAACTGCAACGTAGGATAGGATTTGCCGTGACCAGACCTGCCCCGACTGCATCTTCCACGACCGCATCTTTCGCGACTGCGTGTGCTGTGACCGGGCCCACCCGCGTTGACGCATCGACCTTGGCCGACGAACGCTGGGATGACCAGGCACGCGGCACGATCCGGTTTCGTACCCTGATCTCGTCCCCCAGGACCGACACCAGCGAAATGGTCTGTGGCGTGGCAATCATGGACAAGGGGGATACCTTTCCGCTGCATTCCCACCCTCAGGCCGAGGTGTACTTTGGTCTTGAAGGCACTGGAGAGGTGGTGATTGACGGGATGCCACATTCCCTTTCCCCCGGTGTCGCGCTTTACATCCCCGGGGGTGCCGTGCATGGCGTCCCCGTGGCGCAGGCCCCGATGACATGGTTCTACACCTTCGCCGCCGACAGCTTTGCCGATATCCGTTACCGTTTCCTGCATGAAAGCCCCGCCATGAGAGCCGAGAATGACTGACGACGCACTGGTGATCTTCACGCCTTCGGGCAAGCGCGGGCGGTTTGCGTTGGGCACGCCGGTTCTGACGGCGGCGCGACAGTTGGGGGTTGACCTTGATTCGGTCTGCGGCGGGCGGGGGATCTGCTCCAAGTGCCAGATCACGCCCGGCTATGGTGAGTTCTCCAAGCATGGCGTCACGGTTGCCGAAGATGCTTTGTCCGAGTGGAACCTGGTCGAGGATCGCTACAAGCGGATCAGGGGCCTGACCGAGGGGCGGCGGCTGGGTTGTCAGGCCAAGGTGATGGGCGACGTGGTCATCGACGTGCCGCCGGAATCCCAGGTCCACAAGCAGGTGATCCGCAAATCCGCGACCGAGCGGGTGATGGTCATGGACCCTGCCACGCGGGCGGTCCTCGTCGAGGTGGACGAGCCCGACATGCATGAACCCACTGGTGACTTTGAGCGTCTGAACCGCGCCCTCTTTGCACAGTGGCAGGTCGAAAGCGTGACCGCAGACCTTTCGGTCTTGCGCCGCCTGCAGCCCGCCTTGCGCAAGGGCCAGTGGAAAGTGACCGTCGTCCTGCACAAAGGTAACCATGACGACCATACCCGCGTTCTGGACATCTTCCCCGGCTTTCACGAAGGCCCGCTGCTGGGGCTGGCGGTTGACCTTGGGTCGACAACCATCGCTGCGCACCTTTGCGATCTGTCGGATGGGCGGGTGCTTGGCTCCTCCGGTCTGATGAACCCGCAAATCCGCTTTGGCGAAGATCTGATGAGCCGCGTCAGCTATGTGATGATGAACCCCGGCGGCGACGTGGAGATGACCAGCGTTGTCCGTGAGGCGTTGAATTCGCTGGCGAAGTCGATTGCCGATGAAGCGGGGGTTGATCCGGCCTCGATCTACGAGATGGTCGTGGTTTGCAACCCGGTGATGCACCATCTGCTGATGGGGGTGGACCCGGTAGAACTGGGTCAGGCCCCGTTTGCCTTGGCCACCAGTGGCAGCATGGCGCTGGATGCGCGTGAGTTGGACCTTGGGCATCTGAACCGCAACGCGCGGGTCTATGTGCTGCCCTGCATCGCCGGGCACGTCGGCGCGGATTGCGCGGCGGTGGCGCTGTCAGAGGAACCGCAAAAGTCGAAAGATATGGTGCTGATTGTCGACGTGGGCACCAACGCGGAATTGCTGCTGGGCAATGAAACCCGGGTGCTGGCCTGCTCAAGCCCCACCGGCCCGGCCTTTGAAGGCGCGCAAATCTCTAGCGGCCAGCGCGCCGCCCCCGGCGCGATCGAGCGGGTGGAGATCGACCCCGTGACCAAGGAACCCCGCTTTCGGGTGATCGGGTCAGACCTGTGGTCCGATGATCCGGGCTTTGCCGCCGTGACGGCAGCCACTGGCATCACCGGCATCTGCGGGTCCGGCATCATCGAGGCGGTGGCCGAAATGCGGATGGCCGGATTGGTCGATCCCGGCGGTCTGATCGGCAGCCCCGACCAGACCGGCACCCCGAGGTGTGAGCCGACGGGCCGCACGCACAGCTATCTTCTGCATGACGGCAGCGCCGAAGGTGGGCCAAGGATCAGCGTGACCCAGGGCGACATCCGCGCGATCCAGCTGGCGAAATCGGCGCTTTACGCAGGCGCACGGCTGCTGATGGACGAGATGGGCGTGGACCATGTTGACCGGGTGACCCTTGCCGGGGCCTTTGGCGCGCATATCAGCCCGAAGCACGCGATGGTCTTGGGCATGATCCCCGATGCGCCCCTGGATCATGTGACCAGCGCGGGCAACGCAGCAGGCACCGGCGCGCGGATTGCGCTGTGTTCGGTCGCGGCGCGCGACAGCATCGAGGCGACGGTTCGCCAGATCCACAAGGTTGAAACCGCCATCGAGCCGCGCTTTCAAGAGCATTTCGTGAACGCCAACGCCATACCCCACGCCGTTGACCCGTTTCCGCATCTGGCCGGGATCGTGACGCTGCCCGTTGTCAGTTTCAACACTTCGGGTTCCGGTGGCGAGGGCGGGCGGCGGCGGCGGCGCTGATCCCTCATCGGTCGACTTTGTCTTCTTGTCGGTGCGTTGAACCTGTCGAGGGGAAGACGAAGTCGAACTTTGAGCGAATAGCTTGCGCCTGCAGCGAAAACCCGTAACGTCACGATATGACTGATGATCCCGTCGCCGAACTGATTGAAAAATGCGCCGCGCTGGACCGCGCGGCGTTTCGCGCGCTTTATCGTGACACTTCTGCGAAACTCATGGGTGTCTTGCTCCGTATCCTTAAAGAACGCGCAGAGGCGGAGGATGCCTTGCAAGAGGTTTATACACGGGTCTGGTTACGGGCGGGTCGCTATGACGCCGCCAAGGGTCGGGGCATGACCTGGCTGATCGCGATTGCCCGCAATCTGGCGATTGACCGGCTGCGCGCCCGGCCCGAAGCCACCAGCGATGATGGCCTTGATCTGGTGCAAGACAGCGCACCGCGCGCCGAAACCCGGCTGATCGCGATGGGTGAGGCGAAGCGGATGACCGACTGCTTTGCCACGCTGGAGCCTGACCGCGCCGAGGCTGTGCGCGGCGCCTATCTGGGCGGGCTGTCCTATGTCGAACTGGCCGAACGCTATGTCGTGCCGCTGAATACCATGCGCACATGGCTTCGCCGCAGCCTCCTCAAGCTGAAGGAGTGTCTGGACCAATGACCGACGCTCCTCTCACCCCGCGCGAGGCGGCTGATGCCGAGGCCGCTGAATACGTTCTTGGCGTGCAGGACCTGGCTGAACGCAGCGCGACCGAAGTCCGGATCAAGCGCGAGCCGGATTTTGCCAGCCTGGTTGCTGCCTGGGAAACCCGGCTGGAAAGCCTGAACGATGACTTTGACCCGGTCCCTGCCCCGGACATGTTGACTGCCATCGAGGCGCGGCTGTTCCCGCAGACTGCCAGGCCATCCGTTCCGTCAAGGGCGCGGGGCGCTTTGTGGCGCTGGGTTTCCGGGGCTGCGGTTGCGGCGGCGGTCGTGCTTGTCGGCATGGCCATGCTGGCGCCACCGGCGCCGGGGCTGGTCGCGGTGTTGTCCACCGCCGATGCGCGCCTGACCTATGAGGTGCGCCATTTCGGCAATGAACTTCAGGTCACCCGGGTGGCGGGCGTGCCGGCTGTCGCAGGACGGGTGCATGAGTTGTGGCTGATCGCCCCCGGCGCGGCCCCGGTGTCGCTGGGCCTTCTTGACGCGCCTGAACTGGTCGTCGCCTACCCGCACCCGCCTGAGGGGTGGACCCTTGCCGTGTCGATCGAACCGGAAGGCGGGTCGCCGATTGGCACGCCCACAGGCCCGGTCATCCTGACGGCAGCCGTCGGGGCGGATGTGTGATCACGAAAGCGTGAAGGTGTGGGGCGGCTGAAACTTCGCCCCCGCCGCGTCCGTTATTTCAGGTGTGAGGCAGGATTGGCCTGCCTGATCTGAAGGGACTGACATCATGAAATCGTTCAAACTCGCAACCGCGATCCTGGCGCTGACCACCGGCATGGCATTGGCTGAAAACCCGATGGTCGGGGGCGCTGCAATGTTCGAAGACAAGAACATCGTAGAGAACGCAGTCAATTCGGCCGATCACACCACCCTGGTTGCCGCCGTGACCGCCGCTGGCCTGGTTGAAACGCTGCAGGGCGAAGGTCCGTTCACCGTGTTCGCCCCGACGAACGAAGCCTTCGCCAAGCTGCCAGCCGGGACCGTTGAAACCCTGCTCAAGCCGGAAAACAAGGACCAGCTGGTCAAGATCCTGACCTGCCACGTTGTCGCCGCCAATGCGATGTCGGGCGACATCATGGGTATGATCGAAGCTGATGGCGGCGAGCACAAGGTGTCCACCGTCGGCGGGTGTGAGTTCACGGTGATGGCCAAGGACGGCGTTGTCATGATCAAGGACGGTCAGGGCAACATCGCCAATGTCACCATTGCTGACGTGAAACAGTCGAACGGCGTGATCCACGTCATCGACACGGTGCTGCTGCCGGCGATGTAAGTCCCCCCATCGTTGGCCGGCGGGGCCGTCGGGTGGTCACTCACCCGGCGGCCTTTGTTTTTGCGTGGCTTGATCGATTTTGCCCCTTCGGCCAAACTTGCGCCCATCGGACGGCATTTTCCTTTGGAGATTCGCATGCGCATGTTCCCTGCCCTTCTTACCGCGACGGCCCTGACGTTGCCAATGTCCGCCTTTGCCGAGGGGCAGTCGATCATCGTGCTGGATGCCTCGGGGTCGATGTGGGGCCAGATCGAAGGGCGCGCCAAACTGGAAATCGCGCGTGAGGCGCTGGGGTCGGTCCTGTCAAGCCTCGACCCCGCAACCGAAATCGGCCTGATGGCTTACGGTCATCGCGAAAAGGGCAGCTGCACCGATATCGAACTGGTGGTACCGCCGGCGGCAGGTACAGGCAAGGCAATCATCGACGCGGCCAACGCCATGCAATTCCTTGGGAAAACACCCCTGTCCGCTGCCGTGAAGCTGGCAGCGGAAGAGCTGAAGTATACCGAAGAGGCCGCCACGGTGATCCTGATAACCGACGGTATTGAAACCTGCGAAGCCGACCCTTGCGCCCTTGGATCAGCCCTTGAAGCTGCGGGCGTCAACTTTACCACCCATATCGTGGGCTTTGGCCTGACTGACGAAGAGGGCCGGGCAGTGGCCTGCCTCGCCGAAAATACCGGGGGAAAGTATATCCAGGCCTCAGACGCCGGGGCTTTGGTCGAGGCGCTGAAAACCACGGTCGTCGTGGCGGAACCCGTGCCCGAGCCCGCTCCGGTGGCTAAACCCGAGCCTGAACCCGTGGCCGCTGTCGAATTCAACCTGATGCCCACCGCTGTGTTTGCTGCGGAAGGTGATCCGGTGCCGGATGAAGAAGGTATGGTCTGGGAGGTCAATCTGATCAACGCAGATGGCACCACGGGTGAAAATCTGACCATCGAGTACGGCGATCCGCAGCTGAACCTTGACCCCGGAACCTATCGGCTGATCGGCAAGCTGGACGAAGCCACCGCCGAAATGGACGTGACGGTAACCGCAGATGCCGCGGCGACACCCGTGTTGAATCTGAACGCAGGCCGCGTGATCATTCACCCCAAGCTTGATGCCACCGCCCCGGTCGAAGACGGGGCTGCCGTGCAGCTGACCCTGCCGGACGGGGACACCACGACCTACTATGGCACCACCGATACCGTGGTGCCTGCGGGCGAAATGCCGGTCCGGGTGACGATCGGCAATGCGATGGTTGAACAGCTTGTCACCGTCGTTGCCAGCAACACAACCGAGCTGGACATCATCGCCGAGGCCGGGATTGCCGCGATTGAAGCGTACTACGCTGAAAGCTTGCTGGTGGAAGGCGGTGCGCATGCAGTGGTCGTCCTGCCAGCCAAGGCGAAGCTTGACGGGTCGCGCGACGCAATCGAGACCGTCTATGGTGCGGGCGCACAGATCACGTTGCCCCCCGGTGATTATCTGGCCGTCGTCCGTCTGGACATTGCCGAGGCTGAGGTGCCCTTCACCATCAAGGGCGGTGAGCGGACGGATGTGCCTGTGCTGCTGAACGCAGGCGTCATGGCCATCAGCGCGGCTGGGGCGTCGGATATCCAGATCTTTGAAAGCAAGGCGGACATCTCTGGCGACCGAGAGCGGCTGCACATCGCTTATGAAACCGACCTGACGCTGACCGCGCCCGCGGGAGACTACCTGGTCGAGGTTGCGCGCGGTGAAGCCAAATCGGAGGCCACCATCACCGTCAAGCCCGGTGAACGGACCGAGCTTTTGGTCCCCTGACCGACAACCCACCCGCGCCTGCCGCTTGACGTCCGGCGCGGGTTGGCATACCTCAAACAGGCCGCGGGTGTAGCTCAATGGCAGAGCAGAAGCTTCCCAAGCTTACGACGAGGGTTCGATTCCCTTCACCCGCTCCATTCCCGAACCGAGCATTTGACATCCGCCCAGAGAACCGTAGCTTTCGCACGGGTTCCGCTTGCAGAAAGAGACTGATGCCACGTTTGATCAATGCCGCATCAGCCTTGGGAATGGCGTTTGGGCTTGCCGCCTGTGTCAGTGAGCCCGCTCCGATGGAGGCCTACCCCTTTGTCGGCCGCTGGGATTGCGGGGTTGAGGTTTTCACTTTCACCGACAGCACCTACGACAATGGCACCCAGACCGCGCCGATCCGCAATGTGACGCGCGACGGGCGGAACTTCACGCTGCTGTTTGACGGCGGCTATGTGATCGCCTTGGCGGCGGTCACGGACACCGGCCTGACCTGGGTATCCGGCAAGACCGGCGATCAGTTGGCCTGTCGGCGGCTATCAAGGTGCTTTCGCCCGGAGCTGCAACAAGGTAGCAAGCCGCGGTCATCCTTTGGAGGTAAGCCATGAACACCGACATCACCCGCTACGGCACCGGCGCCCGCATGTCCGAGGCTGTGGCCTACAACGGCATTCTCTGGGTCGCAGGCCAGGTGGGCCAGCCCGGCGCATCCGTCGCCGACCAGACTCGCCAATGCCTGGCCGAAGTGGACCGTATTCTGGCCGAAGCCGGAACCGACAAGACCCGCATCCTGTCGGCACAGATCTGGTTGGCCGACATTGCCACCTTTGCCGACATGAACGGTGTCTGGGACCAATGGGTGCCGCAAGGCCACACCCCGGCCCGCGCCACGGGTGAGGCGAAGCTGGCGACGCCCGACTACAAAGTCGAGGTGATCGTCACGGCTGCGCTGCGCTGACCTGTCGGAGCGGGGGTTTCACACCCCCGCGCCCCCGTGGGATATTTTCGGACGAAAAATGTCAGGCGCGCAGAAATGCAACCAGCGCAGCCGTCGAGCCGTCTTTGCCATCTGTTCCGGTCTTGC
>JANPJU010000161.1:0-1730 GCA_031425675.1 Paracoccaceae bacterium | reverse complement strand
GCGATGACCCGCGTGCGCATGGGCGTGGGCCGCAGCTTCCAGATTCCGCAGCCGTTCGAGGGGCTGACGGTATTCGAAAACTTGCTGACCGCCGCCGCTTTCGGCCAAGGCAAGCGCGAGGGCGAGGTTGAGGCCGAATGTGCCACGATCCTGCAGGATACCGAGCTTTTGCGCCGGGCGAATGATCTGGCGGGCTCGCTGTCCTTGCTGGACCGCAAGCGCCTTGAAATGGCCCGCGCGATGGCAACGGGGCCGGAACTGCTTCTGTTGGACGAAATCGCCGGTGGGCTGACAGAAGGCGAATGTCAGGCGCTGGTCGCCACGATCAAGGCGCTGCATGCCAAGGGCGTCACGATCATCTGGATCGAACACGTGCTGCATGCGCTCAATTCCGTGGTGGAACGCCTGCTGGTCCTCGATTTCGGCAAGGTGATCGGCATCGGCGCACCCGATCAGATCATGGCCTCGCGCGAGGTGCGCGAAATCTATCTGGGGCTGGAGGCATAGATGCTGGAAACCCACGGCCTCACCGCTTCTTACGGCCAGTTCAAGGCGCTGTTCGGCATCGACCTGACCATTGCCAAGGGCGAATGCGTGGCGATCATCGGGGCCAATGGCGCGGGCAAGACCACGCTGATGCGGTCAATCAGCGGTGTCATTCGCAATGTACCCGGCATGGTGCTGCACAAGGGCACCCCCATTGGCGCGCTGCCCGCTGACGCCGTCCTGCAACGCGGCATCGCCATGGTTCCGGAGGGGCGGAAGCTGTTTCCGTCGCTGTCGGTAGAAGAAAACCTCCTGATCGGCGGCCAGGTCCGGCGCGGTGACGGGCGCTGGACGCTGGAGTCAGTCTACGCCCTGTTCCCGATCTTGAAAGAACGTCGCCTCTCGCCCGCCACGGCCCTGTCGGGCGGCCAGCAGCAGATGGTCGCCATCGGCCGCGCCCTGATGTCCAACCCGGATCTTCTGCTCTGCGACGAGATCAGCCTTGGCCTTGCGCCAGTGGTGATCCGCGACATCTACGCCGCCCTCCCCCGCATTCGCGAAACCGGGGCGGCGGTGGTGATCGTGGAACAGGACATCACCCGCGCGCTTGCCGTGGCCGACCGCGTCTATTGCCTGATGGAGGGCCGCATCACCCTCACCGGCCCCACCACCAGCATCACGCGAGAAGCCGTGCATGCCGCCTATTTCGGCGCACCCGCATGACACACACCCTGCGCCAAGCGCCCCCCCGCCACCCTCCCCTCCCCAGAAGGGCTAGGGGAGGCGACCACGCCGCTCGCCCCTTGGCTGCCAACCATCCTGTCTGCTCGGCACTCACAACCCACCGATCCGCACCCCACCAGACCCCTGAGACGACCGCCACCCGACACCTTTTGTCTACGCGAACCGCTGGCGGACGAAACTATCTTCTCGTCGCGATGCCCGTGCTGACCCGGCCAGGCACCCAACTCCGGCCCACC
Organism: Paracoccaceae bacterium; assembly: GCA_031425675.1. Classification (GTDB taxonomy): domain Bacteria; phylum Pseudomonadota; class Alphaproteobacteria; order Rhodobacterales; family Rhodobacteraceae; genus Tabrizicola. Next base: position 264 of record JANPJU010000161.1, on the reverse strand, counting down.
GTGCCAATCGCCCGCCGCAGTCGGCACGCACGTCAAATTCTCCGGCCAATGGGCCACCGCATGACCCCTGCCTTGCTCCTTTCTGCAAATACTCTCCGGGGGTCTGGGGGCAGAATGCCCCCAGTGACCAAGCCGGTTGGCGCGCATTTGCGCGCCAGAGGCGAGACAAAGGAATGCGCGCCAGCGCTCCATTCAAGAACCGCCCCAACCCAGAAGGCATGCCCATGATCTGGCTTGATACCATCATCCAGGGCCTTCTCCTTG
>JANPJU010000160.1:0-5213 GCA_031425675.1 Paracoccaceae bacterium | reverse complement strand
GACCGATGGCCCGGGCCAGGATACGTCGATTCTGACCAAGACAAAGGCCAAGACCGAACGGCCGCCTTTGTACAAGGTGATGCTGCTGAACGACGACTATACCCCGATGGAGTTTGTCGTCCATGTGCTTGAGCGGTTCTTTGGGCTGAACCACGCGCAAGCGTTCGACATCATGCTGACGGTCCACAAGAAGGGCCTTGCGGTCGTGGGCGTGTTCAGTTTTGAGGTGGCCGAGACCAAGGTGGCGCAAGTGATGGATTTCGCCCGTCGCCACCAGCACCCGCTGCAATGCACGATGGAAAAAGAGTGACCGTTACCGGTTCATCAGCCATCGCCCATCGGAAAGGGCTTTAGGGGGCTGCGGCCCCTGCCTCATGCGATCCGCTCGATTGACACTGGCCCTGGACACCGGCGCGCTGACCCTTCCGGCTGAGGGGGGGATTGCCGTCTATCGTCCGCGGGCGGGGGATGACCTGACCGATATGCCGCAGGATCGGGTGGTGGTGGTGACGGGGTTCAAGCCCGACCATGATCATTTCGGGCGGATGTATGCGGTCACCCCAGTAGCCCCCTACGCCATGGCGATCGTCTGCCTGCCCCGCGCGCGCGAAGCCGCCCGCGCGCTGATCGCACAAGCGGCGGCTGAGGTTGCACCCGGTGGTCTGGTCGTGATCGACGGACAAAAGACCGATGGGATTGATACGGCACTGAAGGATCTGCGCGGCCGGGTTGATTTGTCGGAAAGCCTGTCAAAGGCACATGGCAAGCTGGCGAGTTTTGTGGCCGGGCCGAATTTTTCCGACTGGGCGGCGCAGCCCCGCCAGATTGACGGCGGGTTTCAGACCTTGCCGGGTGTGTTTTCGGCGGATGGGGCGGATCGGGGCTCGATGCTGCTGGCGCAGGCCTTGCCGGCCAAGTTTGGTGGCAAGGTAGCCGATTTGGGGGCCGGGTGGGGGTATCTTGCCCGCGCGATTCTCGCGCATCCGGGCGTCAAACGGCTTGATCTTGTTGAAGCTGAGGCGGACGCCCTGGCCTGTGCGCGCATCAACATCACAGATGATCGCGCGCGGTTCCATTGGGCTGATGCCACCACGTTCCGCCCTGAAACCCTGCTGGATGCCGTGGTGATGAACCCGCCCTTCCACCACGGCCGCGACGCTGACTCTGCGCTTGGGGCGGCCTTCATTCAGGCGGCCCGGCGGATGCTGGCGCCAAGCGGATCGCTTTGGCTGGTTGCAAACCGCCACCTGCCCTACGACGCCGCGTTGACCGCTGCGTTCCTGGAACACCGCGAAGTTGCCGGGGACGGCGCGTTTCGCGTGATCCATGCTATCAAGCCCATCCGGGCGAAACCCTGACCGGAGCCTGAGCCCATGTCCTTTTCCGTTTCCGGCAAGACGGCCATTGTCACGGGTGCTGCGGCGGGCATCGGTCTGGCCATCGCGCGCCACCTTGTGGACAAGGGCGCGAACGTGATGTTCGCCGACATTGATGAAGACCGGCTTGAGGATGAGGTGGGCGAAGAAGCCCGCGCCGAAGGGCCGATCCGCATGTTCGCGGGTGACCTTACCGAAAAGCTGACCATCGCCAACCTGTTGAGCGCCACGATTGATGCCTTTGACCGGGTGGATATTCTGGTGAACGCCAACCGCAAGATGGTGGTGTCGGACATCCTGTCGCCCGAGGGAGACGGGGTTGAGGACCTGTGGCGCCAGAACGTGCTGACCGCGCTTCGGATGTCGCAAATGACGGCCAAGAGGATGATCCAGCACGCCGCCCGGACCGAGGCGGAACCGGGCGCTATGGTGGGGACGATCATCAACATCTCATCCATCACCGCGCAGACGACGCGGCCGGAATTGCTGGGCTATTCGATGGCGGCGGCGGCGATGGACCAGATGACGCGATCACTGGCCGTGGGGCTGGCATCCAAGGGCATCCGCGTCAACGCCGTGGCCTTCGGGTCAGTGATGAGCGCCAGCTTGCAGGCCGCCTTGAAGGACAACCCCGCCTACCGCGACGAGATTGCCGAGGCGACGCCGCTGAAACGCATCGCCGCTCCGGTGGAACTGGCCGAAACGGTGCAGTTTCTGGCATCGGACGCGTCCAGTTTCATCACCGGTCAGGTGATTGCGGTGGACGGTGGGCGCAGCATCCTGGACGCGGTGCCAGCGCCCGCGCATTGATTGCGTTCGGGATCATTCCGGGTATTCGACCTTGCACTGCGCGATCACCGCTTTGGCTTGACGCGCGAGGTCATTGCGCTTGGTCTTCAACCCCTCCAGCTTGCGCGCCTCATCCGCAAGATCGATGGCCTTGGACCGCTCTTCCGTATAGCTCCGCTCCTTCAGGCAAAGCCGGGGTTGATAGACCGTCTGGCCATCCACGACCGTCGCATCCTGACAGGTGGCCCAGTAATCTTCATACCGGGTCACCGTTTCCAGTGCAAAGCCACGGTCCAGATTGCCCTTTGTCTCGGCAATCAAGCGGTCCACGACCTGCAAGTCGCGCGTGTTGCGGTTGATGCATTGTTCCTGCGGGGTGCCGCAGGCGGCAAGCAGGGCGACCAATGCAAGGCTATTGGCGACAAGGGCGAGGCGTTTCATCGGTTGCTCCCTCAAGGTCTTGGAAAGCGGCGGCAAGGGGTGCTAGGCATGCGCATGAAAACCGGCGCTGTCAGAAGATGGAGACAACAAGATGACCGATCCCTTTGACAGCCGCAAGGCGCGTGCGGCCGAATGGTTTCGTAGCTTGCGGGGCCGGATCGTCGCGGCGTTTGAAGATCTGGAGGACCGGTTCAGCGATGGAAACGCTGGCCGGTTTGAAGTCACCCCCACCACCCGCGCCGATGGCGGTGGCGGCATCATGAGCGTGATGCGTGGTGGAAACGTGTTCGAAAAGGTCGGCGTGAACTGGTCGCAGGTGCATGGCGTTCTGGGTGAACGCGCGCAAAAGGCGATGGCCGCGCGCGGGGTTCCGGGGATGGCGGAAGACCCCCGGTTCTGGGCCAGCGGGATTTCCCTGGTGGCGCATATGCAAAACCCGCATGCGCCAGCGGTGCACATGAACACCCGGATGTTCTGGACACCCGGTGCCGCCTGGTTCGGCGGTGGGTCAGACCTGAACCCGGCGCTGGAATATGCCGAGGATACCGCGCATTTCCACGCCGAAATGCAGCGCGCCTGTGATGCGCACGGGCCCGACTACTACACCCGTTTCAAGGCCTGGGCCGACGAATACTTCTTTGTCCCCCACCGGGGCCGGGCACGGGGTGTGGGCGGCATCTTCTATGATGATCTGAACACCGGCGATTGGGAGGCTGATTTCGCCTTTACCCAAGACGTGGGCAGCGCCTTTCTGCCCGCATTCCTGCCCCTGATCGAACGCCGCCTTGGCACCGTCTGGACCGAGGCTGACAAAGAGGCGCAGCTGATCCACCGGGGACTTTATGCCGAATACAACCTTGTCTACGACCGGGGCACCAAGTTCGGGCTTGAGACGGGCCATGACGCAAATGCCGTGCTGATGAGCTTGCCTCCGGTGGCCAAGTGGACCTGAGGGGCAAGCGGCATGGCTGATATCACCGTAAAGGCGGCCTATGGGTCGGTGGTCGAGGATGAGGGGTTCCTCTTCGTAGGCTTCGCCGAGGGCGAAGAGGAGGACGAGGGCTATGTCCTGTTCCGCCAGCCTTTGGCCGGTGGGCCGGTCTGGTTTGAGGTCAATGACGAAGCCTTTGGCGCCGAGGATGCGGTGGCGGGGGTGACGGTCGGGCCAAAGGGGTTTGAAGTCGCGCTGCGCCCGGAACTGGCGGTTGCCTTCGGGTTTGCGTCCTCGGTGGCTGTGAAGATCGGGCCGGGGTGTGAGGATGCGGGGCCAGCGCTGGAGGCGCTGCGCGAGATGCTGGGTGGGGTTTGGCCCCAGTGACCCTTGTTGAGGTCAAAGTTGCCCGATGGTCATGTGCCGTTTGCGGCCAAAGCCGGGTTGGCGGGTGACAGTGAAACCCGCTTGGGCCAGGCTTTGCCGGACATGCCCCGCCGCCGTGTAGGTGGCAAAGGTGCCGCCGGGGGCGGTGTGGCGGGCAACCTCGGCCATCAGGTCTGGTGACCATAGTTCGGGGTTTTTCGCAGGTGAAAAGCCATCAAGAAACCAGGCGTCGGCATGGCCTTGCCAGAGGGGGAGGGTTGCGCGGGCGTCGCCGATGATGATTTCGGCGGTGAGGTTGGGAAAGCGCAAGGTGTGGGCGCCCTTGGTCCACTGGGTCAGGAAAGGTTCGGCCACAGGGGCGGTTTCCGGGAAGGCTTGCAGCGCGCGGGCGATGTCTGTGGCGGGCAGGGGGAAGGCCTCAAAGCTGGTATAGCGCAGATGGCCTTCGCCTTGGTGCGCCAGCAGGGTGGCCATAAGGTTCAAGCCAGTGCCAAAGCCAAGCTCGGCGATCTGGAAGCCATCGCGGAAACGGTCGGGCAGATGGTTGCCCGCGAGGAACACATGACGGGTTTCAGCAAGGCCGCCGCCCAGCGAAAAGTAGGGGTCATCGAATTGGCGCGAGACGGGGATCATATCGTCGCGCCAATCAAGTTCGGGTGGGGCGAGTTCGGGGTGGTTTGCTTGCGGCATCGGAAGTAATCCTTTGCGCCTGTTGATGGGTGCGGGGCGGGCGAATGGCAAGTGTGGACATAACCGTGCGCGGGGCGGGGATCTTCGGGTTGTCGGTCGCCTGGGCCTGCGCGCAGCGCGGCGCGCGGGTGCGGGTGATCGAGACGCTCGGGATTGGTGCCGGATCATCGGGCGGCGTCGTGGGCGCCCTGTCGCCGCATGTGCCCGAAGCGTGGAACCCGAAAAAGGCGTTTCAACTGGAGAGCCTGCTGATGGCAGCGGGCTGGTGGGCGGGGGTTGAAGCGACCTCCGGCCTATCGTCGGGCTATGGCCGTGTGGGGCGCTTGCAGCCCTTGGCGGATGAGCGGGGGGTTGAGGCGGCACGGCGGCGGGGGCTTGAGGCTGAGGGGCTGTGGCAGGGCCATGCGGACTGGCGCGTGGTGCCGGTGACCGGGGCGGCGTGGGAGCCGATTTCGCCTTCGGGTTGGCTGGTTGAGGACACGTTGTCAGCCCGGATCTCGCCCCGTATGGCGCTGGAGGCGTTGGTGGCGGCGCTGCGGGCGTTGGGCGGTGAAGTGGTGGTGGGTGAGGCGGCTGAAGCAGGTCTGGTGGTGCATTCA
>JANPJU010000159.1:0-13202 GCA_031425675.1 Paracoccaceae bacterium | reverse complement strand
CTTTACCGCCAAGGCAGACACCTCAAAGCCCAAGTATTATGTGCTGGAGATGTTCCCCTATCCGTCGGGCCGCATCCACATGGGGCATGTGCGCAACTACACGATGGGCGATGTGGTGGCGCGGACCAAGCTGGCGCAGGGCTATGCCGTCTTGCACCCGATGGGCTGGGACGCCTTCGGGATGCCGGCTGAGAACGCCGCGATGGAGCGGGGGGGCCATCCCAAGGACTGGACCTACGGCAACATCGCCGACATGAAGGCGCAGATGAAGCCGTTGGGGTTGAGCATCGACTGGTCGCGGGAGTTGGCGACCTGTGATCCGGAGTATTACGGCCGGCAGCAGGCGATGTTCATCGACATGATGGAAGCCGGGCTGGTTTACCGCAAGGCGGCGGTCGTGAACTGGGACCCTGTCGACATGACCGTGCTTGCGAACGAGCAGGTGATCGACGGCAAGGGCTGGCGGTCTGGTGCTGCGGTCGAACGGCGGGAACTGACGCAGTGGTTCTTCAAGATCAGCGATTATTCGGATGAGCTGCTGGGCGCGCTTGATGGCCTGACCAACTGGCCGGAGAAGGTGCGCCTGATGCAGGCGAACTGGATCGGCAAATCGCGCGGCCTGCAGTTCGGGTTTGCGACGGTGGGGGCGCCCGCGGGATTTGACACGCTGGAGGTTTATACCACCCGCCCCGACACCCTGATGGGCGCGTCGTTTGCGGCGATCTCGCCTGATCACCCGCTGGCAAAGGTGCTGGAAGCGGATCCCAAGGTCGCGGCGTTTCTGGCCGAGGCGCGCAAGGGCGGAACCACCGCCGAGGCGTTGGAGACGGCCGAGAAGATCGGCTTTGACACCGGCATCCGCGTGAAGCATCCGCTTGATCCGGCGTGGGAATTGCCGGTCTGGATCGCCAACTTCATCCTGATGGATTACGGCACCGGGGCGATCTTCGGCTGCCCGGCGCATGACCAGCGCGACTTTGACTTTGCCCGGAAATACGGCCTGCCGATCAAACCGGTGTTCCTGGCCGATGGCATGGATGAGGCGTTGACCGAGGCTTATGTTCCGATGAAGTCGGAAAAGGTCCGCTATATCCGTGGCTTTGCGGGGTCGGATCAGCAAACCGGTGAGGAGGGTGTCGCCACCGCCATCGCCCATGCCGAGGCCAATGGCTATGGCAAGGGCGTCACCAAGTTCCGCCTGCGCGACTGGGGTGTCAGCCGCCAGCGTTACTGGGGCTGCCCGATCCCGGTGATCCACTGCGCCACCTGCGGTGTGGTGCCCGAGGCGAAGGCGAACCTGCCGATCGAGCTGCCCTATGATGTCAGCTTCGACATCCCCGGTAACCCCCTTGACCGCCACCCCACCTGGCGCGACTGCATCTGCCCGAAATGCGGGGCTGCGGCGCGGCGTGAGACGGACACGATGGATACGTTCGTGGACAGCAGCTGGTACTACGCCCGCTTCACCGCCCCCCGCGCGACGACGCCGACGGTGCTGGACGACGCCAACTACTGGATGAACGTCGACCAGTATATTGGCGGGGTCGAACACGCGATCCTGCACCTGCTGTATTCCCGCTTCTTTGCCCGCGCGATGCACAAGACCGGCCACCTGCCCGCGAAAGCCATTGAGCCGTTCAATGCGCTGTTCACCCAAGGCATGGTGACGCATGAGATCTACAAGACCACCGACGCCCAAGGCCGCCCGGTCTATCACCTGCCCGAAGATGTGACCGTCTTCAACGTGGCCGACCGGCGGATCGTGGTGCCGGGAAATGTGCCGCCGCCCCTGGACATGATCGACGACGTGGATGCCTTTATTCGCGCGCTCAGCGACGAAGGGTTGCTGGTTGAGGTGATCCCCTCGGCCAAGATGTCGAAATCGAAGAAGAATGTTGTTGACCCGATGAACATCATCGCGGCCTTCGGGGCCGATACCGCGCGCTGGTTTGTGATGTCGGACTCACCACCCGAACGCGATGTGGAATGGACATCCTCAGGCGCGGAAGCCGCGTTCAAACACCTGAGCCGCGTCTGGGCGCTGTGCAGCCGCATCGGCGACATGCCCGCCGATCACAAGGGCGACGGTGACGAGGCGTTGGCAAGGGCCACCGCCCGCGCCATGGATGAAGTGACCAAGGGCATCGAAGGCTTTGCCTTCAACAAGGCCATCGCAGCGCTTTACGCCTTCACCAACACCATCGCCAAGGCCAACGCCTCAACCCAGCCGATGAAAGAGGCGATCCGCACGCTGGCGAAGCTGATGTCCCCGATGACCCCGCATATCGCGGAATCGATCTGGACCTATCAGGGCGGCGCTGGCTTGTGCGCCCAGGCCCCCTGGCCATCGGCGGACCCCGCATTGTTGATAGACGATACCGTCACCCTGCCGATCCAGATCAACGGAAAGCGGCGGGCGGAAATCAGCGTGCCGAAGGATATGCCCGCAGCCGAAGTTGAAAAGCTGGCGCTGGCGGATGAGGATGTGATCAAGTTCCTTGCCGGGCAGCCGGTGAAGAAGATCATCGTCGTGCCGGGGCGCATCATCAATGTCGTCGTTTAACCGCCGGGCCCTCCTTTTCCTGCCGCTGGCCCTTGCCGCCTGCGGCTTCACGCCCGCCTATGCACCCGGCGGCCCGGCGACGGCGCTGCTGGGCACGGTCCGGGCGCAGGATCCAACCGACAAGAACGGCTTCGATCTGGTCGAACGGCTGGAAGAACGCCTGGGCCGCCCCGAAAACTACCGCTTTGATCTGGCCTATACGATCACCACCGAAGCCGTCGGTGTGGGCATCACCACAGAAAACGAGATCACGCGCTACAACCTGAAAGGCGTGATCGACTACACCCTGTCAGACCAGGCCACCGGCACCCGGCTTGCCGGGGGGCGGGTGCAAAGTTTCACCGCCTATTCCGCGACAGGCTCTACCGTGGCCGGGCTGGCCGCCGAAGAAGACGCCGCCTTCCGCCTGATGCGCATTCTTGCCGATCAGATCACCGCCCGCCTGATCGCGGTTTCCGCCAGCCTGCCATGATCCTGAAAGGGGCTGAGGCCAGCCGCTACTGCGCCAGGCCCGATCCGGGGCGCGCGGGCCTTTTGATCTTTGGCGCCGATGCGATGCGCGTGGCACTGAAACGGCAAGAGGCGATTGCCGCGCTGATCGGCCCGGAAGGCGAAGGTGAGATGCGCCTGACCCGCATGTCGGGCGGCGATCTGCGCAAGGATGGCAGCCTGCTCTTGGACGCGATCAAGGCCGTGGGCTTTTTCCCCGGCCAGCGCGTGGCGTTTCTGGAAGATGCGACCGACGGTCTGACCGACACCATCGCCATCGCGCTGAAGGCCTGGCGTCCGGGTGATGCGCATATCGTAGTCACCGGCGGCAACCTGACCGGAAAATCCGCGCTGAAGACGCTGTTTGACAAGCACGCCACCGCCATCTGCATCGGCCTGTACGACGAACCGCCGGGGCATGAGGAAATTGAGGCTGCTTTGCAAAAGGCGGGCCTGACAAACATCGAGCGTGAGGCCATGACCGACCTCACCACCCTGGCCCGCGCGCTGGACCCCGGCGATTTTCGCCAGACGCTGGAAAAGATCGCGCTTTACAAATGGGGCGATGCCGCGCCCCTGACCCCCGCCGACATTGCCGCCATGGCCCCCGCCACGATCGAGGCCGAGGTGGATGACCTGATTTCCGCCGTGGCCGAGGCGCGGACCGATGCAATCGGCCCTTTCTTTCGCCGGCTGGAGGGGCAAGGGACGCTTCCCGTCACCATCTGCATCGCTGCCCTGCGCCACTTCCGCATCCTGCACGCCGCCGCGACCGACCCTGCCGGTGCGTCCGTCGGCATCCGATCCGCGCGGGTGAACTTCAAACAAAAGGACGCCATGGGCCGTCAGGCGGGCCAATGGGGCAGCCGCGCGCTGGAAACCGCCGTGGCGCTGCTGCTGGAGACTGACCTGACCCTGCGCTCTGCCAGCCGCGCGCCGGGTATGGCGGTGATGGAACGTGCGCTGATCCGTATCGCGATGACCCGACGCTGACTTCCCGCCCCGGCCGCCCCATCCAAAGGACCGATCCCGTGCCCCCGCGCAAACCTGATCCCACCCCGATCGAGCTTTTCCTTGCCCCGCTGACCACCCTTGCCCGCAAGCACCCCGAGATTGAGGCGCTGGTGTTCTGGGGCGGCGCGGATGGCTGGCCGCAATCGCCCAGCGAGACGCTGGAATCCGAAGAGATGACCTTTTACGCCGAGGGTCTGTTGCAAGACGGCTTTCATCTGGTCTGGACCGTGGTTGCCTTGGCTGATGACCCTGCCATGGCCGACCATGTCCGCCTGCAGTTCTGGCAAGACGACAGCGCGCCACCCCCGGCCCTTCCCACCGGCTGGATCGCGCTGGAAACCGCCCAGTGGACCGCAGCTTAGGCGGGATGGCAAATCCTTGCGAATGGCCTGCAAGTCGATCATCAGTAGTTCAGATTGCAAGGTTGCACGCTCAAATGGCCGGATTCGGTCAATCTCCCCAAGGCGGATCAAGGTTGTCCGCTCAGCTGAAAGGCCGCAGGTCTGGCTTCTGTTCTGAACTTTGTGCCCGTATTGCCCCCGAACACCGGTGCCGCTTGAAGATCATCATCCATATGGGCCAAGGCAAGACCGGGACCACCGCCTTGCAGGAATCGCTTCACGCGGCGTCCGGCAGCCTGAGCGCAGCCAAAGTCCTGTATCCGGGTTTTTGCGACGGGGTCGCCCACCACCTGCTTTTGGCGCTTTATGGCGACCAGAAAGTGCTGCCGCCCTGGACCCATGAGCGGCTCGGCGGCATTGATGGCACCGTCCGAAAGGCGAAATCCGTCTGGGCCAAAACCTGCGTCGAAATCGAACGTTCCCGGCCTGAGCTTTTGGTTCTGTCCAGTGAGTATCTGATCAACGACAATGTAAGTGCGACCAGAGCCAAGCTGGGTGCGCATCTGGCAGAATTCTCCACCGACATCACCCCTGTTGTCTATATCCGGCACCCGGTTGACCATTTCCGGTCGCAGTTGCAGCAATGGCTGAAGCACCGAAACGGTCCCTGCCTGCCGTTAGGCGGGGGGATAAAAGCGTCGATCCTAGACACCGAGGCTGCGTTTTCGCGCCGCCCTCAGATTGTGGCCTTTGATCGCCAGTCACTGCATGGAGGCGACGTGATCGAAGACTTCGCCACCCGTTTTCTTGCGCCGTGGGTCCAGCCGTCAGACCTGCCGCGCATCCAGACGAATGTCGGTCTGTCGGCTGAAGCCCTGGTTCTGATGGTCCAAATGCGTGCCGAGCTAGGAGGAACCTACGAAGCAGCTTGTCAGGTCTCCAGACTGGTTGGCCACCTTGAAGCACTTGACAGAAGCGACCCGCCCGAGCAACCGCTGACCCTGCTTCCCGAAGTGGCCCAGGCGGCCTTGCGGTCAGCCACCGGCATCCGCTGGCTGGTCGACACGGGCCAAGTGCAGTTGTCCAACCTTGATATCGACAAGATCGACGGCGCGCCTCCGCCGGAATGGATGCAGAAAGCGCCGGCAGAAACACTGTTTCTGCACGACGCCGACCGCCTGAAACGTCTGCGCAGCGCCGTCGATCAAATTCTGGCACAGGAGAAGATCGGCAAGCACCCGATCAAACGGATGCGGACATTAGCACCGTCAACGGGCAGGACGCCCAAGGCCAGCATCCGTGGCAGGTTGATGCAACGCCTGCTGGTGAAACTTGCCGCTTTGCAAAGGCCTTAGGACTGCGCTTTCGGGCTTAAGCAGATCAAGGGGATCAAACCCCGGTGCCCGGTTCTGTGCAGCAAACACACACGTTGCGCGGACCGATTTCAGCGCCCCAGTGCCCGCGATTTGCAATTGCGATTTCCGTGAAGTTGCATAGCCTGTCCCAATGACCGGAACACCGGCACGCCGCCCCATCTGACGGCCAACCAAAAGGGAGACTGCAATGCAATCAATCAAACTTCTCGGCACCACGGCGCTTTGCGCCCTGACCGGACTTTCGCCCGTCCTGGCCCAGGTCACCGCCGTTGGCGCAGGTGAGGGCCAGGTGAACATCGTTGCCTGGGCCGGCTATATCGAGCGGGGCGAGACGATGGCCGAATTCGACTGGGTCACCAAGTTCGAAGCAGCGTCGGGCTGCAAGGTCAATGTCAAGACGGCCAACACCTCGGATGAAATGGTCGCTCTGATGAACGAAGGCGGCTTTGACCTTGTCACCGCCTCGGGCGATGCAAGCTTGCGTCTGATTGCTGGCGACCGGGTCCAGTCGATCAACACCGACCTGATCCCCTCATGGTCCACGGTGGATGATCGCCTGAAAGACGCGCCGTGGCACACTGTCGACGGTGTGCATTACGGCGTACCCTACATGTGGGGGCCGAACGTGCTGATGTACAACACCGAGGTGTTCAAGGAACCGCCAACCTCGTGGAACGTGGTGTTCGAGGAAATGAACCTGCCGGATGGCCAGCCGAACAAGGGCCGCGTGCAGGCCTATGATGGCCCGATCCACATCGCCGACGCCGCGCAATATCTGATGTTCCACAAGCCGGAACTGGGCATCACCTCACCCTATGAGTTGAACGAAGACCAGTACAAGGCAGCGCTTGACCTCCTCCGCGTCCAGCGCAAGCTGGTCAGCCGCTACTGGCATGATGCCTTCATCCAGATCGACGACTTCAAGAACGAGGGCGTGGTCGCCTCGGGGTCCTGGCCGTTCCAGCGCAACCTGCTGCAGTCCGACAGCCAGCCGATTGCCAGCGTAATCCCGCAGGAAGGCGCCACCGGCTGGGCCGACACCACGATGATGCATGTCGATGCCGCGAACCCCAACTGCGCTTATATGTGGATGGAACATTCGCTGGCCTCGAACCTGCAGGCCGACCTTGCGGTCTGGTTTGGTGCCAACCCGGCAGTGCCCGCCGCTTGCACCGATGGTCGCGGCATGTCCACCGCGGAAACCTGTGCGGCGAACGGCATGGATGACTTTGAAAAGATCCGCTTCTGGACCACCCCGGTGTCGAACTGCTCCCAGGGCGAAGGCGCCTGCGTGCCCTATTACCGCTGGGTCAGCGACTATATCGGCGTGATCGGCGGGCGGTAAACGCCCCCCTTACCCTCCCCCTGTCAGGGGGGAGGGGCTCTGTCATCAACCGCGCGTCCCCAAGCCGGACCTGTCCATCTCGCGCCCCCTAACCCTGATCGGGGAAGGGCCGGGAGAGGGGGTTTCCCTCGCAACCAGATGAGTCCCATGACCGCAGCCGTCGAATTCGCCCATGTCACCCGCCATTTCGGCCCCGCTTCGGCCCCGGTCAAGGCGGTGGACGGTGTCGATCTGACCATTGCCGAAGGGTCGTTCTTCGCGATGCTTGGCCCCTCCGGCTCGGGCAAGACCACCTGCCTGCGGCTGATCTCGGGGTTCGAGAAACCCACCAGCGGCCAGATCCGCATCTTCGGGCAGGACGTGTCGGACACGCCCCCCCATTTGCGCAACGTGAACACGGTCTTTCAGGACTACGCCCTGTTCCCGCACCTCAACGTGCGCGACAACGTGGCCTACGGGCTGATGGTCAAGGGCATGGGCCGCGCCGCCCGCTATTCCCGCGCCGATGAAATGCTGGCCTTGGTCAAACTCGCCGACTACGGCGACCGCAAACCCGCGCAGCTTTCCGGCGGCCAGCGCCAGCGCGTCGCACTCGCCCGTGCGCTGGTCAACGAACCCCGCGTGCTGCTGCTCGATGAACCCCTCGGCGCCCTTGACCTGAAACTGCGCGAGGCGATGCAGGATGAGTTGAAGGCGCTGCAAAGCCGCCTTGGCCTGACCTTCGTCTTCGTCACCCACGACCAGCATGAGGCGCTGTCGATGGCCGACCATCTGGCCGTCTTCAACGAGGGGAAGATTGCCCAGATCGGCACCCCGCAAGACATCTACGACCGCCCCGCCACCTGCTTCGTGGCCGATTTCGTCGGGTCGTCCAACGTCCTGCCGCCTGCGTTGACCCGCGCACTGGGCGGCCCCGAACAATGGGCCAGCCTGCGCCCCGAGGCGACCCGCCTTGCCGCGAGCGGCCCCGTGACCGGCCGCGTCACCGCCCTGCGCTATCTTGGGTCTGGCACCCGTGTGGTGATCGACGCCCAAGGCACAGACCTTGCCGCCATGGTCCCCACAGGCCAAGCCGTCCCTGCCGAAGGCGAGACGACGGCAATCGCCTTCGACCCAGCCGCCCTTCACCTGATGGGGGGCGCATGATCCCCCGTCCCGCCTTGCGCCACCGTCCCAGGGGGCGCCGCCCCCTCGCGCCTTGCGGCGCTCACCCCGGGGATATTTTCAGACAGAAAATGAACCTGCCCTCTGCGCATTTTCTGTCCACAAATATCCCCGCCGGAGGCTCCGCCATACTGCCCCCACGTTATGCTGCAGAAAAAGGCGCACAGAATCCTTCCTTCAAGGATTTTTGGTGCCGAAGGGCGCGCGCATGACGGCAATCCTGCCCCCGCGCGGCATCGCTGATCGGCTGACGGGTCTTTTCTGGCGCCGTCCCGGCCTTCTTCTTCTCCTCCTCATCACCCCGCCGCTTCTGTGGCTGGGCGTCGTCTACCTTGGCTCTCTCGCTGCCCTTCTCCTTCAGTCCTTCTACTCGATCGACGAGTTCTCGGGCGTGGTGAAGGAAGAGTTAACCTTCAAGACCTACGTTGAGCTGTTTCGCCCCCAGAACCTCGACATCATCCTGCGCACTGTGGTCATGGCCAGCGTCGTGACCCTGACCTGCGCCATCCTTGCCTTCCCCATCGCCTACTATGCCGCCCGCTATGCCAAGGGCGCGTGGAAAGCGGCGTTCTATCTTGGCGTCATGCTGCCCTTGTGGTCCAGCTATCTGGTGAAGGTCTACGCCTGGAAGCTGATCCTGGCAAAAGAGGGCATCATCGGCTGGGCCGCCGAAGGCACCGGCACCAGCTTTGTCATCACCGGCATCCTGCAGATCCCGGGGCTGGAGGGGTCGTCGCTCTCAACCTCGCCCTTCGGGACCTACCTGGTTTTCGTCTACATCTGGCTGCCCTACATGATCCTGCCGATGCAGGCGGCCCTTGAACGCGTGCCGAATTCCATGCTCGAAGCCTCCGCCGACCTTGGCGCCACCCGCGCGCAGACCTTCCGCACGGTGATCCTGCCGCTGGCCCTGCCAGGCGTCATCGCGGGGTCAATCTTCACCTTTTCGCTGACCCTTGGTGATTACATCATTCCCCAGATCGTGGGCGACAGTTCCCGCTTCATCGGGCTTGCGGTCTATCAGTTGCAAGGCACCGCCGGGAACATCCCCCTTGCCGCTGCCTTTGCCGTGGTCCCGATCCTGATCATGCTGATCTACCTGACCCTTGCCAAACGCGCGGGGGCCTTCGATGCGCTCTGACGCCTCCTGGGGATTGAAGGCCGCCGCCATCGGCGGGCTTTTGTTCCTGCACCTGCCGATCCTGCTGATCTTCCTCTACGCCTTCACGACCGAGGAACGCACCTACCAGTTCCCGCCCCGCGGCCTGACCACCCAGTGGTTCGCCGTCGCCTGGAACCGTGAGGATATCTGGCCGCCCCTCACCCTTTCCCTCAAGGTCGCCGCGATCTCGACCGCGCTGGCGATGATCCTTGGCACCCTGGTCGCCGCCGCCATGGCAAGGGCCCGGTTCTTCGGGCGCGATCAGATCAGCCTGCTGATCCTGCTGCCCATCGCCCTGCCGGGGGTCATCACCGGCATGTCGCTGCGGTCGGCCTTCGGGATCATGGACATACCCTTCAGCACCTGGACCATCGTCCTTGGCCACGCGACCTTCTGCATCGTCATCGTCTACAACAACGCCGTCGCCCGGATGCGCCGTCTGTCCGGCGGGATCATGGAGGCGTCTGCCGACCTTGGTGCCAACGCTTTCCAGACCTTCCGCTACATCTTGCTGCCCAACCTTGGCTCCGCCCTGCTGGCAGGCGGCATGCTGGCCTTCGCCCTGTCGTTTGATGAAGTGATCGTGACCACCTTCACCGCAGGCCAGCAATCCACCCTGCCGATCTGGATGCTGAACGAACTGGTCCGCCCCCGGCAGCGACCGGTGACCAACGTGGTTGCCATCGTGGTCTTTGCCGCGACCTTTTTCCCGATCCTGATTGCCTACTACCTGACGCGGGGCGGGTCCGAGACGGCGGGCATGGGCAAATAGTCAGGCGTGACTGCACGATCCGAAACTGAAACAGGGCCGGGGCTTTGCCGGCCCTGACCCCAATTTCAATTTACAGTGTCCCAGCGGCGCGCTGCCCCGTCAGGACTGTTTCTCGTTAGCGGCGGCGGCCCTTGTTCTCTTCTTCCTCGTCGTCGTCATCACCGCCCGCAGGCAGGTTGAAGAAGCTTTCTGCGTCCGAGAAATCACCGGCGGGGGTATCGTCCTTTTCATCCTCGCCAAACACCTCAAGCCCCGAGGGGACTTTCGGCGCGGGGTCCATGCCCAGCGACTGTTCGGTCGACACCAGTTTGCGGCGTTCGTCGTCCGACATCACCACGCCATCCGCCGCCTTCTTGCGGGCCGCGGCCTGCACAGCGGTGTCCAGTTCCGACTGCTTGCACAGGCCAAGCGCGACCGGGTCTATCGGCTGGATATTGGAGATGTTCCAGTGGCTGCGCTCACGGATCGACATGATCGTGGGCTTGGTCGTACCCACCAGCTTGCCAATCGCACCATCCGACAATTCGGGGTGGAACTTCACCAGCCAGTAGATCGCGGCCGGACGGTCCTGACGCTTGGACAAGGGCGTGTAGCGCGGGCCACGGCGCTTTTCCTCGCCCACAGCGGCGGCGTTGAACTTCAGCTTCATCCGGTAGATCGGGTCAGCCTGCGCACGATCAATCTCAACGGCGTCAAGCTGGTTGTTGGCGATGGGATCAAAACCCTTCACGCCACCGGCCACGTCACCATCGGCAATGCCCTGCACCTCAAGCTCATGCAGGTCGCAGAAATCGGCCACCTGGGCAAAGCTGAGGGTCGTGTTGTCCACCAGCCAGACGGCAGTGGCCTTGGCCATGAGCGGCTTTGACATCGACATCGGATCTCTCCTTTACAAATCTCTCCCGGGCCGGGAAAACGGCGGCGGGCGGACCCGCGAGTTCCAGTTTTCAGGGAATTCAAACGCCGTATAGGCCCTTGCGGTCGGAAGGAAAAGCGAAAATGCGCCGGATATGGGTGACTCTCGCGGCTTTGTTCTGGGCCACCGCCGCACCGGCCGAGGGTGAGCGGGCAGGCGAGTTCGACTATTACGTTATGTCGATGTCCTGGTCCGCGGCCTGGTGCGCGCTGGAGGGGGATGCCCGCGACGATCCGCAATGCGATGCCGGGCGTGGTCTGACCTTCATCCTGCACGGGCTTTGGCCGCAGTATGAGGACGGTTGGCCCTCGTTTTGCCGGACCGGGGAACGTGACCCCACCCGCACGGAAACCGCTGGTTTGGCAGATGTGATGGGCGGGTCTGGGCTGGCGTTCTACCAGTGGAAAAAGCATGGACGCTGTTCTGGCCTTTCAGCACCCGAATACTACAGTGCGGCCCGGCAAGCCTATGACAGCATTGCGATTCCAGATCTTTTCGCGCTGATCGGCCAGCCTTTGACCTTACCCGCCAGTGTGATCGAAGACGCGTTTCTTGAAGCCAATCCCGGCCTGCAACGCGACCAGATCACCATCACCTGCAAGGACGGTCTGATTCAGGAGGCGCGCATCTGTTTGACGCGCGATCTGGCCCCGCGCACCTGCGGCGCGGATGTCATCCGCGATTGCCGCCTGTCGGATGCCGTGCTGGAACCTGTGCGCTGAAGGAAGGTAGGCGGGACCACTATACAAATCACGTTCTTGGGGAACCTGGGAAAAGGGATTTGATAAAATGTCCGGTGCCGGTGCAGCTGGGGAACTGCGGGGCGGCTTAGTCCTGGATCAAACTGTTGATCCCGCCTGACATTGGTTTACCAAACCCGCCCAAGGGTTGCGCGTGAAAGAACCGTCAATCCGTGAAGACAGCATTAATCCGGCGCAAGACAAGCTTGCGCCGGACTGGTGCCCGCGCGGGTGCGCTAGGCCTCTACCTTCAGGACAATCTTGCCAACGTGGCCCCCAGCCTCAATCCGCCAATGGGCGGCTGTGGCTTCGATCAGGGGAAACTCACTGTCCATGACCACGCCAAAGGCCCCGCTGGCAATCATCGGCCAGACGTGGGTTTCCACCTCCCGCGCGATGCGGGCCTTGGCCAGGTCAGACTGTGGGCGCAGCGTTGACCCGGTGAAGGTCAGCCGCCGAGTCATCACCTCAGCCAGGTTCAGCGCGACCTTCGGCCCTTGCAGGAAGGCGATCTGCACAAGGCGCCCGTCATCGGCCAAGGCCTTGATGTTCCTCTCGATATACGGGCCACCGACCATGTCGAGGATCAGGTTCGCCCCGCCAGCGCCCTGCAAGACGGGCACGAAATCATCAGAGCGATAGTTGACCGCCACTTCTGCGCCAAGATCGCGGCAGGTCTCGCATTTTTCGTCCGACCCGGCCGTCGCAAAGACGCGCGCACCCAGGGCCGCAGCGATCTGAATGGCGGTGGTGCCGATCCCGCTCGTCCCACCATGGACCAAAAACCGCTCCCCCGCCTTGAGACCCCCGCGCAGCACCACGTTGGACCAGACGGTAAAACAGGTTTCCGGCAGGCAGGCCGCTTCGCGCAAGCCAAGGCCCGGCGGAATGGGCAGGGCGTGGGCTTCGTGCGTCACGGCATATTCAGCGTACCCCCCACCCGGCAGCAAGGCGCAGACCTGA
Organism: Paracoccaceae bacterium; assembly: GCA_031425675.1. GTDB lineage: Bacteria > Pseudomonadota > Alphaproteobacteria > Rhodobacterales > Rhodobacteraceae > Tabrizicola. The sequence continues at coordinate 357 of JANPJU010000159.1, read as the reverse complement.
TCGCCGATTTGCCAGCGACTGACACCGGGACCAACCTCGACCACTGTACCCGAACATTCCAAACCCGGCAGGGGTGAGGCCGCTGGCGGCGGCGCATAGGCCCCGGAGCGTTGCAGTGCGTCAGGCCGGTTCACCCCGGCATAGGCGATGCGGATGATGATCTGCCCGTGACCCGGAACCGGAACCGGGACGGTACAGGGCTGCAAGACATCCGGTCCGCCGGGGGTGGAAATTTCAACCGCGAGCATCGAATGGGACAGGGTCATGTTTCGCCTTCTTCTTTCAAGCGGGTCAGCGGTTCTGGCGGCCCGGCAGATCATCCTGCAATCTTGGCTTGCGGAAGCTCTCCAGAATTTT
>JANPJU010000158.1:0-6294 GCA_031425675.1 Paracoccaceae bacterium | reverse complement strand
GGGCACGCTGGTGATGGTAGCCCTTGCGACCGGCCCGCACCGCTTTGCCGAGTTGCGCCGCAAGGTCGGCGGCGTCAGCGAGCGGATGCTTTCCCAGACCTTGAAGGACCTGGAGGCGGACGGGTTCGTCCTGCGCACCGCACACCCGGTGGTGCCGCCGCATGTGGAGTATGAGCTGACGGGGTTGGGCCGAGAGGCTGCGGCCCATGTCGTGGCGCTGGTGGGGTGGATCGAAAGGGCGCTGCCGGAGATATTGGCGGGGCAGGTGGGGGTGGCGGCGGAGTGAGGGCAGTGGGTCGGCACCCGCCCTACGCTGGCTTGTGAAATCATTGATCGGGAAGAATCCGGCATTTGATGTAGCGATAGACTTTGCCATACCCGGCCTTCGTGAGCGTCTTCATGACATGCCCTTTGAGGAACAGTTCCGAGGGCAAAATCGGATCATGCCAGAGGTCGGCCCCCTCCAGCGCCGCCGCGCTTACCGCGATGTCATTGTCCTTGATGTCTAAAGCAGACCAGCGCGCGTCCGCTCCGCCGTCGTACCGGTAAGGGCGGACTTGGGTGCTTTCGGCTGGCAGGAAGCACTGCTTCTTCTGAGACAGGCGCACATAGTGGTAGTCAACATCCACCACCTCCATCTCCGGCGTCTCCGGCGTCACCTTCGCAAAGCGATAGAGTTGGACAGGAACCACGTAGCCGTTGCCAAGGTCGAACTGCCGGAAAACATCTGCGAGCGGACGGCAGGCCAGGAAAGCCGACGCAATGAACGCCGGAGGAAGGCGCTCAAACCGCTGCATCCGCTCGCCCGCGTAGATCGGCAGGGGCAAAGTCTCGGGAGGTGGCATTTGCTGGTTCTTGATTTTGCGCCACCCTGGCGAATCCCAGTCGATCTTTCCACTTTTCACATGACGGCCGTCGCTTGGAAATTTGCCAATGTATACATCCTCATCAGCCACAACCGTCTCCCACATGCAAAAAACCTCGCTGCAATCGCAGCCGACCCAAACAGCTCAAACGTCATTACATCGTGCTGTTCTCATGGCGTTCGATGGCCAAGAGGCCAGGGTCCGGTTTGACGCTGCCGGTTTCTTTGATGAACCCGACAGCATTGAGCTCAAGTTGGGCAGAGATTGACCAAATCGGCAAGATCCTAGAGCTAAGCGAGTGTGCGTTTCTTGCGGGGTCGGACCCATGAGGCCCGTAGACTTCACAAGAACGGACAGTTAAAAGTCTATTAAGTAGCCCCTTACCCCTCCGTCGGCGGGCCGAACCGATCCAGCATCCGTGTCCTGATCTGGTCGCGCGTCTGGCGGTAGGCGGCCAGCTTCGCCTCGCGCGTTTCACCCAGGCCTGTGGGGTCAAGGATCGGCCAGTATTCAATCTCCAGATGGTGAAACCGGGTCAGTTCCAGCGCCATGCGTTGGCTGGCGGGGGAGAGGGCGATGATGAGGTCGAACTGCGACAGGTCATCGCCCCATTCCTGCATCTCTTCAAAGCTGCGCGCGCGGTGGCGGGAAAGCTCGATCCCCAATTCCTGACAGACGGCGACGGAAAAGCCGTCCACCTCCATGTCGTTCTTCACGCCGGCGGATTGCACATAGGCGCGCTGGCCGTACATCAGCTTCATCAGCGCCTCGGCCATGGGCGAGCGGACGGCGTTGTGGTCGCAGCAAAAGAGGACCGACTGGGGAAAATCGACCAAACTCAGCCCCAGTGCAGGACGCAGATCAAGGTGAAAAGGCGGCGCGCGGTGTCGGTGTCGACATCGGCCTTCCCCTCAAGCCGTTCGCGCAGGATTGACGCCCCTTCGTTGTGGATGCCGCGACGGGCCATGTCGATCGCCTCGATCTGGGACGGCGGCAGGCGTTTCACGGCGTCAAAGTAGTTTTCGCAGATCTGGAAGTAATCCTTCACCACCTGGCGGAAGGGGCCGAGGGAGAGGTGGAACTCAGCCGCCTTTTCGTCGTCCTCGGTCGCGATATCAAACACAAGGCGGCCGTCACGGATGGCGAGTTTGACGCGGTAGGGGCCGGGCGCAAGCTCTCGGTCAGGTTTCCTGGGCAGGACGAAAAGGTTCTCCTCCAAGAGATCATAGATCGCCACGCGGCGTTCCTGTTCAATCTCGGGCGTGGGGCGGGCGAGGCCTTTTTCGTCGATCTCGATGTGGCAGATGCGGTTCATGGGCAGCCCTTCAGCGCGAACCCTGTTTTGATGCCCGACCGGGGGGCGCGGCGCAAGCTGTCAGTCGTTCAGGCGGTCAAGGCGGGCCCGGACGGACAGGCCATGCGCCTGCAGGCTTTCGCTGATCGCCAGACGTTCGGCGGCGGGGCCGATGGCTTTCAGGGCGGCGGGGGTCATCTTGGCAAGGGTGGTGCGCTTCATGAAATCCAGCACGGAAAGGCCGGAGGAAAACCGTGCTGACCGTGCCGTGGGCAGAACGTGGTTCGGGCCGCCGACATAGTCACCAATCGCCTCGGGCGTGTAGGCACCAAGGAAGATGGCCCCGGCATGGGTGATCTTTTCGGCCAGCGCGTCGGGGTCGCTGGTGCAAATCTCCAGATGTTCCGGCGCGATGCGGTTTGAGAGGCTGGCGGCTTCATCCAGATCGCGCACGGTGATGATCGCGCCGTTGTCGCGCCAGCTGGCTCCGGCGATGGCGCGACGCTCCAGCGTTTCAAGGCGCTTGGCCACAGCCGTAGCGACGGCTTGCCCGAAAGCGGCATCGGTGGTGATCAGGATGGACTGGGCGCTTGCGTCGTGTTCGGCCTGGCTCAGCAGGTCAAGCGCGATCCAGTCGGGGTCGTTGTCGGCATCGGCGATCACGAGGATTTCGGACGGGCCAGCGATCATGTCGATGCCGACGCGGCCGAAGACCCGGCGTTTGGCGGCGGCGACATAGGCGTTGCCGGGGCCGGTGATCTTGTCGACGGGCTGAATCGTTTCGGTGCCGTAGGCAAGGGCCGCAACCGCCTGCGCGCCGCCGATCCGGTAGACCACATCCACCCCGCCGATCTGGGCGGCCAGCAGCACCAGCGGGTTTACCACGCCGCCGGGTGTGGGGCAGACAATGACCAACCGCTCCACCCCCGCCACCTTGGCCGGGAGGGCGTTCCTCAGCACGCTTGACGGGTAGGACGCCGTGCCGCCCGGCACATACAGCCCCGCCGCCGACACCGGCGTCCAGCGCCAGCCAAGCGTGGCACCGCTGGCGTCGGTCCAGCTTTCATCCTGCGGTTTCTGGCGGGAGTGGTAGGCGCGGATGCGGTCTGCGGCCAGTTCCAGCGCTGCGCGGTCTTCGGGGCCGACCTGGGCCACCTCATCCGCAATTTCAGCCGGTGAGAAGGCCAGCGTTTCCGGCGTCAGCGCCAGCTTGTCAAAGCGGGCGGTCAGGTCAATGACCGCCGCATCGCCCCGCGCGCGCACATCGGCGATGATTCCTGCCACGGTCGCATCGACATCTTCCGCCTCCTCGCGCTTTTGGCCCAGCAGAACGGCAAAGGCGGTTTCAAAGCCCGGATCGGCGGAATTGAGGAAGGCGGGCATGCGGAGAGGACCTTTCGACTGATTGGCCCCAGATAGCGCGGGGGGAAGGGGGCCTCAAGCCGGTTGGGGTGTGGCAAAAGTTTACGAAAACCTTTGCGAGTTCCTTCGAAGGAAGATGACCCCTCCTTCAGTCGTGGGTCGGAACCTTGCCAGAGAGCGCTCGGTAGGGGCGGGTGACGTCGTCCAGCCGGACCTCAAGCGCCTCAACCTCCAGCGCAATTGCGCAATCGCCGGCAAGGGTCAGGGACAAGCGCCCGGTGCCATCCGCGCCGGGGGCAAAATCCAGCGCCAGAACCGACAGGACCAGGTCCTTGTCATTGCGGTCAAACCCATGGCTTTTCACCGACAGCACGTCTTCCACGACCAGCACCGACCGCACGCGTTCGTACGGGCGGCCCACAGCTTCGGCCTGGGGGCGGTCTTCCCATCGAAAGCGGTTCAGCATCAGCGCAAAGCGGCGGCGCTTGGGGTCGTGGCTGATCTCGGTCACCGGCAAGACGGCATCCTGCACGAGGGTTGAGATTACCGTCAGGTCTTCAACATCCGTGGCGACAAGGCGCAAGGGTGCCTCACCCCCGTCCTGAAACTTGGCATCGGTCATGCGCTGATCCGCTCGATATGCGCCCCGCAGGCGCGCAGCTTTTCTTCCACCCTCTCATACCCGCGATCAAGGTGGTAGACGCGGGACACCACGGTTTCGCCCTCGGCGGCAAGGCCTGCGAGGATGAGCGAGACTGAAGCGCGCAGATCAGTTGCCATAACCGGTGCGCCGCGCAGGCGTTCGACTCCGGTCACGGTCGCAGTTCCGCCATGCACGTCGATCTTTGCCCCCATGCGCATCAGTTCGGGGGCGTGCATGAAGCGGTTCTCGAAAATCTTTTCTTCGAGAACCGAAGTCCCCTCGGCGGTGCAAAGGAGCGCCATCATTTGCGCCTGCAGGTCGGTGGGAAAGCCGGGGAAGGGTTCGGTCATCACATCCACCGCGCGCACGCGGCCGTTCTTGCGGGAAACTTTCAGGCCGCGGTTGGTCTGCGTGACCGACACCCCCGCCGCGTCCAGCCGTTCGGCAAAGGCGCCGACCAGTTCCAGCGTGCCGCCCAGACATTCCACCTCACCCCCGCAGATCGCGGGGACGAGCATGTAGGTGCCAAGCTCGATCCGGTCGGTCACCACGGGGTGGGTCGCACCCCCCAGCCGGTCAACGCCTTGGACGGTCAGGGTGCTGGTGCCTTCGCCGTCAATCTGAGCACCCATGCGGCGCAGGCAGCGGGCGAGATCGACAATCTCAGGCTCACGCGCGGCGTTCTTCAGGACGGTGGTCCCTTTCGCCAGCGTGGCGGCCATCAGCGCGTTTTCGGTCGCCCCGACGGAGACGAAGGGAAACTCGAACACAGCGCCTTTCAACCGCCCCCCGGCGGCCTTGGCGTGGACATAGCCGTCACGCAGGTCAAGAGTGGCCCCCATCGCCTCAAGCGCCTTCAGGTGGAGATCCACGGGCCGCGCGCCGATGGCACAGCCGCCCGGCAAGGACACCACCGCATGGCCGTAGCGCGCGAGCATCGGGCCAAGCACAAGGATCGAGGCGCGCATCTTGCGCACGATGTCATAGTCGGCCTTGAAATTGCTGATCGAATGGCTGGACATCGCCAGCACCAGACCGTCCTGCAGACTGGCGACCTCAGCCCCCAGCGACTGCAACAGCTGTGTCATCGTCGCGATGTCCGACAGGCGCGGGGCGTTGGTCAGGGTCAGCGGCTCATCACTCAGCAGCGTCGCAGGCATCAGCGTCAGGCAGGCATTCTTTGCCCCCGCTATCGGGATCACCCCGGACAAAGCCCCGTTGCCGCGCACCAGAATCGAATCCATCTGCCTAACCCTTACCTTCGGTTTCGTCGCTGTCTTCTCCCGGCGCATCTTCGGCGCTGCGGGCTTTTGCCTGTGCCTTGCGGCGCGCCATGTTGGCCTTCAATGCCGCTTTCTGCCGGTCCAGGCGCACGGTGGCGGCAGTGGATTTTCCGGCCGTATAGCGGTCTGACTGGGTGGATGGGCTTCGCATGGCGTCTTCCTTACCGCAGGAGGGGCGCAGGGTCCAGATTGGCGACGCCTGACCTGTCGCTGGAGGCGTTTGCGGAATGGAATGATCTGTTCCGTTGCAGGCCTGGCAGACAGATGATGGCCATAAGCGAAACCGCAGGATACCCGACAGATCCGATGTTTTCCTGCCGACCGGGAGTTTTGCAGAGCCGTCGCGCAAAGCCGCTGTCTGGCGTTCATGACCAGCCTGTCAATCCTGTCGCCCGCACAGATTCCCCGCCAGAACCCGCTTGCAAGCCTGCTGCTTTGCGTTTAACACGCCCGCCAGAACGCGTCGCGGCACACCCACCGCACCGCCCGGCGCTGCAGTAGCTCAGTGGTAGAGCACTCCCTTGGTAAGGGAGAGGTCGAGAGTTCAATCCTCTCTTGCAGCACCATCCATCCTCGGAAGGACCTGGACCCGCCCCTGCTTAAGCGGCCCGGTGCGAGGTTCCGTTGTGGGCCTTGCCGGTCGCGCTTATCCTTTGGGAAGGAGCGGCTTTCCGGCGGAGTTTCCTTTCCCCGGTTGATCTGGCTTTAGCCAGTGGATATGTGTCGGACATTGCAAAACGCAAGCGGGTTCGCGCTGGCGCAAAGATGTCAGTTTTGCAGACTTGCGAAGGCTAAATGGCGCCACGGGCTGCCGTCTGATGGGATTAAGGCCGCGCAGTTTTCGCG
>JANPJU010000157.1:0-43282 GCA_031425675.1 Paracoccaceae bacterium | reverse complement strand
CAGATCATCGCCGAGCTTGAGGCCGACGGCTGCGCGATCTACGACCCCCACGCGATCACGATCGAGGATGGGGGCATGAAGGCGATCGACACCACCCAGATCGACTTCAAGCGTGAGGCCGACCCGCATGGCCTGATGAACCCCGGAAAGACGCGGGGCTGGACTGCAGACATGGCCCGATAGGGCGTGCGTTGAACCCGTTGAACCGGCCAATTGGTTGGCAATGGTCCTCATCTTTGACCCTTCGCGTCCGTGCGGCGGGACGCTAGGCTGCAACCGAAGGGGACTTTGGGTGACACCCTGCTGACCGGCAGATGCACCTGACCAAACAGGGAATTGGTGCGTGTGAGAAACGGCTTTGTCGACTATTGCAGATTGGTCGCGGCAGCCGGGATCGTCTGGTATCACTCCGGTGCGCCGGGCCAGTTGATCGGCTATGCGGGCCTGCCTTTCTTTCTGGTGTTGCTGGCTTTGCCGACAAGATCCAGCCCGTCAGACCGAGCGCGGCGACTGTTGGTTTTGTTCGCCGTCTGGTCACTGATTTACGCGCTGCTGTGGATGGCAACCGCGCGCTACTACGGGCTGGATACCTTCGTCTGGTAGCGGCCGTGGATGATCGTGGCTGGCACATCCGTTCATCTGTGGTTTCTGCCCTTTGCCGTGTGCCTATGCAGTGTTGGCGCCGGCGCTGACCAGATCAAAGGCGACAGTGCTTTTGCCCGTCCTTGCCGCGGTGGCTTTGGCCGTTCTGGGCGAAACCCGGGCGTTTCCCTGGTACCAATGGTCAATCGGGATCATTCCCGCGCTGATCGGATTTGTTCAGGTCCGCAGCAGCCGCATGGCGGCCTTGTCCTTGCTTGGCAGCTATAGCGTGCTTGAGGTGTTTCGCTCGTCACCGGACAACGCCGTCATCTTCGCAGGATCAGCGTTGGCGATCATCGCACTGTCGATCACCACCCCCGCCACCGCACTGTCCCGGTGGAGCGCGCGACTCTCGATGTGGGTGTATCTGAACCACATGCTGGTGATTTTCTTCGTTGAAGCGAACGGAGCGACCGGCGTATGGCTGGCGGTGATCACGTTTTTGATATCGGTTTCGCTGGCGATCTGTATCGAACGTGTCGTTCAGCGGCTTCGCCCAACCCCATCCTGACGCCGGCCTGCTGCGCCTGCTGCCGTCAACCCGGACAAAAGCCTTTGTTGCGGTCTAGCTGCGCTACACAGACTTGGCTCTTCCAAGGCGCCTGCCAGCACACGAAGTTTCGATCACCGCGGAAAGGCTCCCCGGCAGCAACGCGGCGGCGATAGATTGCAATAAATTTCACTAAATGCGACGAATATTATTGCCGGTTGACGCTCTGCCGATCCAGCCGATATCGCTCCCTGTGCAATGTCTTTCGACATGCGAAAAAAATTGCGATAATGGCGCCAAGCGCCGACGTCATGGGAGGACCAAATGAGCTATCTCAAGACACTTGTGATGGGCAGTGCGGCGGCGATTGCGCTGCTTGCTCCGACCAATGCGGCGCTGGCCGAAGGGCTGGCCTGCGAGCCGGGGGAAACCTATGTGATGAACGTGATGGTGATGGGCCACCCCTATTGGGTGCCGGTCTTCGAAGGCTTCAAACAGGCGGCCGAGGCGTTGGGCTGCGAGGCGGTTTTCTCCGGCACGCCGGATTATGACATCACCAAACAGATCGCGTCCTTCGAACAGGACCTGGTGACCAACCCTAAGGGCATCCTGCTGCATCCGATGCAGGCTGATCCGTTCATCGACCCGATCAACCGCGCGATTGATGCGGGCGTGTCTGTCACCACCTTCGCCGCCGATTCCCCAAAGTCGAAGCGCACCGCCTATGTCACCTCGGACAACCTCGCCGAGGCGGCCTTTGCTGCGGAAGAAATCGTCAAGACCGTGGGCGACAGCGCCGAATACGCCGTGCTGGAAAATCCCGGCCAGTCAAACCATGACCTGCGGGTGACCGCGCTGATCGCCTATATGGAAAAGAACTATCCCAACATGAAACTGGTTGGGCGTCAGGCCACTAACCAGGACCCGAACGCCGCCTTCACCGCCGTGTCGGCTATGCTGCAGGCGAACCCCGATCTGGCGGCCCTGTGGATCCCGGAATCGGGATCGGCGGAAGGCGCTGTTTCGGCGGTCAAGGCTGCGGGCGACACGCTGATGATCATCCATGCCGACATCTCTCCGACGACGCTGGAAGAAATCAAGGCAGGCAACATCCACATGGCGCTGAACCCGAACCAGGGCATCCAGGGTTTTGTGGGCTTCATGAACACCTTTCTTGGCGCACATTCCGATCTGATCGACCCATTCAACGACTATAAGGTTTCGGGCTACAATCCGATGCAAATTCCCTTTGTGGACAACGGGTTCGCCGTGATCACCAAGGACAATGCCGGTAGCTTTGTCCTTGAAGAATACATGGCTGGCCGCAACTGAAACCCGCTGGCCCCGCCAATACTGGAGCGGGGCCAACCAATCAGCCGAAGTGAATGAAAATGCCCGCTGTGCCGCTTCTTCAATTGACCGACGTGACCAAGTCCTTCGGGGCGATCAGGGCGCTGCGCGGTGCCAAATTCACACTGCACGCCGGCGAGATCCACGCTTTGGCCGGTGAAAACGGCGCGGGCAAGTCAACGCTGATGAACATCATCGACGGCATCCTGCAGCCTGACGGCGGGACGATCCATATTGATGGCGCGTCCGTCCGGATCGACAGCCCCGCCACCGCACAGCGGCTCGGGATCGGCTTTGTGCATCAGGAAATCGCGCTTTGCGCTGACATTTCGGTTGCCGAAAACATCTTCATGTCGCAAACCGCACGCTCTGGCCGCAGGTTCATGGATGGGCCTGATCTGATCGCCAGGGCTGCCGAAGTGCTGGCCCCGCTGGCCGACATCGACCCGCGCCAGCCCGCCGGTCGACTGTCGATCTCGCAACAACAGTTGGTCGAAATCGCCAAGGCATTGACGCTGGACTGCCGCATCCTGATCCTGGACGAACCGACCGCCGCACTTACGGAACACGAGGCGCAGAAGCTGTTCACCATCATGCGCGGGCTGGCGGCGCGGGGGATCGGTATCATCTACATCTCGCACCGCATGGGCGAGATCTTTGAAAACTGCGACCGCGTCACCGTGATGCGAGACGGCCAGCACATCCGCACCGATGCGGTTGCCGATCTGACACCTGGCGATGTGGTCAATGCCATGGTCGGCCGCAAGCTGGACACGCTTTACCCGCCGAAGATGCAACGGCCCCCAGGTCCGGAAATTCTGCGGGTGCAGGGCCTGACCGACCGGCGCTTCAGTGACATTTCCTTTGCCCTGCACAAGGGCGAGATTCTGGGACTTGGCGGTCTGATCGGGGCCGGGCGCAGCGAAATCGCGCGAGGGATCACCCGGTTGGAAGGGGCGGCGCGCGGCAAGATCTGGCTGAATGGACACGAACTTACCCTGCAAGACTATTCCGACTGCATCGCGCGCGGTGTGGTTTATCTGTCCGAAGACCGCAAGGGCGACGGGGTGTTCCTTGACCTGCCCATCTCCGCCAACATCGCCGCCCTTGACCTGCGGCAAGTCTCGGGTCGGTTGGGCGTCATCGACCCCACGCGTGAGACGACGCAGGCCCAACGCGTCGGTGAAACGCTGCGCCTGAAGGCAGCCAGCATGGCGCACCGCGTTTCAACCCTGTCGGGAGGCAACCAGCAGAAAGTGGCGCTGGCCAAGCTTCTGGCCGTGCATCCCAAGGTGATCTTCCTGGACGAACCCACGCGCGGCGTTGATGTTGGGGCCAAGGCCGAAATTCATGCCATCCTGCGGCGTCTGGCAGAAGACGGGGTTGGCATCGTCGTCATCTCCTCAGAGTTGCCGGAACTGATCGGCCTGTGTGACCGGGTGCTGGTCATCAGCGAAGGCCGTATCACGGGCGAACTGTCGGGCGACGACATGACCGAACGAAACATCATGACGCTGGCCGCGCCCGGTGCGCTGGCGGCTGCAAGGGCGACAGCATGACCAACATCCCCCACGTCAGCCTTCTTTCCCGTCTCTTCGGCGCACGGGAAACCGGGCTGGTCCTGATCATCCTGACGCTGTTTGTCCTGATGTCCTTCACCTCAGAGTTCTTTCTGTCCTGGTCCAACATGCGGGCGATGACCATGGCCTTCTCGGTCGAGGCGATCGTCGTCGTCGGCATGACAATCCTGCTGATTTCAGGCGGTATCGACCTGTCGGTCGGGTCCGTGACCGCCCTGGCGATGGTCATCGCGGGGCTGCTGTTTCTGAACGGCGTAAACCCCTGGGTCGCGTCGCTGATTGCCATTGCCGCCTGTGCGGGGATCGGGGCGATCATGGGTTTTTTCGTGACGTATGTGGGCCTGCACCACTTTATCGTCACGCTGGCGGCCATGGTCATCGCGCGGGGGCTGTGCCTTCTGGGCACGGGCGGGCGGCCCTTAGGTCTGTTCGACCTGCCCGAAAGTTTCAAATGGATCGGCATCGGGTCTATCGGCGTGGTCCCGGTGGCCATCGTGATCTTCGTCATCGTCGTGGTGGTCTTTGACTTTCTTCTGCGACGCACCACGGCCTTCCGGCTGGTCTATTACACCGGCAGCAACGAAAAGGCCGCCGCCTATTCCGGCATCCGCACCAAGCGCGTGATCTTCCTGACCACGGTCCTGTGCTCAACCCTTTGTGGCGTCGCCGGCATCATCTACATGGCACGTTTCGGATCGGCCCAGCCCACCTTTGGTGTTGGGATGGAGCTGAACGTCATCGCCGCCGCGGTGATTGGCGGGGCCAGCCTGTCGGGGGGCAAGGGCACGATCCTAGGTGCCATCCTGGGGGCAATCCTGTTGTCGATGGTGTCCTCCTCGCTCGCCCTTCTGAACGTGTCGGTCTACTGGCAGGACATCATCCGCGGGTCGATCCTGCTCGCCGCTGTCACCTTCGACCACTACCTCGTCAAACGCCATTCAGCGGGGGGCGGGACATGAGCGAGATTGGCGATGGTTTCACCACGATGCGGCAAATGCATGCCGTGCTGGTCCGCCACTTTGTCGAAGGGCGCAAGCAGGCCGAGATTGCCGAGGAGATGAACCTTTCGACGTCAAAGGTGAACCGGATCATCGCGCAGGCCCGTCGGTCCAGGATGGTCAAGATCAGCATCGAAACGCCATTCCAGCGGCTGATGGACCTGGAACGCCAACTGACCGCGACTGGTCTGGTCCAGTCGGCCATCGTGTCGCCCACAGTGTCGGACAATGACAGCACGCGGCTGGCGCAGGTGGGTCAGGCCGCAGCGGCCCATCTGGCCGAGACATTGCGCGACGGTGACATCCTTGGGATTTCGGGCGGCAAGGCGGTGGCTGCGGTGGTTGATGCGCTGTCGGTTGAGCGGCCCATCGACGTGCAGGTCGTGCCGCTGACCGGCGGCGTCCAAGGCAAGTATCACACGGACGTCAACCACCTTGCCTCACGCATGGCGGAACGGCTGGGCGGGCGGTCGTTGCAACTGCACGCGCCTTTGTTCGCCGAGCGTGCCGACCAGCGCGAAATGCTGATGAACCTTGGCGCGGTGAAGGAGGTGCTGGATCTTGCCCGCCGCGCCACTGCCTGCCTTGTCGGCATCGGGTCGATCACCACGCCGGGGTCGTCCTACTTTGATCTGCACCCCCTGTCGGCCCCGGACCGGGCGATGCTGCCGAGCCTTGGCGTCATGGCAGAGTTTCTGGGCCATCTGGTGCATGACCGGGGGCAGGTTGCCAATTTCGCGCTGAACCAGCGGCTGGTCGCGCTGCGTCCCGACGAAATCCGCGCCTGCAGGCGGGTGGTTGCGGTGGCGGCGGGCGAAGACAAGGTCGGGCCGGTGCGGTCTGTCCTGCGCGGTGGCTATGTGTCGATGCTGGTGACGGATGAAGACACGGCGGGCCGGATACTTGCAACGAATGGAGAGGCCAGATGACCGACATGCTGACGCGCGAAATCGGGGGGTCGGGGATTAGCGCCTCGGCCGTTGGTCTGGGCACCTGGGCGATCGGCGGCTGGATGTGGGGCGGCACCGATGATGCCGCCGCCGAAGACGCGATCCGTGCGGGCCTTGATGCCGGAATCACCCTGATCGACAGCGCGCCTGCCTATGGCTTGGGCCACGCAGAGGAGGTCGTGGGCCGCGCCATCAAGGGCCGCCGGGATCAGGTAGTTCTGGCCACCAAATGTGGTCTGGTCTGGCATGCCCAGCGTGGGCCTTACTTCTTTTCGCAAGGCCGGCTGCCGGTCCACCGCGACCTGTCCCCGACCGCGATCCGGCATGAGGTTGAAGAAAGCCTGCGACGCCTGAACACCGACCGGATCGACCTGTATATCACCCACTGGCAGGACCCCACCACGCCCGTTGCCGAAACCGTGGGCGCGCTGAAAGACCTGCAGGCGCAGGGCAAGATCCTTGCTTTTGCCGCCTCAAACACCTCACCGGATGATCTTGCGGCCTATCAGAAGGCGGGCGGGATTGCGGCGGTGCAAGAGGAATATTCCATGCTGGAGCGCCGGATCGAGGCTACGCATCTGCCCGCCTGCCGAAAGTCGGGGATTTCCGTCATGGGATATTCGGTGCTGGCGCTTGGCCTTCTGTCGGGCCGCATCTCTGCCGACCGGGTGTTTGCAGGGGATGACCAGCGCCGCGACAACCCGCGCTTTTCGCCCGAGAACCGCGCCAGGGTGGACCGGCTGATGCAGACCGTTCGCCCGATTGCCGACACCCACGGCGCCAGCCCCGCGCAAATTGTCATCGCCTGGACGCTTGCACAGCCGGGGCTGACGTTTGCCCTGTGCGGTGCCCGCAACCCGGGTCAGGCGATTGAAAACGCCAAGGCCGGACACCTGCACCTTTCTGCGTCCGAGGTCGACGCCATAACGCAAGCCGCCAACACGCATCTGATCGCCTTGCCCGCCTGACCGGGCCCTACCCTTGGACGACCTGAAACTGCGGGGGGCACATTCCCGCAAAGGAAGAAGTTATGCCTGACCCAAGGCAAGACACCATCGACCGGATCACCGCCAATCCAGCCTTTGACGTCATCGTCGTCGGTGGCGGAATCAATGGCATTGGAGTGTTCCATGACCTTGCGTTGCAGGGGCTGCGCATCTTGCTGGTGGAGATGAACGACTATTGCTCGGGCTGTTCCGCTGCCCCCTCGCGGATGATCCACGGCGGCCTGCGCTATCTGGAAAACGGCGAGATTTCTTTGGTCCGCGAAAGCCTTGTCGAGCGAGACCGCCTGTTGCGCAACGCCCCGCATTTCGTGCGCCCGCTGCCAACCGTGATCCCGATCGAGCGTTGGGTTTCGGGACTGGCCAATGCGGCCTTCAGCTTTCTGGGCTTTACCGGGCGGCCCAAACCCCGCGGGGCGCTGCCGATCAAGCTGGGGCTTACACTCTACGACGCGATCACCGGGCGCAACCGGCAGCTTCCACGCCACGGTTTTCGCGGACGCGCGGCGACCCGCGCGGTTTGGCCAGACTTTCGACCACAGGTCTGCTGTTCGGCCACCTATCACGACGCCTGGATTTCCCACCCCGAACGTCTGGGGCTGGAACTGGTCGGCGACGCCGGCACCCGCAATCCGCAGGCGCTGGCGCTGAACTACGCCCGTCTTGCCCACGGACCGCGCGGGCTTGTCCTGACCGACACAGAGACCGGGGACGAAATGCCGGTCAGCGCCCGTGTCATCGTCAACGCCACCGGCGCATGGATCGATGAAAGTGCCGCGCAACTGGGTGCAAGACGCAATGAACGGCTGGTGTCGGGGACCAAAGGCTCACACCTGATTCTGAACAATCCGGCTTTGGTGTCGGCGCTGAACGGCCACATGGTCTATTATGAACACAGCGACGGGCGGGTCTGCATCGTGTTTCCTTATCTGGGCCGGGTTCTGGCGGGGTCAACCGATCTTCGGGTAAACGAAGCCGGTCGCACCGCCTGCAGCGTGGAAGAGCGCGACTATATCCTTGGCACGCTGGCCACCTTGTTCCCTGCCATTCCGGTGGCTGTCGACCAGATCGTCTACAGCTATGCAGGTATCCGCCCCTTGCCTGTCAGCACCGCCGATTTCACCGGCCGCATCTCACGCGGACATTCCGTGCGCAGGCTTGCAGGAGAAGTCCCGCAGATCGGGATGGTCGGTGGCAAATGGACCACCTACCGCTCCTTTGCCGAGGAGACGGTCGACCTGGCCCTTTCCGATCTTGGCCTGTCCCGGCGGGCCAGAACGAGCGACGTGCCAATTGGCGGCGGGGTCGGGTTCAGCGCCGATCTGGCCAATGACCTGATGGCCCTTCATGCGCTTTCAGCCACCCGCGCCGCCCATCTGGTGGACCTTTACGGCGGCAATGCCGCGACCGTCGCCGCCTTCTGTGCAGCCGTTCCGGACATCCCCTTGCCCGGTGTGGCGCTGACCGAGGCCGAGGTCCTTTGGTTCATCCGCCAGGAACAGGCCCGCCATCTGGCCGACGTCCTGCAACGCCGCAGCCCGCTTGCGATACGGGGAGAGTTGTCTCTGCCGCTGATCACCGCCACCGCCCGAGTAATGGCGCGCGAACTTGGCTGGTCCGACGCCCGCACCAAAGCCGAAATCACCCGCTTTCAGACCGAAATCGCCACTTATCACGGGGTCGATCTGACCCAACCGCACGGAGATACGCCATGAAGATCACGCCCAAGGTCCGGATGAACCGGCTGTTTCGCAACGGTGGCTGCCTGGACGTGGCCGTCGACCACGGCGTCTGCAACGAGCCGTCTTTCCTGAACGGGCTGGAGGATATGGGACATGTCGTCAACATGCTGGTCGCGGCCCGGCCCGACGCCATCCAGATGACTTATGGTCAGGCTGATCTGCTGCAGGCAAGGCCCGAACATGACAAACCCGCGCTGGTGATGCGGCTGGACATGGGCAACCCTTACAACGCAACCCGTCACAAGGTGATGTGGGCGGAACTGCAAAACGCCGACGACCCGGTCCTTCCGGCGGTCGAAATGGACGCGGCCTGCGTGGTGGTCAATCTGTTCATGCTCCCGGATGAGCCTGACCTGTTCCGCCAATGCGTGCACAACATCGCCCGCGTCAGGGCCGATTGCACTCGCTACGGCATGCCCCTGATGATCGAGCCGCTGGTGATGCTGCCCAACGACATTCGCGGCGGCTATCAGGTGGATGGCGACGCCGAAAAGATCGTGACGCTGACCCGGCTGGCGACTGAAATGGGGGCCGATATCATCAAGGCTGATCCGACCACAAACTCGGACGATTTCCACAAGGTGGTCGAAGCCGCCCGCGTGCCGGTGCTGGCCCGTGGCGGCGGCAAGGAAGACCTGCGAGTGGTGCTGGAAAAGTCGGCGGCTCTGGTCGCGCAAGGGGCCAAGGGGCTGGTATACGGCCGCAACATCTACCAGCACGCCAACCCCAAGGCTGTGGTGGCCGCCCTTATGGCGATCATTCACAACGGGGCAACCGGGGCCGACGCGTGGGAGGTTTACAACCGTGGCACCTGACCTGCTGCTTGGCATCGACATCGGCAATACCGTCGTCAAGGCGGTATTGTTCGACCTCTCCGGTTCCCAGATTGCCCGGCACGGAGTGGATGGCACCACGCTGAAGCCGGCACCCGGAATGGTCGAACGCCCGGTGGCCGAGTTGTGGTCGAACGCGCAGGCGGCGATTGCGGGCTGCTTGCGGGGTATTGACCCCTCTCGGATTGCGGCCATCGGCCTAGCTGGGCATGGCAACGGGCTTTATCTGCTGGACAAGATTGGGGCGCCGCTTCTGGGCATCCAGTCGCTTGACACCCGCGCCGCTGATCTGGCCGCCGCGCTGGATCAGGGCGTTGGCGCGGCCCTGCACGGCATCTGCTTGCAACGACCATGGCCATCCCAGACACCAGTGCTGCTGGCCTGGCTGAAAGCGCATCGACCAGAGATTTACGCGCAGGCGGGCACACTTTGCTTTGCCAAGGACATCATCGGCTTGCAACTGACGGGCATTGCCGTCTCTGAGGTGTCGGATATGTCCGGCGCGGGTCTTCTGCGTCTGCCCGAGGCCAGCTATGACCCTGCCCTGATGGCGCTTTACGGCCTGACCGATGCGCTGCCGATGCTGCCCCCGCTGGTTCAGCCGACCGATGTCGTGGGCCATGTCACGAAGAAGGCCGCCGCCGCCACGGGCCTGCATCCCGGAACGCCGGTGATGGCTGGGTACTTCGATGTTGTCGCCTCGGCCCTGGGGTCGGGGGCCATCGCGGCGGGGGCTGCGTCGATTGTCCTGGGCAGCTGGTCGATCAACCAGGTTTTTGCCCCCCTGCCCGCCCGCGACGACCGCGTGTTCATGGTTGCGGCCTTTGGCAAGGACCGGTTTGCCAACATGGACAACAGCGCCACCTCCGCCGCCAACCTTGAATGGTATGTGCGCACGCTGTTCGAGCGCGGTAACCACATTCCCGATCCGTTCGACCTGGTGAATGACACCGTCGGGCGCACCGCCATGGCCCCGGATGATCCGATGTTCCACCCCTTCCTGTACGGTGGCCGCCACGGCGCGCACCAGCGTGGCGGCTTTTACGGGCTGGCCGGCTGGCACGACGAAGGCCATATGCTGCGCGCGCTTTATGAAGGTGTCGCCTTCGAACACCGCCGCCATGTCTCGGTGCTGACTGCAACCGGGGCCAGCATCGGCAAGGTCTATCTGTCGGGCGGCGGCACCCGGTCGCCGCATTGGCCGCAGATGATGGCCGATGTGCTGGGCGTGCCGGTCCATCTGGGCAGCGTCACGGAAACCGGCGCGCTGGGGGCAGCGATTGCGGCATCGGTCGGCGCCGGGCTTTACGCCAACGAAGACGCCGCCGTTGCCGCAATGACCCACCCGCGCGCCATCCTGACCCCCGATCCGGTGCGGCAGGCCCTTTACGACCGCCGCTTTGCGGTCTGGCAGCGCCTGACCGCCGCGATGGAACCGTTCTGGGCAGACCTTGCCGCCCTGGGCCAACCATGATCGACGAGGGCATCTACGACTACATCATCATTGGCGCCGGCACGGCAGGGTGCGTGCTGGCCAACCGTCTGACTGCCGATGGCCGAACCCGCGTGCTGCTGCTGGAGGCCGGAGGATCGGACCGCTATCATTGGGTGCAGATTCCGGTCGGCTATCTGTACTGTATCGGCAATCCGCGCACCGACTGGCTGATGAAAACCGCGCCGGAACCGGGGCTTAACGGACGCAGCCTGGCCTATCCCCGTGGCAAGGTGCTGGGCGGCTGCTCGTCGATCAATGGCATGATCTACATGCGCGGGCAGGCGGCGGACTACGACCATTGGCGTCAGCTTGGCAATACCGGCTGGGGCTGGGACGATGTCCTGCCCTACTTCCGCCGGTCCGAAGATCATTGCGACGGGGAAAGTCCGCTGCATGGCAAAGGCGGCGAATGGCGGGTCGAACGGCAACGACTAAGCTGGGAAATTCTTCGGGCGGTACAGGAGGGGGCCAAGGAATTCGGCATCCAGCCACGCGCCGACTTCAACGATGGATCGAACGAGGGGTCGGGCTTCTTCGAGGTGAACCAGTCGCAAGGCACGCGGTGGAGCACAGCGCGCGGTTTTCTGCGCCCCGCCATGCGACGCGGAAATCTGCGGCTTGTGACCGGGGCGCATGTCCGCCGCATCGTTCTTGACGGCAAACGGGCCAGCGGGGTGGAATGGCTGGCCGACAACCAGCCGCACATCGCCCGCGCTGGGGCCGAGGTGATTTTGGCCGCCGGTGCAATCAACAGCCCGAAGGTTCTGGAACTGTCCGGCATCGGTCAGCCCGACCGATTGGCAGCGCTTGGCATCTGTCCCCTGCACGACCTGCCCGGTGTCGGTGAAAACCTGCAAGACCACCTGCAACTTCGAACTGTGTTCAAGGTGCAAGGCACGCCAACCCTGAACGCCGTGGCCCGCACCGCCTTTGGCAAGGGTCGCATCGCGCTGCAATACGCGCTGTGGCGCAAAGGGCCAATGGCCATGGCACCCAGCCAGTTCGGCATGTTCACCCGCTCAACCCCCGACCGCGAGACACCCGATCTGGAATACCATGTCCAGCCCCTGTCGACCGACCGGCTTGGTGACCCGCTGCATCCCTATCCAGCCATCACCGTTTCGGTTTGCAATCTGCGTCCCACCTCGGTTGGCCATGTCCATGCGACGACTGCCGATCCACAGGTTCAGCCCGAGATCCGGCTGAACTATCTGTCCACCGATGAGGACCGCCGCATTGCGGTGGCGTCGATCCGTCAGGCCCGGCAGATCATGACTGCAAGGGCGCTGGCCCGCTACAGGCCGGAAGAGCTTTTGCCCGGGCCGGACTGCGCGTCCGATGAAAGTCTGGCACAGCGGGCTGGAGATATTGCAACCACGATCTTTCACCCCGTCGGAACCTGCCGCATGGGCAATGACGATCAGGCGGTTGTCACGCCAACGCTCAAGGTTCGGGGCATCGCCGGCCTGCGGGTGGTGGACGCCTCCGTGATGCCACGCATCGTGTCGGGCAACACCGCCTCACCGGTTGTGATGATCGCCGAGCGGGCAGCCGATCTGATCCGCGAACAGAAGTTTTAAGCCGGGCGTGACCGACGCCCGGCTTGGTCGTGATGATGCGCAGGCACAGTCAGGGATGCGGCTAAAGGTTCAGCGACACCCAGGCCGCGTTGCGGGCGGATGACCGCACGCAGGCATCGACAAAAGCCACTCCCTCCAGCCCTTCCTTCAGGCCGGGAAACGTGACCGCCGGGTCAAGCGCCGTGCCGTCACGCCGGGCGATGATGGCGCGGGCCACCTCGGCATAGATGTTGGCAAAGCCCTCCAGATAACCCTCGGGGTGGCCGGGCGGCACCCGGCTGACGCGACCTGCCGCGCCCCCTGCACCGGCCCCGGACCGGGTGATCCGATAGCGCGGCTGGCCAAAAGGTGTGACCCACAGATAGTTCGGGTCCTCTTGCGACCATTCGATCCCGGCCTTCGTGCCGAAAACCCGCAGGCGCAGGCCATTCTCGCAGCCAGAGGCGACCTGCGAACACCACAGCATCCCGCGCGCGCCACTTTCATAGCGCAGCAACACATGGGCGTTGTCATCCACCCTACGGCCCGGAACAAAGGATTGCAGATCGGCGGCAAGACTGCTGGGCACCTGCCCGGTGACAAAATTCGCCAGGTTGAAGGCATGGGTCCCGATGTCGCCGGTCGACCCACCCGCCCCGCTTTGCGCCGGATCGGTGCGCCAGTCGGCCTGCTTGTTGCTGACCGGCTCGGCCAGCCAGTCCTGGGCGTATTCGACCTGCACCAGCCGGATCTCGCCCAGATCTCCGGCGTCAAGCATGGCCTTGGCCTGCCGCACCATCGGATAACCGGTATAGTTGTGCGTCAGCCCGAAGATCACGCCCGATGCCTGCGCCGCCTTGGCCAGCTTCTTGGCCTCTGCCAGACTGGCGGTCAGCGGCTTGTCGCAGATCACATGGATGCCGCGCTTGAGAAACTGCAGCGCCACCGGGGCGTGCATATGGTTCGGCGTCACGATGGCCACCGCTTCGATGCCATCCTTGCGGCGGGATTCGCGCGCCGCCATCTCGGCAAAGCTTGAGTAGCTGCGCCCCACCCCCAGATCGGCCGCCGACGCCTCCGCCCGTTCAGGATCTGACGAGAACGCTCCGGCGACGAGTTCATACTGGTCGTCGATCCGCGACGCGATGCGGTGCACCGCCCCGATGAAGGCGCCGCGCCCGCCCCCGACCATCCCCAACCTGATGCGCGGCGCCCGCGCCACATGTGCCGACCCGATTGCCATTCGCCTTCTCCCTCAAACCTTTCATCTGTCTTCAAGTATCCCGGGGGTGTGGGGGCTGGCCCCCACCCTTCGCCTTAGCCAAGTCCCAGCATCGCCCGGTTTGCCGCCCGGTCCGTCCCGCCATCGGCGAAATCGTCAAAGGCCTTTTCCGTGACCCGGATGATGTGCGCCTTGACAAAATCGGCGCCTTCGCGCGCACCATCTTCGGGGTGCTTGAGGCAACATTCCCATTCCACCACGGCCCAGCCTGCAAAATCATTTGCCGCCATCTTGGCAAAGATCGCGCCAAAATCCACCTGCCCGTCACCAAGGCTGCGAAACCGTCCGGCGCGGTTGATCCAGGACTGGAACCCGCCATAAACGCCTTGCCGCCCCGTCGGGTTGAACTCGGCGTCCTTCACATGGAACATGCGGATGCGGTCCTTGTAGATGTCGATATTGTCCAGATAATCCATGCATTGCAGGACGTAATGCGACGGATCATACAGCATGCAGGCCCGGGCATGGTTGCCTGTCCGCTCCAGAAACATCTCATAGCTGATGCCGTCATGCAGATCTTCACCGGGGTGGATTTCATAGCAGACGTCGATGCCCATCTCTTCGGCGTGGTTCAGGATCGGGGTCCAGCGCCGGGCAAGTTCGTCGAACGCCTCTTCCACCAGACCAGCGGGGCGCTGCGGCCACGGATAGACGTAAGGCCAGGCCAATGCGCCCGAGAATGAGGCCATTGCCGTCAGACCCATGTGGCGGCTGGCGGTCAGGGCTTTCGTGACCTGAGCCACGGCCCATTCCTGCCGGGCCTTGGGATTGCCGCGCACGGCTGGTGCAGCAAAACCGTCAAAGGCCGAATCATAAGCCGGATGTACCGCAACAAGCTGGCCCTGCAGGTGGGTGGAAAGCTCTGTCACCTCAATCCCGTTTTCGGCGGCTTCCCCCTTGAAGGTGTCGCAATAATCTTTCGACGCCGCCGCCTGGTCCAGATCGAACAGCCTGCCGTCCCAGCTGGGCACCTGCACACCCTTGTACCCACAATCGGCCGCCCACCGTGTGATCGACTTCCACGAGTTGAATGGCGCGGCATCGCCAGCGAATTGCGCCAGAAACAGCGCGGGGCCCTTGATGGTCTTCATGGTCTTCCTCCGGTTCGATGGGCAGGCTGCGTCAACGCAGGCCAGCTTTCTGCAGATGTGAAACTATATGCGCATAACCATCGCGGTAAACGGCTTGCGGGCTTTCCGCAAAATCGCGCCAGACCTTGGTGGCCGCCGCAAGGTCGGGCAGGCCACGGCCAAAGGCTTCGATCGTCAGCCAGTCATCATAGCCGATGTCACGGATTGCGGCGAAGGTTTCGGCCCAGGGAATGTTGCCCCGGCCCGGCACGCCACGGTCGTTCTCCGAGATATGGATATGCACCACCTCGGCCTTGTGCAGGGTCAGCGCGGCAATGGGGTCGGTTTCTTCGATGTTGGAATGGAACGTGTCATACATGGCGCGGATATTGGGATGCCTGACCCGCCGGATAAAGGACGCAAGATCGGCCATCGTGTTCAGCAGATAACATTCGAACCGGTTCAGCGCCTCCAATCCGACCGTCACACCCACCGTTTCGGCATGCTCGCCAATCTGGCGCTGACTGTCGACGGCGCGCGACAGCTCATCCGCCGTTGGTCCCCGCCCCGAAAACTGGCCCAGCACCGAATGAAGCGGGCCGGAAACGCGGTTCGCGCCCAACGCTGCACTGCAGTCCAGCACCCAACGCATCCGGTCCACCCCGGCGCGGCGAACTGCAGGATCGGGCGAGATCAGGTCCATCGCCGGATCGCCGATGGCAGAAACGGCGGTCCGTGCAAGGCCAAGGCCATCCAGCCGCGTTCCAAGCTGCGCATAATCGGCGGGACTGCCTTCGAATATCGGGACTTCGACGCCGTCGAATCCCGTTGCCCGGATATCAGCCAACAGCGCCTCATGCTCGGGCCCAAGGCGTGTGGTCCAAAGGAACATGCACATACCAATTTTCACGACCACCTCCTGGAATCCGTTGATCTGGTCTTACCAAAACTTGTTTCCCGGCGCTAGTATCTTGCGTGCAGATCGGCAACAGCGGCGCAAGCGCGCGCATGTGCTCAAATCGCACATCGGCATATTCCTTTGAAACTTGCCGCTGAACGACACGCGACGCCCTTGACCGGCTTTTCAATCCGGCGCAATCTGGTAGAACCAGAATGGACAAAGGACGGTTGGGCGATGCGCCGCGAAACCGCCTTGAGGGAGGAATGATGCATCTTTCGACGCACAACTGGATGCGGGCCGAGCCGCTGGAAACAACCGTCCGGCGGATCAAGCAGTATGGCTACGAATCCATCGAGATTTCGGGTGAGCCGACACAATACAACACCCGCGACACACTGAAGCTGCTCAAGGACAACGGCATGCGCTGCTGGGGGGCGGTGACCTTGACGCTGGGTGAAAGAAACCTTGCCGCCAAGGACGAAGGCCAGCGCGCCCGCTCGGTGGATTACGTCAAATCAGTGCTGACCATGGTGGCAGAACTGGAAGGCGAAATCATCACGCTGGTTCCTGCCACCGTGGGCAAAGTGACCCCCGATGCCACGCCGGAGGAAGAGTGGAAATGGGTGGTCGATGCCACGCGTGAATGCTTTGCCCATGCCCAGAAGGTTGGCGTGCGCATCGCGATTGAACCCCTGAACAGGTTCGAAACCTATTTTTTCAACCGTGCGGCGCAGGCGCTGGCCCTGGCGGACGCTGTCAGCCCGGAATGTGGCGTCTGTCTGGACGCCTACCATCTGAACATGGAAGAGACGGACATTCACGACGCCATCCGTCTGGCCGGAAAGCGGCTTTTCGACTTCCACATCGCCGACAACAACCGCTTTGCGGCGGGTCTGGGTCACCTTGACTGGCCCAGGATCATCGGGACGCTGCGCGAGATCGGTTATGACGGAGCGCTGACGAACGAGTTTGTGGCCCCGGTGGACCGCACCCCTGCCGCGCCCTATCCGGACATGGTGGAAAAGAACCCGGTCGACATCTCGCCCGAGCAGTTGAAGTTCATTCAGGACCACGGGTCCAGCCTGCTGACCGAAAAGTTCTATGCCGACCAGATGCGTATCACCGCCGAGACGATTCTGCCGTTGATCAAGTGAAAAAGCGCGGGCGGTCCCGGCAACGGGACTGCAACCGCTGCAAGGGAGAGTGCGTGAATGCGCATCAAATCGGTGCAGGCCTGGTGGGTTCAGATCCCGATCGACGAAGAGCGCCAGCATGTCAGCGACTTTGGTCGACTGCGCACCTTTGACGCGGCCATCCTGCGGATCGAGACCGAGGATGGCATCATTGGCTGGGGCGAAGGCAAGAACGCCGCCGGCAGTGCCGGATCCTACGGCGCGCTGGTCCATCTTCTGAACCATGAGGTAGGGCCAAAACTGATTGGCCGTGACGCCAGCCAGATCACCCAGATCTGGGAGGATCTTTACAACGGCAGCCGCGCGGTGGCAGCCGCCGCACGCGGCCATCCGATGCCGGAACTGTCACGCCGGGGCTTGACCGTGGCGGCGATCAGCGCGGTGGACATCGCGCTTTGGGACATTCGGGGCAAGGCGCTCAACCTGCCCATCTGGGCACTTCTGGGCGGACGCAAGGCGGAACGGCTGCCCGCCTATGCGTCTGGCGGGTGGGCCGATGCCGCAGGTGTCGGTGCGCAGCTGCAAGGCTACATCGACAAGGGCGGCTTTCGGGCGGTGAAGATGCGGGTTGGGTCAATGGATGGCCGACCACAGGTTTCGGCCGAACGGGTGAAGGCCGCGCGCAAGGCCCTTGGTCCCGACGTCGATCTGATGGTGGACGCACATGGCACCTATACTGTGGCCGAGGCGAAACGCTTTGCGCATCTGGTGGCAGATTGTGACCTGGCCTGGTTCGAAGAACCGATCAGCGGTGATGACCGCGCCGGGCTGGCCGAGTTTCGCGCCGGCACCGGCATCCCGGTGGCCCTTGGCGAAAGCGAATGTACCCGGTTCGACTTTGCCGCCTTGATCGCGGGCCGCACGGTAGACATCGTGCAGCCCGACCCGGCCTTTTGCGGCGGCATCACCGAAACGATGCGCATTGCCGCACTGGCATCGGCGTTCAATCTGCGGCTGGCACCGCATCTTTGGGCCGGGGCACCTTGCTTTTTTGCAGGGCTGCATGTCATAGCCGCCTCTCCCGCCGGGTATATTGTCGAATTCGCGCTAGGTGCCAATCCGATGATCCACGATCTGTCACGCGCCCCGGTTCAGGTCGAGGATGGCACGATCGCAGTGCCGGATGGGCCGGGGCTGGGACTTGAGATGAATACCGACACACTCGCGCGTTACGCCAAAGTTTGAAGCAGGCAGGACACCATGCAGCAGGAAGCCTTCCTTCCCACCATCGCTGCCCATCTGATCGAGACAGCCCGCGCGAATGACGGCAAAGCGCCGTCAGAACGCGATCTGGCCGAACATTTCTCTGTCAGCCGCGGTCAGGTGCGCGAAGCACTGGCGATCCTTGAGGCGATGCAGGTCATTGTCCGGCGGGCCAAGTCGGGCATCTATGTCAATGACGGGATCGGCGGGATCGAGGCGATGGCCTTCTTCGCCCGGGTCGGCTTGCCGCTTGAGAACCGCCAGATCTTTGAGGCGGTCGAAGTGCGCAAGATCCATGAGATCAAGGCTGCCGAACTGGCCGCCTCGCGAGCGACCGACGAAAACTTTGCCCGGCTGCGCGACATCCTTGACCGGTCCGAGCAACGGCTTCGACTGGGCGAAGGGCTGGACCAACTGGATCAAGAGTTCCATCTTGAGATTGTGCGTGCGACGCAGAACACGATCTTTCTGAATATCTGCACCTCGTTCTACGCCCTCAGCCACAACCGACTGAAGGTCTACTTTCAGAACCCGGAACGAAACCTGCGGTCGCATCAGGACCATCTGCAGATATTCGAGGCACTGACCCGGCGTGATTCCGATCTGGCCTCGGCCCTGATGGTCGCACATCTGCGCGGCGCGATGAGCTATTGGTCCGAGATTCTTGAGCCCGGCGAAGTGGACGCCGGGGCAAAGGTTTAGGTGATGGCAGGTCTGCAGGTCTTTTCGACCCACCCGCTGCATCCGGATGTCACGACTGCTCTGCAAGACCTTGGCCCCTACCATGTGGCCAGTGCGCCAACCGCCAGGGCCATTGTGGCAGAGTGTGGTGGAGCCGACCTCATGGTCGTCCGCGCACCCATTCCGGTTGAGGTGCTGGCCCGGGCGAAGGGATTGCGCGCGCTGATCCGGCATGGCGCAGGTCTGGACATGATCCCGGTCGCGGAGGCGACGGCGGCCGGGGTGCTGGTGGCCAACGTGCCGGGAGCCAACGCCGTGACTGTGGCCGAACATGCGATCTGGTCAGCGATGGCGCTTTTGCGACGGTATCCCCAGGTCAATTCCGATCTGCGCGACAAGGGCTGGACCGCAAGTCGGGCGCATTCCGATCATGGGCGCGACCTGTCGGGGCGCAGTATCGGCATCCTTGGCATGGGCAACATCGGCCGCCAGATTGCGCGGATCGCGCGGAATGGCTTTGGCATGAGGGTGGCCTGCCATACGCGCAGCGCCGCGTCGGTGCCAGATGGTGTGGCGCTGTTGCCATTCGATGCACTGCTGGCTGCGTCTGACATCCTGGTGCTTTGCGCGCCCCTGACAGACGACACACGCGGCATCCTGAACGCGCGGGCCATCCTGCTAATGCGGCCGGGGGCGATCCTGATCAACGTTGCGCGCGGGCCGCTGGTGGATGAGGAAGCGCTGGCGGATGCCCTGACATTGGGCCATCTTGGCGGCGCGGCGCTGGATGTGTTCACCACGCAGCCCATGCCCGCCGATCATCCGTTCATGGCGCTGCCGAATGTCATCCTGACGCCGCATATGGCCGGCATCACCGAAGACAGCATGGTGCGGATGGGGCAAGGCGTGGTGGCTGAAGTGCAGCGCATCGTGGCGGGCGGCCTGCCCTTGAACCTGTGCAACCCCCAGGCCTTGCCGCTTTATCGCCAACGCTTTGCTCAAACGTAAGGCGGGGTTCCCCCCGCCACGTGCCCGGTTTCAGGCCAGCGCCAGATTTGCGCCAGTGTCGGGATCAAAGGTCAGCACGCGGTCAGGCTTCCAGCCAAAGCGGACCATCTCATCCCGGACGACCTTGGTCCCTGCCGGAACCGTGACGTGCAGACGGTCTGCCCCAAGGTCCAGCGTCAGAACCTTGATGACGCCCTGATCTTCGATGTCGAAAACCCGCGCCTCGGCGGGCGCACCAGATTGCAGCATCACGTTTTCCGGTCGCACGCCAAAGGTGACAGGGCGTTCGGCGGCCCCACCCAGCGACACCGGCAAGCGGAAGCTGGCAATCTGTGCCTCGCCGCCCGCCATCCGGCCGCCGATCAGGTTCATCGGGGGCGAGCCGACAGACCGCGCCACGAAAGTGTTCAGCGGGCGGTCGTAAATGTCGGACGGGGTGCCGACCTGCACCAGTCGCCCTTGCCGCAGGACACCAATCTTGTCGCCCATCGACATCGCTTCAACCTGATCGTGGGTCACGAACAGGAAGGTCGCGCCCAGTTCAGAGTGCAGGCGCTTCAGCTCTACCCGCAGCGATTCCCGCAACTTGGCATCAAGCGCCGACAAGGGTTCGTCCATCAGAAACACCGCCGGCTGACGCACGATGGCGCGGCCGATCGAGACGCGCTGCATCTCGCCGCCCGACAGACGCTCAACCTTGCGGTCCATCAGATGGGTGATCTGCAAGGTCTTGGCGGCCTTCTCCACCCGCGCAACAATTTCGGCTTCCGAGAATTTGCGTGTCTTGGACCGCAGCGGAAATTCAAGGTTCCCGCGCACGGTCAGTCGGGGGTAAAGTGAGTATTGTTGCAGAACCAGCGCCACGTCACGTTGCGCGGCTGTCCAGCCTCCGACATCATGTTTACCGATCATCACGGTGCCACTGTCCGGCTTTTCCAGCCCGGCGATGGACCGCAGGATGGTGGTCTTGCCGGCGCCTGTGCGGCCCAGGAGGACGAAGAACTCACCATCTTCGACCACCAGGTCCAGATCGCGCAAGGCGCGCGCGGCACCAAAGCTTTTGTTCAGACCCTTAAGCTCGATCCGCGCCATCAGACTGCCCTCCGCAAGGCCATGCCGCTTTCGGCATCGAAGAAATGCGCCCGCTCGGTGTCGATGCCGACCCAGACCGGGGCGCCTGTGCGCACACGGCCCGGTTCCATCCGTGCCCGCACGGTCGCTGTACCCAGCGTCACATCGACGATCTCGTGCGAACCGAGGGGTTCGATGTTGCTGACGCGGCTTTCCAGCGCGCCTGCCCTGGCCGTTTCCGACAGCACAACCGCTTCCGGACGGATACCAAGACGCAAATCCCGGTCTTTCGGCAAGTGCGCGACCAGACCCTCCGCGACCGGCAGCACTGCGCCCGGCCCGAACGACAGGCCTTCGCCTTGCGGTGCCACATCCGCCACGTTCATGACAGGCGAGCCGACGAATTGCGCGACAAACAGGTTTGCGGGGCGGTTGTACACTTCTTCTGGCGTGCCAACCTGCTGCAATAGTCCCGCGTGCATGACGACGATGCGGTCGGCAAGGCTCATCGCTTCGATCTGGTCATGCGTCACATACACCGAGGTTGAGCTGCGCGAAATGTGCAGGCGCTTGATTTCCGCCCGCATCTGTTCGCGCAGCTTTGCGTCCAGCGCGCCGATGGGTTCATCCATCAGCAGCGCCTTTGGCCGCCGTACCAGCGCCCGCCCGATGGCAACGCGCTGCATGTCGCCCCCGGAAAGGGCCGATGGCTTGCGGTGCAGAAAGCGTTCAATTTCCAGAACCTTGGCGACTTCCTTCACGGCGGCGTCGCGGTCCGACTGGCTCATCCCCACAGCGCGCAAGGGGAAGGCGATGTTTTCTTGCACCGTCATGTGCGGGTAAAGCGAGAATGACTGAAACACGAAGGCAATGTCGCGGTCGGCGGCGCGCAGGTCCTGCACTTCCTTGCCATCAATCGAGATGGTGCCCGAGGACACCGTCTCCAGCCCCGCAATGGCCCGCAAGGTGGTGGTCTTGCCGCAGCCCGACTGGCCCAGCATCACCACGAATTCCCCATCCTCGATGGTCAGGTTCACATCCTTCAACACCTGAACGGCGCCAAAGAATTTCTGGATGTTCCGCAATTCGATCCTGGCCATCAGACCAACTCTTCCTCTTCTTCTTCCTGCGCCTCGTCTGGCGGCGGCACATGGCTGGTGATCAGAAACGCGACCAACCCGATGATGATGATGGTCAGGCCATAGCGGTGCAGCACCTCGACCCAGGGTTGGCACAGAAAGATCACCCCAAGGATCATCGTCCATTGCGCGGCGGGTTCGTAGAATCTGGCGTTCTTTTCGCGAAAGGTCATTTGCGGATTGCTCCGAAGCTCATGCCCCGCAGCAGATGATTGCGGAGAAGGAAGGTAAAGATTGCAACCGGCAGCAGGAACAGGAAGGTGCCCGACGCGATCACAGTCCAGTCAGACAGCCCCGAACCGACTTGAGACGGAATATACGGCGGCGCAGTCTGCGCATTGCGTGAGGTCATCATCAGCGCGAAGGCGTATTCGTTCCAGGCGGTGATAAAGCAGAACACGGCCGTGGCGGCGATACCGGTCAGCGCCTCGGGCAGGACGATCTTGAAGAAGGCTTGAAGCCGGGTGTAGCCGTCAACCAGCGCCGCCTCTTCATATTCGCGCGGAATCTCGTCGATGAAGCCCTTCATGATCCAGACCGCGAAGGACAGGTTGAAGGCGGTGTAAAGGATGATCAGGCCGATGTGGGTGTCATACAGCCCGACCGCCCGGTACATCAGGAACATCGGGATCGCGACGACGATGGGCGGCAACATTCGGGTGGACAGGATGAAAAACAGCCAGTCCTGTTCCCCCGGCACCCGGAACCGGGAAAATCCGTAAGCCGTGATCGTGCCCATCGACACCGCAAGCACGGTCGAGATGATGGAAACGATGAGCGAGTTCAGGTAGCGCCCGCCAAACCCCGACGGCGTGGCATCACCGGTCTTTTTGTTTCGCACTACCTGCTCGCCGCCGTCGAAGACCATCTGCTCCCACCAGGGGGCGGCATCGTAGACCTCTTGCTCTACCGGTTCGCGCAACTGGCTGCGCTTGGTGAACAGCTTGGCAAACGGCGACAGGGTGGGTTCGAACAGCACCGTGGGCGGCACAGTTGTCGCCAGGTTGCGCGGTTTGAAAGCGGTGGCGGTGATCCACAGGATCGGTGTCAGCATGATGATCAGTGCCAGCATGACCGCCACGATGGCCGCCCGGTTGACGATCACTTCGCCCTTTGTCTTGACCTCGGCCATATCAGCGCGCCTTCGCCTTGTTCAGGTATTTCACATAGATGTTGGTGATGGCGACCACGACGACCAGAACGATGTAGGCAAAGGCCGATGACATGCCGGTCTGCCATTCCAGAAAGGCCATCTTGTAAAGACGGATGGCGATCAGCTCAGTAGTAGGCTGCGTGGACAGGATGTAGGCATGGTCGAAGGTCTTGAACGCTTCCATTGTGCGGAAGATGATGGCGATCATCAGGATTGGCGCGACCAGGGGCAGGGTGATCCGGAAGAAGGTGTAGAAAGGCCCGGCGCGGTCAATCTCGGCGGCCTCATACAAGTGCTTGGGCACGGCAGAAAGGCCGGCCAGCGACAAGAGCATCACGAAGGGTGACCACATCCAGATATCGACCAGCGCCACGGCCCAAAGCGCCATCTGCGGCTGGGCCAGCCATTCGAATTTTCCAAGCCCCAGGAAGTAGT
Organism: Paracoccaceae bacterium; assembly: GCA_031425675.1. GTDB lineage: Bacteria > Pseudomonadota > Alphaproteobacteria > Rhodobacterales > Rhodobacteraceae > Tabrizicola. The sequence continues at coordinate 19,503 of JANPJU010000157.1, read as the reverse complement.
TGATGATGCCGAAGGACGGGTCATACAGCAGCTTCCAGAACAGACCGACCACGGCGGGCGACAACATCATTGGCAACAGCAGCAGCGTGGTGATAAGACCTTTCAGCGGAATCTTCCGGTTCAGCAGCATTGCCAGGCCAAAGCCCACGATCACCTGCCCTGTCACCGTGATCACCACGTATTTTGCGGTGATGGTGAAGTTGCGCCAGATGTCGGGATCGCCCAGCAATTCGCGAAAGTTCGCGAGGCCGACAAAGTTCGCCGGGGCCGAGGTCGAGGCGCGATAGTCCGTGAAGGCTGTCCACAAGGAATAGATCAGCGGGAACACGTTGAAAACGATCAGAAAGACGATCGTCGGGATGATGAAAAGGTTTCGGATCGTCATGTCCGAGAACCCCCGCGCGGCGGCGCGCGAATCGGGATTCAGACGGGTAATCACGTCGGCCACGGCTGCAATTCCTGGATTTGGGGGGGTTAGCAGGACGCGGCGGGCACCTTGGCGCCCGCCGCAAAGATGGGGCTGTTACTTCAGCCGGCCATATTTGGTGAACGTCTCGGTCCAGTCGGCTGCCAGCGCGTCAAGCACCTCTTTGGCCGAACCTTCGCCGCCGACGATGTAGGGATACCAGCGCTGGTTGGCTGCAACCAGAAGCTCGGCATATTCCGGCACGGCCCAGAAGTCCTTGACCATGAACATCGTCTGGAAGAACGCCTCGTTATACGGCGTGGCATTGCGGAATTCTTCGCTTTCCAGAACGGCGGAGCTTGCCGTGTAGCCGCCCAGCTCGGCCCAGCGTTTCTGGGTGCTGTCCTTGATGAACCATTCAAGAAACTTGAACGATTCCTCCTGGTTTTCCGAGTAGGACACAATCGAGATGCCCTGCCCGCCCAATGCCGCATACTGGTCGCCGTAAGGCCCCTTGGGGTTGGCGAAGAAGCCGGTGACTTCGGCGTTCGGGTTGGTTGCCGGGTTCACCAGCGCCGGGAAGAAGGCAAAGTAATTCATCGACATCGCCGCCAGGTTTTCGGTGATCGCCTGGTTGTTTTCCACGAAGAAGGTCTTGGACCAGCCGGGTGGGGTAAAGCTGTAAAGCTTGCGGTAAGCCTCAAGCGCCTCAACCGCCTTGTCCGAGTTGATGATGCCTTCCACCACATAAGTGTCAGGGTCGCCCAGTTCGGCGCCGTACGAGAACAGCGCGTTTTCGACACCCATCACCAGACCGTCGTACGAATTGTCGGTGTAGATCGCGATGCCGTAGCGGTCCTGATCGGGCCGATGGAAGAATTCGGCGATGTCGATCAGCTGCTTCCAGTCCTGCGGCACGGCCAGATCATAGCCATACTTGGCCTTGAAGGCCTCCATCTCGGCCGGATCTTCGAACCAGTCCTTGCGGTAGGACCAGCCAACGGCATCGCCCTCAGCCGGGATGGCCCAGTATTTTTGCGAGTTTGCCGGGTACTCGGCGTAGTATTTGACCGTGGCCGGAGCCATGATCTCGCCCAGATTGTTGGCCTTGAAGAATTCGGTCAGGTCGACATAGTGCCCACCCTCAGACGCCGCACCAAGCCACTGGCTGTCGCCGACGATCATGTCATAGGCCGAGCCTTTGGCGTTGAATTCGGTGAAGGCCTTGGTCTGGAAATCCTGCCACGGAACGGTTTCGACGGTGACGACGACGCCGGTCTCGGCCTCATACTCGTTCACCAGTTCCTGAAGATAGTTTGCCGGGTCCCATTCCGCCCAGAAAATCGTCAGTTCCTGTGCCATGGCCGCGGTCGCTGACAAGGCGATGGCAGCGGCGCTGGCCAGCAGCCGGAAATACTGTGTTTGCATCTTTGTTCCTCCCGTTGTCGTTGATCGACAGCGCCAGACCTGACGATCTGCAGGTCTTTACGCCTTCCCGGTTTGACCCGGGACTCCTCCACTTCCACGTTAATTGGTAATACCAGATTTGCCAGCCTGTCAATGCTCCTTTGCCCGCCGCAAGACTGACCTGGACGGAGCAGAAAGGCGCAGTTTCAACGTATACTGGTGTTGTTTGCATGGAAATGCAGCGCGGAAACGCGCAAATTCGCGGCTTGAACCGCGGCTTCTCGATCAAAAGTCCCGTGTGCTGGCCTGACCAGATGCGTCAAGCCGTGTCAAAACCTGCTTCACGCTCGGCGGCGGAGAGGAGGGCAGAGGCAGCCCACAGTGCGACGTCCTGCGCCTGGGCGTCATCCAGACCGCAGATATCCTTCAAGACCAGCAGCGCCTCGATCCCGTAAGTCAGCGACAGCCCACGAATCAGCCGGGTTTCGACTGGCTCTGGCAGACCAATATCTGCGACAGCCCGGGCCAGAAGACTGTACCTGTGGCCACGCCCCCAGACCGCGTGGTCCGTCTCCTCGGTGCCCACTTCCAGTGACTGACGCAGGGCGGCGCGAAAGGTCGCCTCATGCGCGGCAAGTCGCGGAAACGTCTGCGCGTAAAGTTGGCCCAGCCGTGCCGCCGCTGGCTGGTCGGCGCCCTGCCAGCCCAGAATCGGGCCCAGCGCCTCGGCCACAACAGCGCGCAGCATGTCGGCCCGGGTCGGGAAATAGCGGTAAGCGGTGGACCGGGACACCCCTGCCGCTTCCGCGACATCACTGACGGAAGGCGACAGCCCGCGCCGCATCATGCCTGCCGCCGTCGCCACCATGAGCGCATGCGTGCGCGCTGCAGGCCCCCGAAGCGGGATCGTGTCGGCGGGGGTTGCGGTGGCTTGATATGGGACTGGCATCTCAATATGGTACTACAGTCTCACAACGATTCAAGTCCCGGACATTTGCGTCCGGACGCCCAGCGGGAGGGCCGGATGCCACTGATCCTTGTTGCCGGAACTGCGGACACCAAAGGCGCAGAGCTGGCCTATGTCCGGGATCTGATCGCCTCCGCCGGCCATCAGGCGTTGATCCTGGACCTGGGCACCCGCGCACCGGCAATCCCGGTAGACATTGCCGCCACCGGAATTGCCGCCTGCCACCCGGACGGGGCGATGGCGGTTCTGGACGGTGATGACCGAGGCCGCGCAGTGGCTGCAATGGGCACAGCTTTCGCCGCATGGTGCCGTACCAACGCAGCGCGGATTGGCGGCATCATCGCAATGGGTGGCGGTGGCGGCACATCCATCGCTTGTGCGGGCCTGCGAGAGTTGCCTTACGGCATACCAAAGCTGATGGTATCCACCCTCGCCTCGGGCGATACCGCGCCCTACGTCGGCACATCGGACATCATGATGGTGCCCGCCGTTACCGATCTGGCCGGGCTGAACCCGCTTAGCCGGGTGATCCTGTCAAACGCGGCCCATGCTCTGGTCGGCGCTTTGGCCGCACCAAATGTACCGCAAGTAAGCGCCCGACCGGCGGTGGGCCTGACGATGTTCGGGGTCACGACGCCATGCGTCACTGCCATCACCGCAGCGCTGTCAAACGATTACGACTGTCTGGTATTCCACGCCACCGGCACCGGCGGGCAGGCGATGGAGCGGTTGCTGGACCAAGGCTTTCTGTCCGGCCTGATCGACATCACCACGACCGAGATTGCCGATCTGCTGTTTGATGGCGTCCTGCCCGCCTTGCCCAACCGGCTGGACGTGGTGGCGCGGTCAGGTGCGCCGTGGGTCGGGTCACTTGGCGCGCTGGACATGGTGAACTTTTGGGCCCCCTCGACCGTGCCCGACCACTATCGCGACCGGCTGTTCTATCACCACAACCCGAATGTCACCCTGATGCGCACCACGCCCGAGGAAAACGCCCTTCTCGGCCGCTGGATCGGGGACAAGCTGAACGCGTGCACAGGGCCAGTGCGATTGCTGATCCCGGAAAAAGGCGTGTCGGCGCTGGACATCGAAGGTGGGCCGTTCTGGTCACCCGCCGCTGATTCCACGTTGTTTGATGCCATGCGCGACACGATCACCGACCCCGCACGCGTTATCTCCCTGCCGCTGCACATCAACGATCCAGCCTTTGCCACCGTCGCCGCCCAAACCTTCCTTGACCTTGTGAGACCCTGATGCCCGCCATTCCCCGCCAGACCATCCTTGCCAACTTCGCGCGAATGATTGCCGAAGGCCGCCCCATCATCGGCGGGGGTGCGGGCACAGGCCTGTCAGCCAAATCGGAAGAGGCGGGCGGGATTGATCTGATCATCATTTACAACTCGGGCCGTTACCGCATGGCCGGGCGCGGGTCGGCGGCAGGGTTGCTCGCCTATGGCAATGCCAACCAGATCGTCAGGGAAATGGCGGTCGAGGTGCTGCCCGTGGTCAAACACACGCCGGTTCTGGCCGGGGTGAACGGCACCGATCCCTTTATCCTGATGCCGCAGTTTCTGGCCAAGTTGAAATACATGGGTTTTTCCGGCGTGCAGAACTTTCCCACCATCGGCCTGTTCGATGGCGCGATGCGGCAAAGTTTTGAAGAAACCGGCATGGGCTTCGGGCTTGAGGTCGACATGATAGCCGAAGCGCATGGTCTGGATCTGCTGACCACGCCCTATGTGTTCAACCCGGATGAGGCGGTTGCGATGACACGGGCCGGTGCCGATATCATCGTGGCGCATATGGGCGTGACAACCGGCGGCACCATTGGCGCGACATCGGCCAAGACGCTGGAGTCTTGCGTGGTTGAGATCAACGCAATTGCCGATGCCGCGCGATCTGTGCGCAAGGATGTGATCCTTATGTGTCACGGCGGCCCGATTTCGATGCCCGAAGATGCGGGATATGTGCTTGCCCACGCCGACGGGCTGCACGGGTTTTACGGTGCTTCAAGCGCCGAACGTCTTCCCGCCGAACGCGCCATTGCCGACCAGATCCGCGCCTTCAAGGCGCTGCCGGGCCACAAGAAGGATTAAGTCATGACCGATGTGAAAAGTCTTTTCAGATACCCCGGCGATGGCGATGCCTTCGGGTTCGACTGGGGCCAACTTTCCGTGGTGCTTGGGCCGAAGGTGAACGATGCGCAGAAGTTTTCAGCCGCCGTCGTCACCGTGCCACCCGGTCAGGGCCACAGCCGCCACAACCATCCCGGGGCCGAGGAGATCATCTATATCCTGGAAGGCACCGGCGCGCAGATGGTCGAGGATGCGGCCGAAGTTCCGCACACTGAAACTGTCCGCGCTGGCTGTTGCGTGTTCATCCCCGAAAGCCGGTTTCATTCCACCTTGAATACCGGGGCGGTGGAGATGAAGATCTTTGTCGTATACTCCCCCGCCGGCCCGGAAGAGGCTTTGCGCGACTTGCCGGATTTCCGCATCATTCCCCGGAAAGGCTAAGCCATGTCCCTGTCTGGAACCGCCGACCTGCCCTACCGCTTTGATCATCTCGATGCACTGATGGACAAGGCGGGGATCGATGTGCTGGTCATCACCTCAAAGCACAACGCGCAGTATCTGCTGGGCGGCTACAAGTTCATCTTCTTTTCCGCCATGGATGCCATCGGTCACAGCCGCTATCTGCCCGTTGTGGTCTATCTGAAGGGCGCACCCGACCGCACCGCCTATGTGGCCAACAAGATGGAGGCCGGCGAGCATGCCAACCACCCGTTCTGGACCCCGCACTTCCGCCCGATGGCTTGGGGGTCGGTCGATTCGATGACCGAGGCGGCAGCGCATATTCGCGCCCACGGACCTGCCGCGCCTCGGATCGGGGTGGAACCATCCTTCCTGCCCTTCGATTCGGCGGGGGTGTTGCAAACGGCCTTTCCGGGGGCCGCTCTGGTGAATGCTGCAGGCGTGATGGAGCGTTTGAGGGCGGTGAAGGCGCCGGGCGAATTGGCCTTGCTGGAAGAGGCAACCAATCTGATCACGGCGTCGATGCAGGCCACAATTGCTGCGGCGCGTGCCGGCAGCACCAAGGCCGAGATCATCGAGCATCTGCGGCGCGAAGAAACTGACCGGGGTCTGCAGTTCGAATACTGCCTCCTTACGCTGGGCCCGTCGCACAACCGCGCAGGATCGGGCCAAGCCTGGCTGCCGGGTGAGGTGCTGTCGATCGATTCCGGTGGCAACCTGCACGGCTATATCGGTGACATTTGCCGGATGGGCGTACTGGGCGATCCGGATGCCGAGTTGGTAGACCTCTTGGCCGAGATCGAAACCGTGCAGCAGGCGGCCTTTGCGAGGGTGCGTGCAGGGGCCTTGGGCGGCGATGTGGTGTCGGCAGGGGAAGAGATGCTGGCCCGCCAGCCGAACCGCGCCTGCACCGATTTCTTTGCGCATGGCATGGGACTGATCACCCACGAAGCGCCGTTCCTAATGACCAACCACCCGGTCGCCTATGAAGGGGTGGACGCGGATCAACCATTGCAGGCGGGCATGGTGCTGTCGATTGAGACCACCATGCTGCACCCGACACGTGGCTTCCTCAAACTTGAGGATACGGTGGCGGTGACCGACAGCGGATATCGGCTGTTCGGCAGCGACGGCCGGGGCTGGAACCGTGGCGGAGCCGGGTGACCGGCCCCGCCCAACAGATCAGGTGTGGATGATCTGGGTTCCCAGCACCTTGAGACATTCGCGCATGAAGGCGGCAAGGCCGGTCCAGCCCTTGGCAGAAACCATGGTGCCATCGACATAGGCCTCGGTCGGTTTCACGTCGATATAGGTGCCCCCCGCCAGGATCACCTCAGGCTCGCACGCGCCAAGGGCGGCGACTTTCTTGCCGCGGATCACCCCATCAACCGCCACCAGAATCTGCACACCGTGGCAGATTGTGAAGATCGGCTTTTTGGTTTCGTGGAAATGTCGGACCATGGCCTGAACCCGCTTGTCGGTGCGGATGTATTCCGGCCCGCGCCCCCCGGCGCAATAGACCGCGTCATACTGGTCCAGCTGCTTTTCCGCCTCCGAGAACGTCTTGTTGATGTCGGCATAATGACCGTATCGCTCGACATAGGTCTGGTGGCCTTCGAAATCGTGCAGCGACGTCTGGATCTTGTCCCCGGCCTTCTTGTCGGGGCAGACGACGTGGACGGTGTGGCCCACAGCTTCCATCCCTTGCTGGAACACGAAGATCTCGTACTCCTCGGTGAATTCCCCTGTCAGCATCAAAATCTTCTTGCCGTCCATCGCCGTTCCTCCCTGAAATGATCCGGCCCAGTGGCCGGGACTTGGCTATGCTGTGTCGACAGGCCTAGTCAAAGGCCGCGATCATACGGTCGCGCGACCGCTCGATATGGTTGCGCATGGCTGCGGCTGCTTCGGCGCTGTCACCTGCGCGAAAGGCGTTCAGAAGCCTGTCGTGTTCCTCCAGCGCCTCTGACGCGACACGGGCGTGAAACATCAGCCGGAAGATGTGCAGATGCACATGCTGGCCCGACAGCGCCTGTCGCAGCACCTCATTTCCGCCGATCCGCAGGATTGCGTCATGAAAATGTGCGTCCGCGCGGGCAAAGCGCGAATAGCGGCTGTTGCGGTCAACGGGCGCCCCGTCCTGTTCCATCGTCGCGGCGGCGGCTTCAATCTCGGCCAGGGTCTGGGGCGTCAGGTTCAGAGCAGCCAGTCGCGCACCTTCCGGCTCCAGCAGCAGGCGGACCTGAAAAAGGTCATCGAATTCTTTACGCGTCAGCTGTGGGGCCGCAGAAAATCCCAACAGATGCGCCTTGCGCACCAGCCCTTCGCTTTCCAGACGCCCCAGCGCCTCACGCACGGGGGTTTGCGAGATGTCGAGGTCACGCGACAACTGGTCAATCGAAATGCGAGCGCCGGGCGCAATTTCCAGTGACATCAGACGGTTGTAGATCGCGTCATAGACCGCATCCACAACGCTGACCGGACGCAGCGACTGCGGCTTGCGCTCCCCCTCCGCCACCAGACCCATACCACGCACCCTTGCCGATCCTGCCCGGATTTCCATGGACCAACGGCGCCCTTGCCGCCTTTTCTGCCACCGGGATCACGCGAACAGTTGACAGAACTCCTCCCGCCGGTCAAATCATTTATCCTATACGATCTGATATATGCCTCTGACCACCCCCCCCTTCGCGGCGTTACGCAACGCGGCCCGACACAAGACCGGAAAAGGACGCAATGCATTCCTTTGGTACGATCAGAGCCCCACGTGAAATTCTGTTCGGGTCGGGCCAACGCCATGCCCTGCCTGCAGTGGCCCGGCGGTTGGGTCAGCGGGCACTTGTAGTCACGGATGAACGGCTTTCAAATGACCCGACCTTCCTTGACCTGATGACTTCACTGCTTGCAGCCGGGATGATGGTTCAGGTCGAAGCGGGCACCCTGCCCGATGTCCCTACCGATTCCCTGCTGGCGGCGACCGACCGTCAGCGCAGTTTTGCGCCCGATCTGGTGATCGGCATCGGCGGTGGGTCCTGTCTTGACATGGCCAAGGGGCTGGCGCTGCTTTTGACCCATGGCGGCCGTCCGGAAGACTACTACGGTGAGTTGAAAGTGCCCGGCCCGGTGCTGCCGCTGATCTGCCTGCCCACCACGGCGGGAACCGGGTCCGAGGTGACACCGGTTGCCGTCCTGTCGGATGCCGGACGGGTGCTGAAGGTCGGCATCTCCAGCCCGCACCTTATCCCCCTCGCCGCGATCTGTGACCCCGATCTGACGCTGTCCTGCCCGCCCGGCCTGACCGCCATTGCCGGCGCTGACGCCCTGACCCATGCCATCGAAGCCTTTACCGCGATGCGCCGCGCGCCCAGCGCTGCCCTGTCGCAAGAGTGTGTCTTCGTCGGCAAGAATGACCTTTCGGATCACTTTGCCCTGCAGGCGATCGGATTGCTGTGGCAGGGGCTGGAACGCGCCTGCACCGACGGCACCGATTTCGCGGCGCGGACGGATGTCATGCAGGGCGCGATGCTGGCCGGTCTCGCCTTTGGCGTGGCCGGGACAGCCGCCGCCCATGCGATCCAGTATCCGGTGGGGGCACTGACGCATACACCACACGGCCTCGGCGTCGCCTGTCTGATGCCCTTTGTGCTGACCTGGAACGCCCCAATGATCGGGGAAGAGTTGCAGGCGATGGCGCAGGTGATGGGTCTTGACGCGGGCGGCGCCGTCATTCCTGCAATTGCGGCGCTTTTTGCACGCATCGGTATCCCGTCAAGCCTGACCGCGCTTGGCCTGCCGGATGACAAGCTGGGCTGGGTGGCTGAACAGGCGTTGGGCATCACACGGCTGATCCAGAACACCCCGCGCGCCCTGGACGCTGCCGGAATGGCCCGCCTGCTGGCTGCCGCGCAGACAGGGGATGCCCGCCCTTTGCTGAAGGATTGACCCATGTCGCTTGACGCACCAGCCCTGAACTATGCCGACCCGGCCTTGCATGCCCAAGGGCTGTGGATTGGTGGGCGATGGCTAGCGGGCGATGGGATTGCGGTGGTTGATCCCGCGACCGGCACACCCTTGGCAAGGGTGGCAGACGCGGGCCTGACCGAAGCCGCTGCCGCCGTCGATGCCGCCGCGACTGCCGCCGCAGGTTGGCGCGCGACCTCCCCCCGCGCGCGGTCGGAAATCCTGCGCCGGATGTTCCACCGCATGACCGAAGAGGCCGAGGCGCTGGCACGGCTGATCTCGTTGGAGAACGGCAAGGCCCTGCCCGACGCGCGCGGCGAAGTGGCCTACGCAGCCGAATTTTTCCGCTGGTATGCCGAAGAGGCGACCCGCATCGGCGGTGAAATGCGGCAGGCCCCGTCGGGCGCGCACCGGATCATGGTTGACCATGAACCGATCGGCATCTGCCTTCTGATCACGCCGTGGAACTTTCCCGCCGCGATGGCCACCCGCAAGATCGGCCCGGCCCTTGCGGCGGGCTGCACGGTGATCCTGAAACCCGCGTCCGAAACTCCGCTGACTGGGTATGCGATGGCTCGCCTCGCGGAAGAGGCTGGCGTGCCGCCTGGTGTCATCAACGTCCTGACCACTTCACAGCCCGGCCCGGTGACATCCGCCATTCTGGCCGATCCACGGGTACGCAAACTGTCCTTCACCGGATCCACCGGGGTGGGCCGGTCGCTTTTGGCCGAAGCGGCGAAAAGCGTCGTCAACTGCTCGATGGAACTGGGTGGCAATGCGCCCTTCATCGTCTTTGATGATGCCGATCTGGGGGCGGCGCTTGATGGCGCGATGATTGCCAAAATGCGCAACGCGGGCGAGGCTTGCACCGCCGCGAACCGCTTTTATGTCCAGTCCGGTATCCACGATGCCTTTGTCAAAGGTCTGGCAGAACGGATGGCGGCGCTTCGGATGGGTCCGGGCACGGACCCTGCCACGCACTGCGGCCCGATGATCACCCGCAAGGCCGCCGACAAGATCAACCGGCTGGTCGCCGAGGCGGTGGCGAAAGGCGCGCGGGTGGTGACAGGCGGCTTTCTGCCGGATGGGCCGGGGTTCTTCTACCCACCCACTGTGGTGCAGGACGTTCCCGCCGATGCCGCGATGGCGCATGAGGAAATCTTCGGTCCCGTCGCCGCGGTTTACCGCTTCGAGACTGAGGAGCAGGCGATAGAGGCCGCAAATGACACAGAATACGGGCTGGCTGCTTACATCTTTTCGGGTGATCTGGCGCGGGCGGTGCGTGTCGGACGCGGCGTGGAATCGGGCATGATCGGCATCAACCGGGGTCTTATGTCGGACCCCGCTGCCCCGTTTGGCGGCGTCAAGCAAAGCGGGATCGGGCGTGAAGGTGGCGTCACCGGCGTTCTGGATTTCATGGAGGCAAAGTATTTTGCTATCGATTTTTGAAGCACCGCAACGGCAGGGGACGGCTTGCATGGCGGAAAAAGACCTTTACCGCATCCGTGATTTCGTCCCGGATTTCGATGCTGTCGCCGCCGAGATTGCAGCACGCAGCCGCGCCTTGGCCAGAGAAGCTCTGATCTGGTCCGGCAGCAGTTACGGGCCGGGCGCGCGTGAACGCATGGACATCCTGCTTCCCCGAAACCTGCGGCAGGGCGCGCCCGTGCATGTGTTCGTACATGGCGGCTACTGGCGCTCGGGCGACAAGGCTGACTACACGTGCGTCGCAGCCCCGGTGCTTGCAGCAGGCGGCATCGCTGCCATCGTCGAATATGACCTGATGCCAAAGACAAGGCTGGGCAGCCTTGTGGATCAGGTCCGCCGTGCCACAGCCTTCATCGCGGCACAGACCCGCAACCTTGGCGGAGATCCGGCGCGTCTGACTGTCAGCGGCCATTCTGCCGGGGCGCATCTTGCGTCATACCTTGCCGCCACTGGCGCGGGTGAGCATCAGATTGCCAGACCCCAGCCCAGAACCCCGCTTGCCGGCCTGCTACTGGTTTCTGGCATATACGATCTGTCGGGCATCCCGCGCAGCTTCCTGCGGCACGAGGCGGCCATGACCCCGGCCGAGGCTGCCGATTACAGCCCGCTCACCTCCCGCCAGCATACCGGCCCGCACCGGTTGATAGCCTACGGCGCCGATGAGACCCGCCCGTTCCAGGATCAGGCAAGGGCCTTGCACCGCAAACTCCGGACGCTGGGTCAGCAAAGCCATCTGCTTGCGGCGCCGGGGCTGAACCACATGACGGTCGTTCTGGATCTGGCCGATCCGTCGGGTGTGTTGGGTCTTCAACTGGCCGCGATGGTTCAGGACAGCCAAGGCAGGACAGCAGGGCCATAACCAAGGGTTTCCTGTCGCATGGCCAAGGTCCCGGCATGACCACTTCCGCAGGAATCTGGCTGAAACAGCCACTGGAAACGCATGACCCTTGCTCCGCCGCCAGAATCAAGCGACCCTGACGCAGGACGCAACCTTCTGAGAACCATCACTCGCTCTCGCGAAGGGATTCAATACGTTCTCTGAATGCATTTGAGGTTTTGGGACACTATGCGTTTGCTTCCTTTGCTTGACAGAATGAAGTTGAATTTCATCAGGCTTTTTTTCCCGGTTCCGGGTGCAACCATTGAAACACTTGGCTTCCCGCCCTTTAGCCTGCGCATACGCAACCGCCACCGGCGCTGGCGCCATGAGGGGCAGTCACACCCGCTCAATGCGCTTCGCGGCAAGCGTGAGGGGCAGGACTACATGCGCGATCTTGGCTATCAGGTTCCGCAAGTATACGCTGCTCTTGACCATATCGCCGACCTGCCCGAACTTTCAGACCTGCCTTCGCGCATCATTGTGAAGCCGAACCGCGGCCATTCGGTACGCAATGTCTTTGCACTTGAAAACGGCCACTGCCTGATAAACGAGACCCCTCTAAGCCGTGCCGACATCATCGCAAAGATTGGCGAAGCCGGTTCTCAACCCTTTCTTGTTGAAGAATTGCTGCAAAACCATGATGGCCGGCGCGGTCTGCCGTATGATTATAAATTCAACTGCTTCGGCGACAAGGTCGCATCCATCAACGTCATTGAGCGCAATAGCCTGACAGACGAGGCTTTGAACCGGTACTGGTATCTGACCGCTGACTGGACGCATCAACCCTTCCGCGTCAACACATCCCACTATCACGAGCGGTCCCTTCCACCAAAGCCGGCTTGCCTTGAAGACATGTTCGCACTGGTCCGCGATGTCGGATCAAGACTGAACTGCTTCGTGCGCATCGACCTTTACGCCACCACACGCGGTCCGGTCTTTGGCGAATTCACCGCGTTTCCCCACATGGGCGTTGGCTTCACCCCGCAGGCAGAGGCCTATTTTGGAGCGCTGTGGCAAGGTCTGGAAGGGTGTTTGAAACGACCCGACCGCGGCGAAGATCAGGCATCCCGACCGGACAGCATGCAGGGTGATCTGACGAAGTGATGGCCCGACTGTCGACGGGACCGACCGCTGCATCCAGTCACGTTCCATGCAGCCACCTCGTCAGTTTCCGACCGCGCTTGACCAACGCCGGTGCACCAACTGTGCGAAGGTTGCACGCTGACGTCATCTATCGCGGCATAGGCAAGCCGCGCGCGTGCTCAGAACCCGCCAAAGCGGGGCGCCTTCACGACCGTCGGTTCACTTAAGCAAAAAGAGCAGCGACTCGGGCTGAATGGTCGATTGGCGCAGGGGGCAAGTGGCGGAGGGAGCGCGACGGGGGCCGGACCTGAACTGATAGGCATGGGTCGCGCGCCATGGCCACATGACCGTTCGCTTGACGCATCTGGAAGGCAAAGCACGTGACCTTTGCCACGCGCATCAATCCCTTCCTCACCTTGATGTTGCTCTGCTATGCCGCGAGTCGATGCCGTAACACGGTCATCAGATGCCTCGCTCCCGGCCCAAGGGCAGTGTCGCGGCGGTGGGCGGCATATATGGTCAAGCCGTCGCGCGGTGCTGTATCATCCCTGATCGCAAGTTCGACAAGTCGTCTGTCCTCAAGCGCATCGGCAATCAGATGCTCGGGCATTCGGCACCAGCCGAAGCCTGCCAACAGAAAGTCGTAGCGTCGGTTCAGATCCGCAAACCGCCACAGCTTGGCACTGACAAGGCCGTAGTTCTGGCCTTCGGGTTCCACCGGGTCGGACAGCACGAGCTGCACGTAAGGCTCGAGGTCTTGGGTCGAAAGCGGCTGCCTAACGTGTGCGAGCGGGTGCCCGGACGCCACAACCGGGCGCATCACAGTGCGCGCAAGGGGATAGGCAATCAGGTCATCCGGAACGCTCGGCAACAAGGTGCAGATGCCAAGCACAGCCGAGCCGTCGCGCAGTCGACGCAGCGACCCGCCCAACCCCTCGGTTGAAAACGAAATAGGCAGATCCGGATAGGTTTCGCTCAGGTTGCGCAGGGCTTCGATGAATGGGGCGCTGGGAACCAGCGGGTCGATGGCGAGCGTCAGTTCAGGTTCCAGCCCATCGCGGGTATTCGCCGCGATCACCTCAAACTGTGAGGCGCTCCTGAGGACAAGCCTTGCTTGTGCGACAAGCACGCGGCCCGTTTCCGTCAGCACCGGGCGATAGCCGGTCCGGTCAAAAATCTCCACGCCCTGTATGGCTTCCAGTGATGCGACGGATTGGCTGATCGCGGATTGCACACGGCCGAGTGCGCGCCCGGCCTCAGAGAAACTTCCCCTATCCGCAACCATCACCAAGACCCGCAACTGGTCAAGGGTCAATGCTCCGATCATCTCCATCTCCCCAGATGAGGAAGATCATCATAATTTCATCTCTTTCTGAAAGGAAGAAGAATGCTCATCTTGCTGGTCAGAAAGGCCCTGATCATGGGGTCACCCACGATACGACAAAGGATATCCAGAATGACCACGCTTCTTGTCATCGAATCCAGCCCACGCGGCGACGTTTCAGTCTCACGCAACATGACCCGGCGCTTCGTTTCCGAATGGCGCACGGCGCATCCCGACGGCAACGTTGTCATGCGCGACCTCATGACCTCCGAACTGACCTTCGTAACGGCAGCGTGGCTGCAGGCCTACTTCACCCCGCCGGACCTCCAGACGCCCGAAATGAAGAACGCGCTGGCCCTGTCGGATGAACTGGTTGCCGAATTGTTGGACGCCGAAGAAATCGTGATCGGAACGCCGGTCTACAACTATAATGTCCCGGCAGTGTTGAAGGCTTGGATCGACCATATCGTGCGCAAAGGGCTGACGCTTGGACACGACGGCAGGGGCCTCTTGACCGGCAAGAAAGCGAGCGTCCTTCTCGCGTCCGGCGGTGTATACACCGAGGGCTCTCCAATCGCATCACGCGACATTGCCACGCAATATTTGCGGCTGGTCCTGAATGTCATCGGGATTGAGGATGTCACATTTGTGGCTGGCGGCGGTGCCAAGGCGGTCGACCTTGGGGCCGCGACGATGGATGCTTTTGTCGGCAACCTCGGTGACGAGATCAAGGCCGCCGCAGCATGAAGACGATGGTGTTCGCGCCGCGAGGATTGTGGGGCCTGTCCTCCGACAGGACCAACGTGCGATTTCTCCCGATCCGTTAGGGGCACCTCAGATCGGGACAGGGCGCCGCCACCGGTCGGCAAGCCGGGCTGACCCTCTAATCGCCATCCAGCCCTTCCCGACCCGGCGCATCTAAATTGATTGGGGCGTTGCCGACGAGTACCAAGAGGCTCTGCTCCAGTTGATCCAAGGCTGGCCCGCCAATTTTCTGAGCCCAGTTCGCGCGCAACTCGTCGAAGATCGCCTCACCTTGCTGCATGGCCTCCTGCCCCAAGGCGGTAACGGTCAGTATCTTTCTCCGTGAGTCCTCCGCGTCGTCCATGCGCGCGACATAACCCCGCTCCTCCAGTATGGCGACAACCTTCGCCGCCGCCTGTTTGGAGATCGACAATCGGCGACCGAGGTCTGAGGTGTTCACGGCTCCGCCCGCGATCGCCCGCATGGCAAACTCTTGGCTCGGCCGCAGTTCGGGATAGCCACGCTGCAACAGCTCCGCCCCGGCGCTGTCGGCCAGTTGCCGGAAGCCGCCTAGAAGAAGCAATGCGAGATCTGCGCCTTTTCTACTCATAACGCCAAGTTAGCGGACAGGAAACAGAAAGACAACCAGTATGTCTATTTGCGTTGACATGGACAACCTGGGTGACTATACCGATAAAGACAACCAAGTTGTCCATAAAGGAAAATGCAAATGACCTCATCTTCCATCCCTGAAGTCACACATCACCGAGTGGCGCTGAACGGCACCAATCTGCATTTTGTCTCGGCGGGCACGACCGGCTCGCCGATCCTGCTGGTGCATGGCTGGCCGGAAACCTGGTGGGCCTTTCACAAGGTCATCCCGATCCTGGCACAGTCCCATCGCGTCGTTGCCGTCGATCTGCGTGGCTTTGGCGAGTCCGACATTGCCCAAGCCGGTGACAGCAGTGCCACCATGGCCGAAGACCTGCACGCCCTGGTCGGGCATCTTGGACTTGGGCCGGTTCATCTGGCGGCGCAGGACTTGTCCGGTCCGCTGGCCTACCGACTTGCCGCTACCCATCCGCAGGATCTGCTGAGTTTCACCGCAGTGGAAACCGGTCTGCCGGGCTTTGGACTTGAAATACTGACCAACCCGATGATCGCCTGGTACTATGGCACATTGGCAAAACAGGGTGCAGCCGAGCGCTTCTTCAAGGGGCGCGAGACGGAACTACTGACCGAATTCATCTTCACCCCGCCGACGACAACCTCACCCGCTATCGGCGCAGATGACATCGCCGAATTCATCCGGGGCTACGCCCGAGACGGCGGCTGGAATGGCGCGCAGGCAATCTACAACAGCAATATGTGCGAGACCGAAGAGTACAAGGCCCTCGTCGCCGCACACCCGCTGTCCCTGCCGATGCTGGCTATCGACCAGAGCGGCTCGAATTTCACCAGCCAGTCCTTCTCGGCTGCATCGGCAGGCACGCTGCAAACCCGCACGATCAAGAACACCGGCCACTATATCGCCATGGAAGCGCCCGTCGCATTCGCATCGACCCTGATGGAGTTCGCCGACGGGATAGATCAGGCAAGCTAAAAGAAAGATCTGGCTCAGGCCGGACCCTCGAAACACCTGCCTTCCAGCCCCGCGGCAGAAGCAACAGCTCAGATCCTTGCGATCTGCGCAGGCTCACTCGCCGTGAAGCCAAGACCGGAATGGTTCGGTCCGGGATGGCGCAGCGGCATGGGGCGGCCCCCGCAACGCATTCGCTCGATCGCCTCCGGCCACGACGGGACATTGGCGCTGTCCTGTTCCCACCGAACGGAACTGGCCTCGTCGCCCCACTCGCTCATCTTGGGCATCGCGTTGCGGTGGGCGCCGCCGGTGACGTAGGCCAAAAGCGCGGCCTGATCGCGCCAGACGCTTGTCGTCCAAAAGGCATGATCACGATCGTGGCGTAGCGCTCCGGCCATGTAACCGTCAGATCGCCGGATCTGTGCCAGGCAGCGTTGGGCATGGATCAGGAAAAAGGGCAAAAACCGAAGGCTGCGAACGTGGAAGCGGGTCACACTGACGACGAAGGTGTTGCTCACAACGTCACCACCAGCTTTGTCGCCGAGACGCCACGGCGCTGCCGCTCGAGCGCCGCCGGGATTGCTGCCAGACCGTGTCCTGCTACCTCGGCTGCAGGGGTTGCGATGTAACGGCCATCGGCCAAAGCATCTGGCAAGAATTTCTCGAAGATCATCGGCCCCACTTCGTTGCTGATCAGCGTGCTACCCCAGATCATCTTGAGGGTAACCTTCTTGCGGCGCGCACTGAGTGCGAGAGAAACGTTGCCTGCGACTGTGCGGACCATCGCCGCAATCAACTTGCGCCAGTGACCCCGCCCGGCCGGGACTGAATCGAAAGAGGCCGGGGGCGTCGCCATTGCAACGAAACGCTTGCCGTCGCATGTTGCCAGAATGTCGATGCAGGGCTGCACCGATCCTTGCCCGATGGCAACGGCCCCAGCGACCGTTTTTCCGCGCAACGCCGCAATCATCTCAGCGACTACGGTCGGTTTGCGATAGTCGAACACAGCGGCTGCACCGAGGCGCTTGAGAAGCTCGAAGTTGTGCGGAGAGGCGGTGGCAATCACCTCGTAACCGGCGGCGACGGCCAGTTGCACCGCATTGGTGCCAACGCTGGTTGACCCACCCCAGACCAGAACGACCTGACCGGTCGCCCGGGCGTATTTGGCCGGTGCGTTCAGGGCAAGGAAATCGCGCTGAAACAGCGCGCAGGCTGCCGTCGAAATGCCAAGCGGCAGCGCGGAGGCATCGGCATAGGCAAGCGCATCCGGGATCGCCGATGTCATATGCTCAAGCAAGACGACACAGGTCTGGAAGGCGCCCTCAGCGGCGCGGTTGCGCGTTTTGTCGGTGCTGGCAGCAAAGCCGACGACCCGGTCGCCAACCTTGAACCGTGTCACGCCCTTACCGACTGCGACCACATCACCTGCAACGTCGGAGCCGAGGATGGCCGGATAGTGCAGATAAGGTGTCATCAGGTCGCCAGATGTCTGCACCAGGCGGTCCATCGGGTTCACGGCGATCGCACGTGTGCGGATGACGATTTCGGTGGACTGTGCGCTTGGAAACGGCGCTGCCCCCAAAGTGAAAGCGGCTCGCTTGGAGGAAAGCCACAGGGCGGTGTTGTCGGTCATGATGTATCTCCTGCGGTGCTGGGTGAAGGTGCAGCGCTGAGATTATGGATAGCCGCGTGACATTGGATGGCCCATGCTGCAAAGTCCGCAAAATCATCGCGAGCGTCCAGGAGTTATGATTGGACCCATTGTCGGACGTGCTTGCCCTGCTGAAGCCCAGCAGCTACGGATTTCGGGGCCTCGATGCCGGCGGGAACTGGGCGCTTGCCTACCCCCCGGCCGAAGGTGTCAAATGCTTCGCCATTCACTCAGGGACATGTTGGATCGCGCTTGAGGGCGTAAATGCGCCCTTGGCGCTTCAAGCGGGCGACTTCATCCTGCTGCCCGGCCGAACCGCGTTCAGCCTGTTCAGCGCAGTTGGCGCGCCGGTAACCGACGCCTTTTCCTTCTTCCCGTCATTCCCTGCTGGCGAGACTGGCGTCCTCAATGGCGGAGGCACCTGTTCAGGGGTGGGCGGCTTCTTCGACTTCACCGGTCTTCACACCGAGCTGCTTCTGGGCATCCTGCCCGCGATCGTTCACATTCGGTCAGAGGCGACCAAGGCGGCGCTTGGTTGGCTGATCGACCGGCTGATGCGCGAACTGCGGGACCCGCAACCGGGCGGTACGCTGATGGCGGGGCATCTGGCGCAGACGCTGCTGATCGAGGCGCTGCGGCTCCACCTTGCCGAACACTCGCCCCACAGCGCGGGCTGGCTGTTCGCGCTGGCGGACAAACAGATGCGCGCAGTGATCTCGGCGATGCATGCCGAACCCGCCCGTCGCTGGACGCTCGCCGAACTCGCGCGTGTCGGCGGCATGTCGCGATCAAGCTTTGCCGTGCGCTTCAAGGAAACCGTCGGCGAGCCGGCGATGGATTACCTGACACGCTGGCGGATGATGGTGGCGGCAGATCGGCTGGCGAGCGGGCGTGTCTCAATCGCGACCGTGGCACCGGCGGTCGGCTATGAGTCCGAAAGCGCGTTCAGTGCGGCGTTCAAAAGAACGTTCGGCCACTCTCCGAGGGAATTCACCAAGGCAGTGGCCACGTAGCCGATCTTCTGCACGAAGGCGACGATTCTGCGAATCTGGCAAAATGGGGCGTCCCGGCTTGCGGCTTTATTGCCAAATGACAGGGGCCTCAGGCGACCTCGGGCTCGTTCTGCGGAAACATCGCCTTGCGCGCGTCCTCATCAAGGTCGGCCTTGAACGTCTGAGCGTTCTTCATTGCAAGCGCGCGTTGAACGGCGGGACGGGCTGCCATTTCCTTCATGAAGCGCTGAACATTGGGATAGGCGTCTAAGCCCTGCGCCCCAAAGACATAACCCGCCGAAGCTGCCCAGCCCCACAGCGCCATATCGGCGATTGTATACGCATCGCCTGCCAGATAGCGCGTGTGGCTCAGGCGCTGATCCAGCACCGCATAATGCCGGGCCACCTCTTTGGTATAGCGGTTAATCGCATATGGCAGGTGTTCAGGCGCATAATGCAGGAAGTGAATGGCCTGCCCGGAAAAG
>JANPJU010000156.1:0-2715 GCA_031425675.1 Paracoccaceae bacterium | reverse complement strand
AAAGACCCCGACATCAACGTGGTCTACACGATCAACGAACCCTCCGCTGCCGGTGCGTTCGAAGCGCTGAAGGCAGCCGGCAAGGAAGGCGTGCTGATCGTCTCGGTCGACGGCGGCTGCCCGGGCGTGGCGGACGTAAAGGACGGTGTGATCGGCGCCACCTCGCAGCAGTACCCGCTGCAGATGGCAGCGCTTGGCGTCGAAGCGATCGCCAAGTTCGCCGCTGACGGCACCAAACCGGCCCCGACCGAAGGCAAGGCCTTCTTCGACACCGGTGTGGCGCTGATCACCGACGCGCCGGTTGCCGGGGTCGAATCCATCGACACCGCCAAAGGCGCCGAGCTTTGCTGGGGCTAAATTGCCCCTGCCAGATGGCTGCAGTTGATTTGCAGGCCAAGGTAGGCTCAATCTGACGGGAAGGGCGGCCATCGCGCCGCCCTTCGCATAACGGGCCTTGCCCACGGGCGGGCCTTCGGCGGGAAGGGGGGAATCTGCCATGTCAGACGACGTCAAGGCGGTTGAGGCCAAGTCAGTCTCGGGCACCTATGAGGCGGGCCTGAAAGGCGCGACCGAAACGGTGGCCGAATTTCATGAAGATACCAGGGCGCTGAAGCGTCTGCAGCATTGGCTGCACCAGACTCCCTCGGCCGTGCCGCTGATCGTGCTGATGGTGGCACTAGCAGTCTTCGGTGTGCTGTCGGAAAACTTCTTCAAGGCCGGAACGCTTTCAACCATCCTGCAACAGATCGCCATCGTCGGCATCCTTGGCTGCGCCCAGTCACTGGTGATCCTGACGGCGGGCATCGACCTTTCGGTCGGGGCCATCGCGGTGTTTTCCTCGGTGCTGATGGGGCAGGCCACCTTCCGCTATGGCTTGCCTGCGGAACTGGCCATTGCGGTCGGTCTGGTACTTGGCACGGCCATGGGGGCGGTCAATGGCTTCCTGATCGCCAGGCTGAAACTGCCGCCCTTCATCGTGACGCTGGGCACCTGGCAGATCTTGCTGGCATCGAACTTCATCTTCTCGGAGAATGAAACGATCCGGTCCTCCGACATTGAAGAGCAGGCCCGCGCCCTGCAATTCTGGGGCAATGATGTCGTGTTCTTCGCTGACGAGGCAGTAAAGAATTCGGGCGTGAAGGTGCTTTACGCCGTGTTCCTGATGATCGCACTGGTGGCAATCATGGCCTATGTCCTGCGCCACACCGCCTGGGGCCGCCATGTCTATGCCACGGGTGATGACCCGCAGGCGGCGGAACTTGCAGGCGTGCCGACGCAGAAAGTGCTGATCCAGGTCTATGCCCTGGCCGGCCTGTTCTGCGCCATCGCGGGCTGGGTGATGATCGGGCGCTTCGGGTCCGTCTCGCCCACCGCCTCGACCGGGCAACTTGGCAACATCCAGTCGATCACCGCCGTGGTGATCGGGGGGATCAGCCTCTTCGGCGGTCGTGGCAGCATCGTCGGCATGTTCTTCGGCGCGCTGATCGTCGGCGTCTTCGAAATGGGCCTGCGCCTTGTCGGCACCGACCCGCAATGGACCTTCTTCCTCATCGGCGTGCTGATCATCTTCGCCGTCGCCGTGGACCAGTGGATCAGAAAGGTGTCAGGCTGATGGAACCCAATCTCAAGACGCCCATCCTTCGCGCTCAGGGCCTTTACAAGCGCTATGGCAAGGTCACCGCTCTGAACAATTGCGATTTCGAGCTTTACCCCGGTGAGATTCTCGCCGTGATCGGCGACAACGGCGCAGGCAAATCGACGCTGATCAAGGCAATCTCGGGCGCGGTCACACCCGATGAAGGCCAGATCTGGCTGGAGGGCCAGGAGATTGCCTTCAAAACCCCGATCGAGGCCCGCGCCGCGGGGATCGAGACGGTGTATCAAACCCTTGCGATGTCGCCGGCCCTGTCCATCACCGACAACATGTTCATGGGCCGCGAGCTGCGCAAACCCGGGATCATGGGGTCGGTCTTTCGCAAACTTGACCGCGCGCGGATGGAGAAATTCGCGCGGGAAAAGCTGAACGACTTGGGCCTGATGACGATTCAGAACATCAACCAGGCGGTTGAAACGCTGTCTGGCGGACAGCGGCAAGGCGTGGCCGTGGCGCGCGCTGCGGCTTTCGGATCGAAGGTGGTGATCCTCGATGAACCGACCGCGGCGCTGGGGGTCAAGGAAAGCCGCCGGGTACTGGACCTGATCCGCGACGTGCGCAGTCGGGGTATCCCGATCATCCTGATCAGCCACAACATGCCGCATGTGTTCGAAGTGGCCGACCGCATCCACATCCACCGACTGGGCAGCCGCCTTTGCGTGATCAAGCCGCAGGACTATACAATGTCTGACGCGGTGGCCTTCATGACCGGCGCCAAGCTGCCCGAAGGCGTGACCGAAGCCGCCTGACGCAAAGCAGAGCGGCGTTCCGCCGCAAGCCATGGTGGTCGCCTGCGCGGGCAAAGCCCGCTTGGCTTCGCAGGTTCACGCCCCTCTGTGGCGCACTGTCTTGCCACACAAGTCGCGGGCACGGGTTGGGGAAGCCTCCGGCGGGAGCATTTTAGAAAAGAGCAAACCAAAGGCAGGGAACCGCTTTGGGCATGCTCTTTTGAAAAATACTCCCCGCGGAGCGTCTTGCGCATCAGCCATTTCCGTCCTTTGCAAGGCGTGCGGCGGCAGGCCGGGCGCGGGGGGGGGCTGGGCCCCCGGGGGGGCGCCCCC
>JANPJU010000155.1:0-3852 GCA_031425675.1 Paracoccaceae bacterium | reverse complement strand
GGCTTTCAGGCCGTCCTTGATGATGGCTTGCGCCAGCACGGTCGCGGTGGTGGTGCCGTCGCCGGCCTCATCATTGGTGCGGGAAGCGACTTCCTTCACCATCTGCGCGCCCATGTTCTCGAACTTGTCGGCAAGCTCGATCTCTTTGGCAACGGTCACGCCGTCCTTGGTGATGCGGGGCGAGCCGAACGATTTGTCGATCACCACGTTACGGCCTTTCGGGCCAAGCGTGACTTTGACCGCATCGGCCAGAATGTTCACGCCGCGCAGCATCCGGTCGCGGGCGTCGGTGTCGAATTTGACGTCTTTAGCAGCCATTTTGATAGCTCCTTGAATGGGTTAGCGGGAAAGACAAGCTCAGGCGATAATGCCGAGGATGTCGCTTTCCTTCATGATCAGCAGATCTTCACCGTCCAGCTTCACTTCCGTGCCCGACCATTTGCCGAACAGGATCTTGTCGCCAGCCTTGACCGACGGGGCGATCAGTTCGCCCGAATCCTTGCGGGCGCCTTCGCCCACGGAAATGATCTCGCCCTCGGCGGGCTTTTCCTTGGCGGTATCCGGAATGATCAGACCGCCCTTGGTCTTGTCTTCGCCTTCGATGCGACGGACCAGAACGCGGTCATGCAATGGTTTGAATGCCATCTGGGGTACTCCCTTGAGTTTCCAGGTTTGAAAGGGATTAGCACTCAGCTTGCCCGAGTGCTAACGTGACTTCAGGTAGGCGATGACCCGCCCACTGTCAACACCCTGACCACCCCCTGCGCACCCATTTTGCATTGCCTTTTCCGGCCCGGCTGCCACGATGCGGCCAAAGCACTTCAACAACCATGGTCCAGATGCCCCCATTCCGCCTGACGTTTCCCGGCCTGATCACCGCCCTTGCCCTTCTTGCCGCCCCGGTGGCGGCTCAGTGCAACGGGACCAATCTTTTCGCAGACATGCCCGCCGATCGCCTCGCCGAAATCACGGCCGCCGCGAACGCCGTGCCCTTCCCATCCGGCAACTACTGGCGGGCCACGCGGGGCGATGAGGTGATCACCCTGATCGGCACCTACCATTTCGAAGATCAGCGCCATTTCTCCACACTCGACATCATCGCCCCCGAAATCACCGCCGCCACCACCGTTCTGGTCGAAGCCGGGCCGGAGGAGGAAAAGCAGCTGATGGACAAGATCGCGGGTGACCCCTCGACGATCATGATCACCGAAGGCCCCAGCCTGATCGACCGCCTGCCCCCCGACCTGTGGGAAGGCCTGTCCGCCGCCCTTTCCTTGCGGGGGATTCCCAGCTTCATGGCCGCCAAGATGCAGCCGTGGTATGCCATCGTGACCCTTGCCATCCCCCCCTGCGCCATCGAGGCGATGGTCGATCCCAAGGGACTGGACCGTCTGGTGATGGACACCGCCGAAGCCGCCGGTGTGCCGGTGCGCGGGCTTGAACCCTATGACACGGTCTTCACGCTTTTCGGTTCGATGACCGAGGCGGATTTCCAGTCGATGCTCCACTCCACCCTCGCGATCGAGGATCAGGCCGAAGATTACTCCGCCACGCTGGCCGACAGCTACTTTGCCGGGGAAAGTCGCCTCATCTGGGAATTCCTGCGTTTTGTCAGCTATGACATGCCCGGCTACACGCGCGAAAAGGTCGATGCAGAATACGCCCGGATGGAAGACCTGCTGATGGACCGGCGCAACCGCTCCTGGATACCGGTGCTGACCAAGGCCGCAACGGACGGCCCCGTGTTCGCCGCGTTCGGTGCGCTGCATCTTTCCGGGGATGCCGGGGTGCTGAACCTGTTGCAGTCCGAAGGCTATACCGTGACCGAACTGCCGTTGTGAGCTTTTCCCCATTGCTTGCAGGCCACCTGATACGCCTGACCATCCTCGACCTTGGTCTGTTCGAGGTGCGGGGCGGTGAGCGGACCATCGGCATCCCCGCCTACTTGCTGGAAACCAGCGGTGGCGCCCGCATCCTGATCGACACCGGCTTTCCCCCGGCCTATGCCACCGACCCCGGCATCGCACATCGCGACGGCCTGCCCGGCTTTGGCCGCCTCCTGAACTTCGGCTCCCACCAGACCGCTGCCGGTGCGCTTTCCCAACTGGGCCTTGCGCCAAAGGACATTGACCTGCTTGTCCTGACCCATGGCCATATTGACCATGTCGGATCTCTCCCCCTGTTCGCCCATGCTCCCATCATCCTGACTGTCACGGAACGCGCCGATCCCAAACCCCGCTACTTTGGGACCGCACGCCCGATCGACTGGCCCGATGCCACCTATACCCTGATCGACACCGATACCCCGGTTTGCGACGGCCTGACCCTGATCCCCACCCCCGGCCATACCCCCGGCCACCTGTCGGCCATCCTCGACCTGCCCCAAACAGGCCGCGTGATCCTTGCCGCCGACGCCATCAACCGCGCCTCGGAACCCGATGAGCAGTTTGCCGACGCTGTTGATCCAGCCGCCGCGACAGCCTCGGCCAACCGCCTTCTGGCGCTTGGCGGGCCGAATGCCCTGTTGATTTACGGCCATGAGCCCACGCAATGGCCCACCCTGCGCAAGGCCCCGGCCTTCTACGCCTGAAGCCAGCCCGCTGCGCCTCCCCTCCCCCCGTGGGGTGCGGATGGGGGTGGGGGCACGCCTGCAGGAACGTCCCCCAGCGCGCACCCCCGCACACCCCTGCGTGACATTCCGGAAACCCTCGCCTATACCGCGCGCAAATCCCGGTTCTCGCCAACGCCACCAAAGGTATCCCCATGACCACCCTCGTCTTCGGCCACAAATCCCCCGACACCGACGCCACCCTGTCCGCCATCATCTGGGCGTGGTATCTGACCAACCGGCGCGGCGGCGATGCCGAACCCCGCCTCTTGGGCGAGCCGAACACCGAAGCGGCGTTCGTGTTGCAACACTGGGGTTTCCAGAAGCCCACGATCATCGCCGATGTCGACGCCGGCCAGAACGTGGTGATCGTGGACACCAACAACCCGGCTGAACTGCCGCCATCGATCAACGACGCCAACATCATGGCGATCATCGACCACCACATGCTGGTCGGCGGCCTCAAGACCAAAACCCCGATCAACGTCGTGATGCGCCCGCTCGCCTGCACCGCCACCGTGATGCACGACATCATAGGCGACGACGTGGCCGGCCTTCCGGCCGAAATCAAGGGGGCCATGCTGTCCTGCATCGTCTCGGACACGCTGGAATTCCGCAGCCCTACGACCACGCCCCACGACCGTGCGGTTGCCGAAAAGCTGGCCGCCGATCTGGGCGTGTCCATCCCCGATCTTGCGACCAAGATGTTCGAGGCCAAGTCCGACGTCTCCGCCTTTTCGGACGCTGAACTTCTCCGCATGGACAGCAAGGAATACAGCGTCGCCGGGAAGGAACTGCGTGTGTCCGTCCTCGAAACCACCGCGCCCAAGATCGTGCTCGACCGCAAGGCCAGCCTGATGGCGTCGATGGAAGGCGTGGCGAAAGAAGACGGGGCCGATCAGGTGCTGCTGTTCGTCGTCGATATCCTGCGCGAAGAGGCGACGCTGCTGGTACCGAACGACCTTGTGAAACAGCTGGCCGAGGCGTCCTTTGGCTGCACCGTCACCGGTGACACCGTGGTTCTGCCGGGCGTGATGAGCCGCAAGAAGCAGATCATCCCCGCGCTGAAGCTGTAACTTCAGGGGTGTTGCGCAACCTTGCGTCTCTGCGCGCGTAGAGACGCAAGGAAGACTGGATAAAGACAGCCGGAAGACGG
This sequence comes from Paracoccaceae bacterium, assembly GCA_031425675.1. GTDB lineage: Bacteria > Pseudomonadota > Alphaproteobacteria > Rhodobacterales > Rhodobacteraceae > Tabrizicola. The sequence goes on along the minus strand of JANPJU010000155.1, from coordinate 88 downwards.
CAAAAGGGCCCCAAATGACCGAAATCATCCGTTCGCTGGCCGAGGTTTCCGGTCGCTACGACGCCGTTTTCTGTGACCTCTGGGGCTG
>JANPJU010000154.1:0-7897 GCA_031425675.1 Paracoccaceae bacterium | reverse complement strand
ACCCCGGCGAAAGCGGCTGACGAAGAACGGCTGCATCAACCGCGCGCCCGCAGCTTTGGTCAAGCGTTTCGCCAGCAGCCCAAGGTCGGACCAAAGGACCGGGCCATCAACCAGCAGGATCGCGCCCGGCTGGCGCAAGGCGCGGGCGGCAGCGGCGATCTGAACAGCCGAGGGGCGTTGCAGGGCGGGCGGCACGGGGGCCGTTGCAAACCCGTCTGCCGCGTCCCAGGCCATGTTGGCGGGAAGGATCAGCGTGGCGATCTGGCCATTCTTGGACCGGGCAACCGCTATCGCCTCAGCCGCGTCGCGGGCCACCTGACCCGGCTCGCGGCACACCCGCGTCCAGTGTGATACGGCTTGACTGATGCCGACGGTGTCGCCCTTCAACGGTGCCTCAAACTGCAGGTGATAATCTGCATGCTCGCCCATGATGTTCAGCATCCCGCTTTGCGCTTTCCTTGCGTTGTGCAGGTTGGCAAAGGCGTTGCCGAAACCCGGGGCGAGGTGCAGCAAGGTAGCCGCAACTTCGCCGCTTATCCGGAAATAGCCGTCGGCAGCGCCTGACACCCCGCCCTCAAACAGGCTGAGGATGCAACGCATGTCGGGATGACGGTCAAGCGCGGCCACGAAATGCATCTCGGACGTGCCGGGATTGGCGAAACAGACGCGCACGCCGCTGGCCAGAAGGGTTTTGACCAGGGTCTCTGCGCCGTTCATCCAAAAACTCCTTCGCCATGCGGCAGGTTGACCGGGATTTGGCGGGAAAGGCAACAGCTTCGGCGCGGGTACGGGATTGGTCAGGGCACAAACCGCTTGACTTCGAATTCCTCTCAATCACCCTGACAACGCCATATTTTTGCCGCGCTGGAAACGCCCACTGTGGCCCGACGACAGGTGCAACGGCGGAGTATGTTCCATGAAACCTGGTGCGGAAATCGTGCAACTTGGCATCGACGCCCGAGAGAAAGCACAGGTGTTGCCCTTGCCCCGCGTCACGCTGATCGTCCCCGTCTTCAACGAAGAGGGTGGGATTTCGGCCTTTCTGGACAAGGTCAGCACTGTGATCGACGCGCTGGCACAGCGGGTGACGTTTGACATCCTGTTCGTCAACGACGGCAGCCGCGACGCCACCGAACGACACATTCTGGCCCAGGCGGAAAAGCGCACGGATGTGTCGCTTATCAACCTGTCGCGCAACTTTGGCAAAGAGGCGGCGCTGATTGCCGGCCTCAACCACGCCACAGGTGATGCCGTCATTCCGCTGGACGTCGACCTGCAAGACCCGCCCGAGGTGATCCACCAGATGATCGAACGCTGGATGGCCGGGGCCAAGGTCGTCAACGCCCGCCGGGCCCGCCGCACCGGCGACACCTGGCTGAAGGCAAAGTCGGCCAATGCCTTCTACCGCATTTTCAACGCCCTGTCCGAACAGCCGATCCCCCGCGACGTGGGCGACTTTCGCCTGATGGACCGCGAGGTGGTACAGGTCATCAACCAGCTTGGCGAACGGTCGCGTTGCAACAAGTCGCTGTTTTCCTGGGTCGGGTTCGAAACAGTGGAAGTCACCTTTGACCGGCCCGCCCGCGCGATTGGCGAAACCCGCTGGTCTTACCTGAAACTGTGGCGCCTTGCGCTGGACGCAATCTTTTCGTCATCAACCCTGCCGCTTAGAATCTGGACTTATTTCGGCATGCTGATGGCGGTGGTGTCGCTGTTCTATTCGCTGTTCATCCTTGGCCAGGCGATCATCTTTGGCAACGACGTGCCGGGCTATGCCTCGACCGTGATCCTGATCCTGGTCTTCGGCGGCCTGAACATGTTCGCGCTGGGGATCATCGGGGAGTATGTCGGCCGCATCTACACCGAGGTGCGGCAGCGACCGCTCTATATCATCCGGTCGCAGCACATTTCGGCGAGGGCTGAAGGCTAGGATGGATCGCGCAGTCTTTGACCGGATGAATGAGCTGGAGGCACAGCACTGGTGGTTCGTGGGCAGACGTCAGGTGATTTCTGCGCTGATCGACCGGCACCTCGGCCGCCAGAAGACCTCGGCAATCCTTGAGGCGGGCTGCGGGAGTGGCGGCAATCTGCAGATGCTGGCGCAGTTCGGGCAGGTCGATGCCTTCGAATTTGACGGGCCTGCGCGGGAAGCGGCAAAGGCAAAGTCTGGCCTCGACATCCGCTATGGCGCCTTGCCGATGGACCTGCCGTTTGATGGCCGCCGCTATGACCTGATCGGCCTTTTCGACGTTCTGGAACATGTTGAGGCCGATACCGCGTCGCTTGCGGCGCTTGCGACCCGGCTGGAAACGGGTGGCAAGATCCTTGTCACCGTCCCGGCCTTTCCGGCGCTGTGGTCCATGCATGACGAACGCCACCACCATTTCCGACGCTATACGAAGGCCAGCTTGACCAAGGTCGCTGCCGAGGCTGGGCTTAGGGTCAGCTACAGCAGTTATTTCAATTTTTTCCTGTTCCCGGTCGCGGTGGCCGCCAGGGCCGTGAAACGGTTGACGGGCAGCGATGCGCCGGACGATACCTTGCCGCAAGGCTGGGTGAACCGCGTGCTGACACAGACCTTCGCGGCAGAGCGGCACCTGGTAGGGCGCTTGCGCCTGCCAATTGGTCTGTCGCTTGCGGCAGTCCTGGAAAAGGGCTGAGAGGGCCGTGCTGGCGCAGTTGCTTCGCTTTGGCATTGTGGGAGGCCTTGCCACCCTTGTTCATGTTCTGGCGGCGCTTTCAGCGCGCGCGGCCTTTGGCCTGACGGAGCAGAAGGCAAACCTGATCGGCTTTTGCGTTGCTGTCCTTGTGTCGTACATTGGCCATATGCGCTTCACCTTCGACATTCGGGGCGGGTCTCGTGCACAGTTCTTGCGCTTTGTGGTGATGTCGGGTCTCAGCCTGGCCATCAGCAGCGGCTTGGTCTGGCTGGTGACGGCGCAACTGGGCTTCAGCTTTACGGTGGCAATGGGCGCCGTGGTGGTGCTGGTTCCGGCGGCCAGCTACCTGGCCATGCGGTTGTGGGTCTTCGCGCGGACCTGACGCTTACGGGAACCCATGTTCCGTTTTCTTCCATCACGTTCATCAGTAAAAAAAACCCCGCCGTGACATCACGGCGGGGCAGGTGTCCCCCAGGCGGTCCGGGGGACAGGCGTGACTGTGAAACCTTAATGCGTGGGGCTGGTGTCAGCCTCCATCTCGGCGCGGATCTGCTGGCGCAGGATGTCGATCGGGACCATCTTCCCATCGCGCTTGAAATGCCAGTAGGTCCAGCCGTTGCAGGATGGCGCGCCTTCCAGCGCCGCGCCTACCTGGTGGATAGACCCCTTCACCTCATGCCCGATCAGCGTGCCATCTGCGCGGACCTTGGCCTTGTGGCGGTTGCCGATGCTGAACAGCTCTTCGCCCGGGCGCAGCATGCCGCGTTCGACGACCTGACCAAACGGCACGCGCGGTTCAGAGCGTTTCGATCCGGTGATCTCCAACGCGCTGGCGTCAAAGCGGCGGACCTTGGCGATCCGGGCGGTTGCGGCTTTCCGATACGCGTCCTCACGTTCGATCCCGATGAAATCACGGCCCAGCATCTTGGCCACAGCGCCCGTGGTGCCGGTGCCAAAGAACGGGTCCAGCACCACATCGCCTGCATTGGTGGTGGCGACGATGATCCGGTGCAGCAGGCTTTCGGGTTTTTGCGTCGGATGCGCCTTGTCGCCATTTTCGTCCTTGAGGCGTTCATGCCCGGTGCAGATCGGCAGCACCCAGTCTGACCGCATCTGCACACCGTCGTTCAGCGCCTTCAGTGCCTCATAGTTGAAGGTGTATTTGGCAGATTCGTCGCGGCTGGCCCAGATCAGCGTTTCATGCGCGTTCGTCAGACGCTTGCCACGAAAGTTGGGCATCGGGTTGGACTTGCGCCAGACCACATCGTTCAGAAGCCAGAACCCCTGATCCTGCAGCACCGTGCCCAGCCGGAAGATGTTGTGATAGCTGCCGATCACCCAGATCGCTCCGTTCGGCTTGAGCAGACGCTTGGCGGCGGCAAGCCAGGCCTTGGTGAAGCTGTCATAGGCGGCAAAGCTGGCGAACTGGTCCCAATGATCATCAACCGCGTCGACCAGTGAATTGTCGGGGCGGTGCAGATCGCCCTTGAGCTGCAGGTTATAGGGAGGGTCGGCAAAGATCAGATCAACGCTGCCCGCAGGCAGGCTGTTCATCACGTCGATGCAGTCACCAGACATGATCTGGTTAAGCGGCAGCGTTGCCGCCACCGGAGCCGTTTTCGTCGCCATTCTCTGCCTCAATGTCGGCATCGTTTGTGTGCCGATCTTGAAGACGAAGATGAGTCACAGACGATTCGCCGTCAAATTCTTTATTGAATCAAGGGGTTACAGAAATCACTTGATACAATATGTTGTGGACTGGCCGGAACGAACGTCTATGCCAAGGGGTTACACCTAAAGTTTGAAGCGCCTGAAGGTGGGCCTTCGTAGGGTAACCTGCGTTTGCTTCCCAGCCATAGCCGGGGTGCTGTTGCGCCAAATCCACCATGATCCGGTCTCGCGTCACCTTGGCCACGATGGAGGCGGCAGCAATCGACAGGCAGCGGGCGTCCCCCTTGACCAGCGCGGTCGCCCGGCAGGTGAGCCCGCGCGGGATCAGGTTGCCGTCAATCAGCGCGTGATCGGCTGGCAGGCCTAACCCGATCACTGCCCGCTCCATCGCCAGATGACTGGCGCGCAGGATGTTCAGGGTGTCGATCTCTTCAATGCTTGCATGGGCGATGCTGACCTGTGCCTGCGATATGATCAGCGCGCACAACGCCTCACGCCGGGGGGCGGTCAGCAGTTTGGAGTCCTGCAAGCCTGGGGGCATGTGATCTGGGTCCAGCCGCACAGCGCAAGCGGTGACGGGGCCAGCGAGGGGGCCACGCCCCACCTCATCCACCCCGACAACGCAGGCGTCACCTGCGGCCATGGCAGCGGCTTCGTGACTGAAATCTGGGGTGGTTCTGGACATGCCACCGGGTTAGCCCGGATTGAACTGTAGAAAAAGAGGGACGGAAGCTGCTCACCCTTCCGTCCCTCAAAGTCGGGCGGGGATCAAGGGCAACCCCCGCCACGACCCGGGCCACCGCAGCGGCCCGAGAGCGTTACCGGCCCAAGGCCTAGCGACCCGAAAGCCGAAAGCCCGCGTCTCGCAGGCATTGCGCGGAATAGACCCGGTCATCACGACCGAAAATGCGCGCGTCATTGGCGCAGCCTCGCGGCAGGCGGGAGTCGAACCCCTCCCTCCGCAGGCAGTTTTCCGAGTAAAGGCTGACTGACCGTTCGGCCCCGTCTATCGAAATGGCGCAGACCGACGGCACACGTTTTTGCCGTACCGGTTCAGGCATGACGTCAGGCGCTTTCGATTTGTCATCCAGTTCCTTCACGATCACGCCGACCACCAGTGCCGCGATCAGCGCCTTGGCCAGATCATCCTTCTTGTCGGCCTTCGCGGGCATCGCTGCGCCCAGTACCAGCGCCAGAACAACCGCCCCCCCCGTCAGCGACGTGGCAAAACGCCGGCCCGTTGTGCCAGTTTCGCCAATCCCGCGCGAGGCGATGCTGTAGGACCTGGCTCTGAATTCGGCAGACATGCTGACCTCCTGTGATGATGCTGCGCAGGCCGCTTTTGCCGGCAGCCTCATGTCCAACCCTCGCCCCCCGTCAGCGGCGTAAGCAATATCGCCCGCCTGTTAGCCCATAACCTTGGTAACGGGGTCGGTTGCTATCCGATAACAACCTTGGAAAAACCGCCGTGATATTGAATATCAGACTGCCTGCGCGCATTGTTTGGTGGTAATCGAGCAGCCTCCCACCCGGAGCAAAAGAATGAAAAGACTATTCACCGTCACCGCGCTGGCACTGATCCTTGCCGGACCCGCCGCAGCGGAGTGCTATGCCGACTACAAGGCCAAGCGTGACGAACCCCTCAAGCTGCACTACGGTGTGGCGCAAGTGTCGGACGGCAACTGTTCGCCCGGGGCTGCCGAAGGCGAATTGTCGCCGCGCTTGGCGGCCGACGGCTGGACGTTGCTGAACGTATTGTCCACATTCGGGCCCGAGGGGCTGGAAGAAAGGAAAGCGAGTGCCGGAGCCTACTTCCTCCGTTACTGACAGCCTGCGCGCGGGCAACCGCGTCGTCGCTTTCGGAATTGCCGCCATCGTTCTGATCCTGCTTGGCGCGGCGCTGTTCCTGTTCCTGAACCTGCCGGACGCCAACGCCTTCAATGCCAAGGTCACGCAGATCTTCGTCGAAAACGATGATCTGAACACCGGCGCAGAAATCAAGCTGCTGGAGATTCTGGCCCAATCCGGCACCTCGTTTTCCGAGGTGCTGGCCAGTTATCGGTCGGTGATCTTCGTGCTGCTGATCTTCTCCACCGCGCTTCTGATCGCGGCACTGGTGTTTCTGGTGATGATCATCGCGCTGAACCGCCGCATCTCGGCCATCCAGCGGTCAGGCATCCAGGTGTCCAGCCTGATGATCAGCCGTGAGGCGCGGGCGGTCTACATCAACGATCTGGAATTTGCCCTGACCGAAGCCGCGCTTGAAACACTGTCCGTTCTGGCTGAAGCGCGGATGGATGACGAGGTGCTGACCGGCGCGCAGATCGAGGCCGTGATTTCCGGCCGCAACGAGGCTGACTGTGACGAGGCCGCCGGGGCCACCCGCGTCAAACGCCTGCGCGACACGCTGGGCAACCAGTTGGTCAGCGAACTGCTGGTCAAGACCATTGCCCGGCGCGGCTATGTGCTGGCGGTGGGCAAGGATACGATCCGGATGATCTGACCGAAGGGTCAGAAACCACAAAGCCCGAACCTTGCGGATCGGGCTTTGCGTTGAAGTGGTGAGCCGGACAGGATTCGAACCTGTGACCCGCTGATTAAAAGTCAGGGCCAAAGCGTGATATTTCAACGCTTTGGCCCTGCGCGTTTTTCCCTTTTGCGCCTTACTTTCCGGTGGTCTTTGGTGGCTGCCCCGGCCATCTAGCGCCGGATTGTCAGCCCCAGATGGCGCAGCTGACGATCATCAGCGCCAGCACGATCAGGGCAATCTACACCCTAGCTGGCCACTTCGCGGACCTTGGCCTTGATCAGCGTCGACAGGACGCCGTCGCCCGGCACCAGCCACGCCAGCGCATCAGGGACGCTTTGCCGGATGTAATCCTTGACCCCCCGGATCAGGTCATCGCCGGTCAGGCCCCGCTCCATCAGGGCGATGACGCCCGTGCGGATGGCAGAGTGCAGCGCAAGCCGGTGCCGCTCTTCAATCTGGATGCCGGTCAGGCGCTTGAACTGCACCACGGCATAGCCGGTGGCCAGAGTGATCAGCGCCATGAGCGCCTCGATAAGGTGAGGCGCAAGGGCCTCGAAGATTTCCATCAGCATCATCAGTCTCCTTTCGTGGAAGGCCGGGCAACCCGCCCGGCGGGGATCTACCGGGTGGCCTGCCAGTGCATGCCGTCGGCCTTGCGCTCGTCGGCGCTGGAACCGTTGCCGTTCCAGTCCCCGCCCCAGCGCCAGCCTTCCGCGTCGAAGGCCTCCAGGATCTGGGGGAACAGGGCGAAGCGGGGCGTCTTGTCCTGCAGCCCGTTGCGCACGGGATCGAGGTCGATCGCCGCGCCATAGCTGTGGATCGAAAGCTGATTGCCGCCGCGCATCAGCCGATACATGACGACGCCGCCAAAGATCGAGACGCCCCAGTGATCGAGGGTCTCTTGCTTCTTGCCGGCTGCGACATGCAACCGGGTCAGCACCGCCAGCAGCGAAGCGGCGCAATGTCGGTTCACACGGATGCCCCGCCGGATGGGGTTACCGGCATAGGTCATCTCAAAGGGCGGCTGGATGTAGAC
>JANPJU010000153.1:0-11847 GCA_031425675.1 Paracoccaceae bacterium | reverse complement strand
GAGGTGTCGGACGCCGACACGCAGGCCTGCCGCCGCCCCATCAGCACGCGCAGACCAATTTCAACGCCTTCAGACCGTTCGGCCTGCTCCAGCGCACCCTTGCGAATCTCGATCGACACGGCGGTGCCATCCACGGCCAGCGCATCGGCACTTTCGGCCCCGGCCCTGCGCGCGGCGTCCAGCAAGGCGGTGGTCAGATCGGAAAGGCTGGCGGTCATGGCTGGTCCCCTTGGCTTTACGGCTGAGGTAGCCCTGCCCACCGGTCAGTGCAAGGGCGGGACATGCCCGCCCTTCACGCCGGCACGACTACTGAAGTTGCTGGCCGTTGGCAAAAACGCCGCCGTCCTTGAACTCGATAAGCGAGGTCAGCTCATCCGGGCCTGCCCCGGGCCGGGCAAAAAGGCCCAGCATCATCCGCGCGCCGATCGCCTGATCCGACGGCAGCAGACCCATCGCGATCAGATTGTCGATCAGGGCGTTGACGCCCTTGATGGTTACGTTGATGGTGCCTGACGGTGCGGGGGCACCCTGAAAGCTGACAAGATCGGTGTTGTCGAAGGTCAGCGCACCGGTGGCCCCAACCTCTGCCCCTGCGGCCTTGACTAGCACCTGCGACAGGTCAAGCGATGTCAGTTCGCCCGGGGGTTCAACCCCTTCCATCTGCAAGGCGGGGTCCATGATGTCCTGTTTCCAGAAACCCGTGCCATTCACGTCAACGATGAATGTCGCCGGTTCACGCGACAGCGCAGCGCCGGGATCAACCAGACCCCAGATGTCTTCAGACACGGTCAGATCGATCAGCTTGGTCACAAAGGCGAAATCCTGCGGCGTTTCAGACTTGGACACCGGCATCAGGATGCTGAACGCAGTTTCGGCAAACCCGAAAGCCACTTCGGGGAACGGGATTTCCGGGCCGGAAGCGGTGAAACTGCCGCCGCTGAACGCGGTCCCGTAGTTGATCTTGTCCTTGTCCAGCACCAGATCAAAGGTACCGCCCGCAAGGCTGCCACCCAATTTCACCGGACCGCTTTCGTCGGTGATGTCAGCGTTCATCGTCATGGCGCCAAAGCTGAAGCGGCTTTCGGTCGTAAAGCCGGAATTCAGCGCCAACGCCAGGTTGGACATGATTTCGGCGCCCAGAAAGTTACCCTTGGTCGAGCCTGCGAAATCGGCCAGCGACAGGGTCACCGTCCCCTCACCCGCGCCGTCCATCCCCTTTCCGGCTACGTTCAGAGCCAGCGACCCGGCAGAAAAGCTGCTGTCGAGTGTCGTCTTGTCGGCCACAGTCGCCACGACATATTTGGCGGCGAGGTCGGACATGACCAGATCGGCCTCGGTCTCAAGCGGCTGACCGTCAGCGCCGGTCACCTCATCCAGCTTGATCGTCACGGTTGGAGAGGCAAAATCATAGCTGGTTTCAGACGCACTGCCCCCGGCCGTGATCACGGTGCCCGGCTGTGTGATCGTCAGCTTCAGCGCCGTTGGCCCTTCGCCTTCATCCGGAAAGGCCAGCGTCATCGGGTAGGTTTCGGCCATGGTGACCGCAACCGTCCCATCCCCGTTGTCGGTGAAGGTCAGCGTGTCAAGGTTGGCCGAAAAGCTGCCGCCAAGGTCATCGCTGTAGGTGACGATCAGGCCGGATACAGCCAGAGTATCCCCGGTCTGCTCGGCGCTGTCGAAGGTCAGCTCTTGCCCGGCCGAGGTGGCCATGGCCTGCCAGCTTTGCCAGACCTCTTCCGGCGTGACGTCGGCCCAGGCGGCAGGTGCTGCAAGCACAATCGCAAGCGCAGTGGTAGGGGACAGTGTCCGGATCATGTCACAATGCCTTTCGGGTTGAATTTGTTGCGGCATCCTTTCTATCACGCTGGCAGGCGTCAAGGCTATCCGCTGACCGGACAGGTCTGGAATCCACGTAAAATGGGGGAATGATGATCAAGGCTGAACAAAACGGTGCCTGCAGCATCCTGCGGTTGGCGCGCCCCGAAAAGGCCAATGCGCTGACCGGGGCCATGCTGCGCGACCTGCGCACCGCTGTGGACACTGCCGCCAGCGAAGGCGCGAAAGCAATGATCCTGACCGGCGAGGGCCGCGTCTTTTCCGCCGGGGCGGACCTGGAGGAGATGGCCACGGGCCTTGGCACCAGCGCCGTCTGGGAAAGCCTGACCCGGTCCATCGCCGCCTTTCCCGGCCTGACCGTCGCTGCACTGAATGGTACGCTGGCGGGCGGGGCCACGGGCCTTGCGCTCGCCTGTGATGTTCGCATTGCCGTGCCGGGGGCGCAGTTCTTTTACCCCGTGATGCGGTTGGGCTATCTGCCGCAACCGTCCGACCCCGCGCGTCTGACCGCGCTTGTCGGGCCTGGTCGCGCGCGGATGATGCTGCTTGCCGGCCAGCGCATCGGGACGGACGAGGCGCTGGCCTGGGGTCTGATTGACCGGATTGTTCCGGCTGAGGGCCTTCTGGACAGCGCAATGGCCCTTGCGGCGGATGCCATGGCGGCCGATCAAGATCATGTCGCAGGTTTGGCGCGCATGGCGCGCGAAAGTTGACATGGGGAACGGCGCATGACCAACAGCTATGAAACCGGGCGGCTGAACCTGCCCTTCGTCGGCATCTCGACCTTCGGGAAGAACCCCTACCAGCCCGATTGGGGCAAGATCGACGCCGATTTTGCAATCCTTGGCGCGCCCTTCGACTTTGGCACCCAGTGGCGGGCGGGGGCGCGGTTCGGGCCACGGGGCATCCGTGAGGCCTCGACCCTGTTTTCTTTTGGCCATGCCGGGGCCTATGACCATGAAGACGACGTGACCTATCTGGCCGGCGTCCGCATCCTCGATATCGGCGATGCCGACATTGTCCACACCGACACCGAAACCAGCCACGCCAATATTGAGGCTGGCGTTCGCGCGATCCTTGCCGCCGGGGCGGTGCCGGTGGTGCTGGGTGGCGATCACTCGATCAACATCCCCTGCATTCGCGCCTTTGCCGGGCGGCCGATCCACATCGTGCAGATCGACGCGCATCTGGATTTCGTCGATGTGCGTCACGGGGTCCGCCACGGCCACGGCAACCCCATGCGCCGCGCGGCAGAACAGGACCACGTCACCGGCCTCAGCCAGCTTGGCATCCGCAATGTCAGCTCGACCGCCAAGGACGGCTATGACGCGGCCCGCGCCATGGGGTCGGATATCCTGTCGGTCCGGCAGGTCCGCAAGTTGGGGGTTGCGGCTGTTCTTGACCGCATTCCCAAGGGTGTGGACTATTACCTGACGCTGGATATTGACGGCTTCGATCCGTCCATCGCGCCCGGAACGGGCACTCCATCGCACGGAGGTTTTCTGTACTACGAGGTACTGGAGCTGATCGACGGCCTGACGAAACAGGGCACCATCATCGGGATTGATCTGGTCGAGGTGGCTCCCGACTATGACCACACCGGCACGACCACGATCCTGGCCGCGCAAATCCTGCTGAACACCATCGGGCGCATCGCCCACAATGCCAAGCGTTAAGTGGTGGCCGCGCAAGCCGGGATGGCACTTGTCATCGGCGCCGGGCCAGCCGGGCTCATGGCGGCGGAGGAGCTTTCACAGGCGGGCCTGAGCGTCGTGGTCTGTGAAGCCAAACCGTCGCTTGGCCGCAAGTTCCTGATGGCGGGAAAGTCCGGTCTGAACGTCACCAAGGACGAACCATTGGCGGCCTTCGCCACCCGCTATGATACGCCGCACCTGCGCCCGATGCTGGAGGCGTTCGGTCCGCGCGAGGTTCACATCTGGTGCCGCGCTTTGGGGCAGGAGGTGTTCACGGGGTCTTCCGAGCGGGTGTTTCCGGTGGCGATGAAGGCGTCCCCCCTTCTGCGCGCCTGGGCAGGGCGGCTGGTGGCGGCGGGGGTTGACCTCCGCACCCGCTGGCGCTGGACGGGGTTTGACGGCGGTGGCTGGCGGTTCGATTCGCCGGATGGCGCGCAAGTGCTGACGCCGCAGGTCACGGTGCTTGCGCTGGGCGGGGCCAGCTGGCAGCGCCTTGGGTCAGACGCGGCATGGGTGCCATGGCTTGCGGCAAAGGGCGTGGGGATTGCACCATGGAAGCCCGCCAACATCGGCTTTCGCGTGGACTGGTCGCCCAAGATGGCGCCCCATTTCGGCCAACCCGTCAAAGGCGTCACCCTGATCGTCGGCCCCCGGCATGAACGGGGGGAGTTTGTGATTTCCGAACGCGGGCTGGAAGGCGGCGGCATCTACGCTGTCAGTCGCGACCTGCGCGAAGGGGCCACGCTGGCACTTGATCTGCTGCCGGACCTTGCGGAGGAGGAGATCGCGACCCGGCTGTCCCGGAAGAAGCCGGCCGAAAGCACCGTCAACCGTCTGCGCAAACTTGGTCTCGACAGGACCCAGACCGCGCTGGTCATGGAGTTTGCCCGCCCCGCCCCCTTTGACCATCTCAAGCACCTGCCCATCCCCTTGCAAGGCCCGCGCCCGCTGGATGAGGCGATCTCGGTCGCCGGGGGGGTGGAGTGGTCTTCGGTCACCCCGGAGCTTGAGCTGACCTCAATGCCCGGCACCTTTGTGGCGGGCGAAATGCTGGACTGGGAGGCCCCGACCGGTGGCTATTTGCTGACCGCATGCTGGGCGACCGGGCGCTGGGCAGGGCGATCAGCCGCCCGGTTCGTGCAACGCATTTAGCCACGGCAGCGCCTCATCCACCAGAATGTCGATGGTGCGGGCCAGTTGGGCGGGCTTGTCCAGCGCGTCGAGGAACGCCAGCCGGCCGGGATCTTCCCCGCCGCCACCGCCAAAGCGTTCCAGCGTTATCTCTCCATCGGCCTCCCAATCGGGGTGATCCGGGGCTTCACCCTCTGGCGTGAGGAACCGCAGGACGATCTGGACGTCCCACCCGTATCGGCTGCGCTGCAGGTGAACCGCCGACTTTCCAGCCGGGGTGGTTCGTGTCCAGGTGCTGCCCTTCAGCGCGTACCCCTGCGGACCAAGGGCTGTATCCAGTGCCGCGACGATGGCCTGATACGCTTCTTCCCGACGCCCGGGAAACCCCGGATCATGCGCGGCGGCATATTTACGGGCGGCAAGGTCTTCGTCATCCACGTCAGACATCGCCACCCCCGGTCAGGCCGACAGCCCGCCAGCCAGATCCGGCACGTCCAGCGCCGAAAAGCCGTAGTGTCGCAGCCAGCGCAGGTCGGCCTCAAAGAAGGCGCGCAGGTCGGGGATGCCGTATTTCAGCATGGCAATCCGGTCGATCCCCATGCCGAACGCAAAGCCCTGCCATTGGGTCGGGTCAACACCCGCCGCCGCCAGCACCTTGGGGTGGACCATGCCCGAACCCAGGATCTCCATCCACTTGTCGCCTTCGCCGATCTTCAGTTGGCCACCGACATTGGAGTAGCGGATGTCCACCTCGGCCGAGGGTTCGGTGAAGGGGAAATGCGATGCGCGGAAGCGCAGTTCGACCTTGTCCACCTCAAAGAAGGCGCGGCAAAACTCTTCCAGCGTCCATTTCAGGTTTGCCATGCTGATGGCGCGGTCAATCGCCAACCCTTCGACCTGATGGAACATGGGGGTGTGGGTCTGGTCCATGTCCATCCGGTAGACGCGGCCGGGGGCGATGACGCGGATTGGCGCACCCTGCGCCATCATCGCGCGGATCTGGACCGGGCTGGTATGCGTGCGCAGAACGTGGGGCGGGCGGTTGTCGCCTGCATCGCGGTGCATGAAGAACGTGTCATGTTCCTGCCGGGCGGGGTGTTCAGGCGGGATGTTCAGGGCGTCAAAGTTGTACCAGTCGGATTCGACCTGCGGGCCTTCGGCGACGGAAAACCCCATGTCGGCGAAGATGGCCGTCAGTTCTTCCATGACCTGACTGACGGGGTGGATCGTGCCACGCGGGCGCGGGCGGCCTGGCAAAGTCACGTCAAGCCATTCGGCCTTCAGCCGGTCATCAAGGGCTGCATCGCCCAGCGCGGTCTTGCGGGCACGAAGGGCGGCGTCGATTTCATCCTTCAGGACGTTCAGGCTGGCACCGGCGGACTTGCGGGCCTCAGGCTCCATCTTGCCGAGGGTCGCCATCAGCGCGCTGATTTCGCCCTTCTTGCCAAGGGCGGCAAGGCGTACCTCTTCGAGACCCGCTTCATTCGCGGCACCGGTGACTGCGGCAAGAAACTTGGCGCGTAGCGTGTCGATACCGTCCATCTGGCGTCTCCTGAAGGTCCGGCGTTTGCTAGCGGGGAAGGCCCTGCGATGCAAGGGTTGGGCCTAGAAGATCGACCTGCGGCCCCGCACTTCCAGCAGTTTGCGCGACCCGGCGACCTGACCGTTGGTTGAAGTGATCGACAGGGGCGGCTCTTTCAGCCCCTTTTCGATGATGACCAGCGAGTCATGGAACCTGATCCCCCCGATTTCCCGCGCAAGGGGGTGGAGGGGGAAGGCCGCGTCATCCTCGGTGTACCAGAAATGCATCTGGTCAATCAGGTCCTTGGCAAATTCAATGAAGCTGGCCGGGTTGCGATAGCCGCCACCAAAGCCGGGCCAGTAGCTGGTATGCGTATCCTCAACAATGTAAAGGCCACGGTCATTCAGGTTGGGCCAGAGATGGCGACAGCTGGTGATCTGCTGGTGCATCTTGTGACCCCCGTCATCGACGATCAGGTCAAAAGGGCCATGTTCGGCACTGATCTGGGCCAAAAAGGCAGGATCGGACTGATCGCCAATCTTGACACTTGTTCCCGGCAATTCCAGCGCCTTGCAGGCGGGGTCGATGTCCAGAAAGGTAAGCTGCGCGGCGGGACCGAAAAAGCCCTGCCACATCGGCATGGAGCCGCCCTTGTAGATCCCGATCTCAAGAAAGCTGATGTTGCGGCCCTGCCAAGGTTCAAGCAAGTCATCATAGATTGGCAGGTAATGCTGCATCTTGAACAGCGTGCGGCTCCCGGTGCGGGCGGGATAGTCCTGAAAGTACGGCATTGCTGGGTCCGGGTTGGGGCGGGGGCAAGTATGCTGGGATCGGTCACCCTTGCCAGCGGGTTTCGCACGGCAGACGGGTGAGTTAGGGTTGCACGGCGCGGCAGGGGGATAGGAATGATCACGCGTCTGTTCATCAAGGGCGATGCAGAGTCTGAGGCGGTATATTCACCCTGCGAAAGCTATCGCTATCTGTTGACGCGGGTCTGGGCGCCGGGGCCAAGGGCATTGTTCGTGATGCTCAACCCATCAACCGCGACCGAGGTGCAGAATGACCCCACGGTCGAACGCTGCGAACGCCGGGCGCGGGTGCTGGGGTTCGGGGCGTTTCGGGTGACCAACATCTTTGCCTTTCGCGCGACCGACCCAAAGGTGATGCGCGCGGCTTCTGATCCTGTCGGCCCGGGAAATGATTCGGCGATCGGCGAAAGTCTTGCATGGGCTGACAAGGTGATCTGCGCCTGGGGGAACCACGGTCTGCATCTTGCGCGCGGTAAACAGGTCGAGGCGATGCTGCGTCAGTCACCGCTGCCGCTTTTTCATCTGGGCCTGACCGGGCAGGGCCAGCCACGCCACCCGCTTTATGTAGCCTATGAACAGCAACCACAGATTTGGTAAGACCGCCCTACGCCGCGGAAAGCCTGATATCGTTCAGCAGGACCGTGCTGCCTTGTACCGTCGCCACGGGTGCGCCGTTCAGCAGGATGGTGCTTTGCGCGCCATCTTCGCTGGTTTCCAGCGTCAGTTCGGGGTCAGGGTGCGCGGTTGGGTCGTACATGATGATCAGCTGATCACGCTCGGCATCGTAGTCCGAGATATGGGCAACGCCGCCATTGGTCAGCCAGTCTTGCAGGACGAAATCATCGTCCCCCTCACCGCCCGAAGCATGATCGCCTGCGCCAAGAACCAGCGTGTCATTGCCGACGCCACCGTTCAGGAAGTCTTCGTTGAAATCGTCAACCTCACCATGCAGGCCGGAAAGCCAGTCATTGCCGGCATTGCCGTCAAGAATATCGCTGCCCTCGCCCCCGGCCAGCCGATCATTGTCAAGACCGCCCGTCAGCCAGTCATCGCCCGTGCCGCCATCCAGACGATCATCGCCCGCACCACCGACCAACGTATCGGTGCCGACGCCACCAGCGAGAAGGTCGTTGCCTTCGTGTCCGGCAATCGAGTCATCGCCCAGCCCGCCTGACAGTGAATCTGCGCCATCAAGGCCCAGCAGCGTGTCATTTCCAGCGCCGCCATCGACCAGATCGTTTCCAGCGCCGGCTGAAACCCAATCATTGCCTGCGTTGCCGTCGATGGTGTCGTCACCATCGCGGCCATCCACCAAGTCATTGCCGCCCAGCGCGTCCATGCTGTCGTGGCCATTGCCGCCGGAAATCACCTCATCACCGGCAGTGCCGGTCAGGGAATAATCTTCGGGTGCGGTTTCCGCAACGTCGTCAGACAAAGCAAAGCCATCATCATTTGACAGTTCGGGATCACTGTCCGCAGGATCAAGATCGTCCAGCAGGGTTGGTTGGGACTGCTCCCCCTCATCAGGGGGGGCGTCATCGGCGTTTTCATCGTCAGCCTTCGTGTCTGGCGACATGACGGCATCCGCTGCGACGCCAGCCATCAGAACTCCGAACAAACCAATCAACGTAAGCACGACGGCAACCCCTTACACAGCAGCTGCGTGGCAGCCATTAACCATTCAAATCCGTTAACGATCTGGACCATAACGGAAAATCTGACACTCACATAGCACGGATGAGGCCGCTGAAATAGCTTCCTCCCCGTTTGCACCGCTTGAATCTTGCAGCAGGGTTAAGGGGCCCCTACCACTGTCTGGCCCAGATCGCCCTTCCCTTTGGCGCCGAATTCCCCTATACGCCCGCATCCGCAGCGTTGCGGACACCTCCAAGGGCCTTGCTGGACGACATCCCGGCCTGCGCCATCCCTCAAGCCAAGGAGACCCCGATGTCGATTACGGTTGAAGAAAAAGCGCGCCTTATCAAGGAATACGCGACCAAAGAGAACGATACCGGTTCGCCGGAAGTTCAGGTTGCGATCCTGTCGTCGCGCATTGCCACGCTGACCGAACACTTCAAGGGTCACAAGAAAGACAACCACTCGCGTCGTGGTCTGTTGATGATGGTGGCCCAGCGCCGCAAACTTCTGGACTACCTGAAAAAGACGAATGAAGCGCGGTATTCCACGCTGATCACCCGTCTGGGCCTGCGTCGCTAAGCGCACGTCGCTGGAATTGATGAAACGCTCGCACCGAAAGGTGCGGGCGTTTTTCGTTTCAGTGCCACTACAGGAACCCCGGACTTGAGGAAGCCCCCCACCCCGGCCATATAGGGACACAAGGATAGGGGGCCGCGATGGCAGATGACAGATTTCCCGGCTGGCATGGCACCACCATTCTGGCCGTAAGGCGCGGGGGTGAGGTGGTGGTCGCCGGTGACGGACAGGTCAGCCTGGGCCAGACCGTGATCAAGGGCACCGCCCGCAAGGTGCGCAGGCTTTCCCCCGGTGGCAAGGATGTGGTCTGCGGCTTTGCAGGCTCCACCGCCGATGCCTTCACCCTGCTGGAACGGCTGGAGAAAAAGCTTGAGGCCGCCCCTGGCCAGTTGTCCCGCGCCTGCGTGGACTTGGCCAAGGACTGGCGGATGGACAAATACCTGCGAAACCTTGAGGCGATGTTGATCGTGACTGATGGAAAGGACCTGTTCGTCATCACCGGCGCGGGTGACGTGCTGGAGCCCGAGCATGACGTGGCGGCCATCGGATCCGGCGGGAACTATGCGCTGGCGGCGGCGCGGGGCCTGATGACCACCGACCTTTCCGCCGACGACATCGCCCGCCGCGCCATGGCCATCGCGGCTGACATTTGCGTCTATACCAATGGCAACCTGACCGTGGAGCGGATCACAGCATGAGCTTTACCTTCGAAGACCTGCGCGCCGCCGTCGCCGCTGGCGTCTTGACCGAGGCGCAGGCCGCATCCGTCACGGCCCTTGCCAACGACCGGGCCGGCAAACGCACCGCACTGCCGGCCGAGGACGAACCGTTCGAATTCTTCCGCGGTTTTTCCGAAATCTTTGTCTCTATCGGCCTGGTGATCCTGTTGTCAGGCATTGCCGCCATGCTGGCCTGGTTCGGTGGCGTGGCCCTGATGTCGGTCCTTCCCCTGATCTGTGCGGGCATCTGCTGGTGGTGGGCCGGTTACTTCACCCTGAAGCGGCGGATGAACCTGCCGTCGATGGTGCTGGCCACGGCCTTTGGCGGCGGGATTTACCTGTCGGCGATCACCATACTGGGCCAGGCGGGGCTTTCGCTGCGGGCTGTGGTGGTGGTTGCCTTCGTGCTGGCCGCAGTTGGCATGGGCGTATGGTATCGGCGGTTCCGCCTGCCGTTCTCGGCCTTCATCCTGGGGCTTTTCGTGCTGGGCGCAGTCTACACCCTGACCGCGTCGATCGACTCGCTCGGAGGATTTGTGGCGGGAAGCCAGAATGGCATGGGCGGTCTTTTCGACCTTCGCGAAAGCCCGCAATTCGCCACGGCAACGCTGCTGTTCGGCATCGTGGTCTTTGTCGTCGCCATGTGGTTCGACACCCGCGACCCGCACCGCCTTGGCCGCCACGCCGCCACCGCCTTCTGGCTGCACATGTTGGCCGCGCCTGCTCTGGTCAATACCGTGGCGCTGACACTGTACAACTCGGGCGGGGCCGGGGGCATCGGGATGCTGGTCGTGGCGCTGATGGTCATCACTGTCCTGGCCCTGGTGATTGACCGCCGCTCGTTCTTGACCGCCGCCATCGCCTATATTGCGCTGGTGCTGGCCTGGGTTGTCGGTGATAGCGGTGATTTCGGCACCTGGACCTTCATCCTGATAACGCTTGGTGGCATCATCACCGCCATCGGCACCTGGTGGGTGCCCCTGCGCGCCATCGTGATGCGCGTCTTGCCAAACTTCCCCGGCAAATCCAGCCTGCCGCCCTATGGATCGACCGAATGACCGACCTCACCCCCCGCGAAATCGTGTCCGAGCTTGACCGCTTCATCATCGGTCAGGCTGATGCCAAACGGGCTGTCGCCGTTGCACTGCGCAACCGCTGGCGCAGGAAACGTCTGGGCGATGATCTGCGGGATGAGGTATACCCCAAGAACATCCTGATGATCGGGCCCACCGGTGTGGGCAAGACCGAGATCAGCCGCCGTCTGGCCAAGCTTGCGAAAGCGCCCTTCCTCAAGGTCGAGGCGACCAAGTTCACCGAGGTGGGCTATGTCGGCCGCGATGTGGACAGCATCATCCGTGACCTTGTCGACGTGGCGATGACCGACACCCGCGCCCAGATGCGCGATGACGTGAAAGCCCGCGCCCAGAAGGCGGCTGAGGATCGGGTGGTTGAGGCGATTGCCGGAAAGGATGCACGCGAACAGACCCGCGACATGTTCCGCGCCAAGCTGAAGCGGGGCGAGCTTGATGATACGCTGATTGACCTGGATGTGCCCGACGCCTCACCCATGCCGATGGGGTTCGGGATGCCGGGGATGGAAACCCAGATGCAGGGGCTGCAGGACCTGTTCAAGGCCTTCGGTGGCAAGACCAGCCGCAAGCGCCTGACGGTCGCGCAAAGCTATGACATCCTGATCGGGCAAGAGGCTGACAAGCTGCTGGACGATGAAGCGGTCCGTGCGGCGGCCCTTGAAGCGGTTCAAGAAAACGGCATCGTCTTCTTGGATGAGATCGACAAGATCTGCGCCCGCAGCGACGCGCGTGGTGCCGATGTCAGCCGCGAAGGCGTGCAGCGTGACCTGCTGCCCTTGATTGAAGGGACAACCGTTTCCACCAAGCACGGCCCGGTAAAGACCGATCATA
>JANPJU010000152.1:0-34426 GCA_031425675.1 Paracoccaceae bacterium | reverse complement strand
CCCGGTGGCCCGGCCTTCATCTATGTGGCCCCCCGCCATGCCGAAACCGCGCGCCCTGCCCTGTCGGGCTGGCTGGGTCATGCCTCACCCTTCGCCTTTGATCTGGACTACCGCCCCGGTCAGGGGATCGAACGAATGCGGGTGGGCACACCCCCGGTGTTGCAGATGGCCGCGCTTGAGGCCGCGATGGATGTCTGGGACGGTGTCGACATGGCCGAGGTGCACGCCCAGTCCCTGCGGCTGCAAGACCAGTTCATCAAGGGGGTTGAGGCGCGGGTTTCCGGCCTGACCCTGGCCACGCCCCGGTCCCACCAGATGCGCGGCAGTCAGGTCAGCTTCCGCCACCCCGAAGGCTATGCCATCATGCAGGCGCTGATTCATGAAGGGGTGATCGGCGATTTCCGCGCCCCCGACATCCTGCGCTTTGGCTTCACGCCGCTGTATATCGACGAGGATGACGTGGCCCGTGCGGTAAGCATCCTCGCCCGGATCATCGACTACGGCACCTGGGACAAGCCCGAGTTCAAGCAGCGCGCGGCGGTGACCTGATGATCTCGTTCCACAATCCGCCGCAGATGCCGCAGCCCGCCTCGCGCTATAGCCAGATGGCGCTGGCCGATGGTGCAAGCCGACGGCTGGAGATTTCCGGCCAGATCGGTGTTCACCCGGACGGAACCCTGGCCCAAGGGCTTGCAGATCAGCTTGACACTGCCCTTGCCAATATCGACCGTGCCCTGGCCGCAACCGGGATGACACGCGCGAACCTGATGAAGATCACGGTCTATCTGACCGAAAATACACCGGAGGCGGTTGCCACCTACCGCGCGCGGCGGGATCATTGGGTGGGTGACAACGCCCCCCCGGCGGCAACGCTGCTGATCGTGGCCGGCCTCGCCTCGCCCGCGCTGGTGGTCGAGGTTGACGCCGTCGCAGCGGGCTGACCGGTGCCGCGCGTCATCCGACCCTACCGCGCCCAAGACCGCGCCGCTGCAGCACTGATCTATTACCGCGCCATCATGGAAGGCACGGCCGATCTGATCGGCGCAGCCGAGCGTGCCGCATGGGCCGGATCGCCCAAGCCTGATCTTGCGGTGCCCGACAAGCTTTTGGACCAATGGTGCTGGATCGCCGAGGAAGACGGCCGCCCGACAGGCTTCATGTCACTTTGCCCTGATGGTCTCTTGGACATGGCTTTTGTCATCCCCGAAGTCATGGGCACTGGAACCGCGGCTGCCCTGTATGACGCCTTGATGGTGAAAGCCCGGGCCGAGGGGATGACGCGGCTGACCGTGCTGGCCAGTCCCTGGTCACGCGGCTTTCTCCTGAAACGCGGGTGGCAGGTCGACGTCCAGGGGATGCACGAATTCGACGGCTATCTGTACGACCTTTCCAACATGTCATTGTCGCCGCTCTGACCCCGTTTCCTGCAACCGGACGGTGAGGCGCGTCCAGAATTCCGGCTTTTGCCCTGATTTGACGTGATTTTCACGCGCCCGTGATCATTTTGCAGGGGGAGCATGGTTTGACGCGCGCTCACGGCTCGGTTACCGTCCGGGCAAGAAGCCGAGGGTCCTGCCCCCGCGGCCCCTGCCCAAGAAAGCCCCAGTGATGCGTCTGATGCCCGCCCTTTTCCGCCGCTGCGCCGTTGTACCGGCCGTTCTGGCCCTGATGGTTCTTGGCGCTTGCGTCGATCCGTCGCTTAGCCCGTCGACGTCAAATCAGCCGCTGCCGAAGCCGGATGAAAACGTCTATGTGGCGTCCATGGACGCGGGGATCCAGATCCCTGCCCTGCCGCAGGAAGAGATTCCCGAAACCTACCGCCGTCAGGTCGTCGCGTATGAAACGGACCAGCCGCCCGGCACCATCATCATCAACCCGAAAACGCGGCTTTTGTACTACGTCGTCGGCAAGAACAAGGCGATCCGCTACGGCATCTCCGTTGGCCGCGCCGGGTTTGAATGGTCGGGCACGGCGGACGTGGTCGAGAAAAAGCAGTGGCCGACCTGGACCCCCCCGAAAGAGATGATCGAGCGGGATCCGAAGCTGGCGAAGTGGGAAAACGGTCAGCCAGGTGGGCCGACCAACCCCTTGGGCGCGCGGGCGATCTACCTGAAGTCCGGTGGCATTGACTATGGCTACCGCATCCACGGCACGCCGGACTGGAAGTCGATCGGGCGGAATGCATCGTCCGGGTGCATCCGGATGATCAACCAGGACGTGATTGACCTGTATAATCGGCTGCAAGGCGGGGAAAAGGTCGTAGTCCTGACCGCGAGCGGTGAGATGCCGAAAGGTCTTTACATCCCCAAGGCCCCGGCTCCGAAGAAAAAGGCCGTCGTGGTGCCCGCCGGTGCCGTTCCCGCGTTGAAGGTGCTGCCGCCACCGTCCATCGCCGTGGGTGGTGCTCCCGCGGTGGTGCCTGCTGCCACAACGGCGACTGTCGCTCCGGCAGCCGCGCCGGTGGTTGCGGCCCCGGCGGCAACAGCCCCAGCCTGCGCCACCGCGCTGGTGAATGGCGTCTGCCCGCCAGCGACGAACGACTGACTGTCGCCAGATCGGTAGACGCACCAGAATTGACAACGGGGGCGCCGATGGTGCCCCCGTTTTCGTTTTCCCTGTCCGTTTCGTCAAAGCCAGCGGTCGTAATCGCTGACCAACAGGTGCAGCGGGGCCTCATCCTCTTCGATCTCGGCAAAGCGGCCAATCGGTTCGCGGAAGATGTTGTCGGTCACATCGTCATTGACGGTCGAGACTTCACCGATCAGCACATCGCCGCCTTCGCCCCAGAAGGCATGCCAGTCGCCCGGCATCAGGGTGACGCTTGCCCCCGGGGCAAAGCGCAGCTTTTCGCCAGGTGCATAAGGCCGCTGGATGCCGTCACAATACACGACACCGCCTTTGTCGGCAGCGAAGTGGCCGGTGTCGTCGGACCCGTAAAGCTCTACCACCAGCGTTGCCCCGCCGCGGTTGATGATGTCCTCGGCCTTGATGACATGGGTGTGCATCGGCGAAAGCTGGTCCTGACGGCTGATCAGCAGCTTTTCGGCATAGCACATGCCCCCGCCGCGCTGCAGGTCAGCCAGCCGCCCGTTGCGTAGGGTGAAGAGGAACAGCCCCATCGCGTCGAACCGGCTTTGGCCGTAGTCGGTGATGTCCCAGCCACAGCGGGCGCTGACGATGGCCCCGGCATCGGTGCGGGCCTTGAACTGGTCCGGCGTCCAATAGGCAAAGGGCGGCAGCACAAAGCCGTGGTGGCGGATCAGGTCATCCGCGCTGCGCATGATGTCGTTGATGCGGGATCGTTTCATGGGGGCCCTCCGGGGTTTGGGGTGAGCCTAGCCGGTCCCGTCTGCCGAAGAAAGCGCCAGACAAGGATCATTCCCGCCAGCCCCAGCGCAATCACGAACCCGGCCCAGATACCCGATGGTCCCATCCCTGCGGTATGCGCCAGCACCCAACCCAAGGGTAGCCCCAGAACCCAGTAGGCCCCAAGCGATACCAGCGCCGCAAACCCGGTGTCCGACAGGCCCCGCAAGGCACCTGTCATGGTGGATTGCACCCCATCCATAACCTGCGCGAACGCAAAGACAAAGAAGATCGCAGCGGCGATGCTGATGACCTCGGTGTCATCCGTGATCCAGCCCGCGACCGTGCGGCCAAAGACCCCCAGCAGTACCGCCGCCGTCGCCAACCAGATCGTCGCAAGCCCCAGCGCCGCCCAGCTGATCGGGCGCAAGGCGGCCATGTTGCCGGCACCGCGTTCCTGCGCCACCCGGATCGCGACCGCCCCGGCCACCCCAAGCGGCACCATGTAAAGCAGGCCACCCACGCTCATCGCGACTTGATTGCCCGCCAGGGCCACCGCCCCGAAGGTGCCGATCATCAGCGTCGCCACCGCCATTGCCCCGGTCTCGGCCACATACATCAGCCCAAGCGGTGCGCCTTCCCGTGCGACCGAAGCCATCTCGGCCCCGCTGATCCCGCTGCGCAGACGAAGCCGGCGCATTGACCGCGCGCGGGCCCAGAAGGCCCAGGCTGCCGCAAGTGCCAACGCCTCGGCGGCAAGCGACGCAATCCCTGCTCCGGTCAGCCCAAGCGGTGGCAAGGGACCGATCCCCCAGATCAGCGCATAGTTCAGGGGCACGTTGATTCCCACCGCAAGAAAGGCAAAACCGGTGCCGACCCAGGGGCGATCCACCGCCTCGAACGTAGCCTTGAACACGGTCAGCACGGAAAACGGCAGCATGAGGAGGGAAATCGTAACCCAGTAGGGAAACATGATCGCCAGCACTTCCCGCGGCTGGCCAAGAGAGGGCAACAACGGCCAGACCGCCAGCATCGCCGTTGCCCCACCGGTCCCGACCACCCAACCCAAGGCAAGCCCGTTGCGCAGGATGCCGGGAATCCGGCGCCCCTGCCCGGCGCCGTGCGCCGCCCCCACCCGTACCGACATCGCCGACAACAGGCCATAGATCGCGGCAAACAGGATCACCGCCACCGCGTTGGTGATCCCCACCGCTGCCAGGGGCAGCGGTCCAAACGGGGCCAGCATCACCGCATCCGTGACCCCCAGCAGGGTAGAGGCGCCAAGCCCGGCCACGATCGGCACCGCAAGCGCCACAATCGCGGGTATTTCGCGGCGGATGGTCGATGCGGCGGACATCTTGCGCGAAAGCTCCAACCGACATACGGTTCGTATGTGGAATTATCACATACGGGCCGTATGTCAACCGATCGTCAAACCCGCGCCGAAGCCGCACTCGCCACCACCGAGCGGTTGATCGCCACCGCGCATCAGGCCTTCGCCACGCGCGGGTTTGCCGAGGTGTCGCTGGATGCACTTGCGGCTGAGGCAGGGGTGACGCGCGGGGCGCTGCACCATCATTTCACCAACAAGTCCGGTTTGTTCGAGGCGGTTCTGCGCCGGATAGATGCCGAAATTGCCGCCGAAATGCAGGTGGAATGGGACGCGACACCCGACCCATGGGAGGGCTTTCGCGCTTGCTTTCATGTCTATCTGGATGCGGTTCTGCGGCCCGACAGGTGCCGGATCCTGTTTCAGGACGCCCCCGCCGTTCTGGGGATGAAGGCGGTCGACATCCTGATGGAATCTGGCATCGGCTTGATGATCACGGATTTGCAGGGCTTTATCGACAGGGGCCGCATCCCTGCCATCGATGCCGAGGCGCTGGGCCATCTGCTTAACGGTGCGTCGATCAACCTTGCCTTCTGGGCGGCCGAGGGTGACCCCGCCGAAAACCGTCGCCAGCGCGCCCATGCCACGCTGGCGACCTTGTTCGACCAGCTGGCGCCTTAGCGCTTTCCGAAGATTGACCCCAGAACGCCGCGAATGATCGCCTGCCCGGACCGGGTGCCCAATTGGCGGGCAAAGCTTTTGGCAAAGGCGGTGCCAATGCTGTCGCTGCGGCTGGACGATTTCCGTGGCGCGGCTTCGGCTTTGCCGTCGTACCGGCGGGCCTTTTCGAACTCGCGCGCTTCCTCCTCACGGGCGTCAGCGGCAGCCGCTTCTTTCGCGGCCTGCTCTGACCGGGCGCGCAGGCGTTCCCAGGCGCTGTCGCGGTCAACGGTCACGTCATACTTTCCCTTGACCGGTGAGGCGGCCATCACAGCCGCCCGCGCGGCAGCATCCAGCGGCCCCAACTGGCTGGACGGCGGGCGGATCAACGTGCGCTCGGCAATGCCGGGGATGCCCTTGGCTTCCAGCATCGAGGTCACTGCCTCACCCGTCCCGACATCGCGGATCGCCTCATCAATCTTGAAGCGCGGGTTCGGGCGGTAGGTTTCCGCCGCCTTGGCCAGATCCTTCTGATCATTCGCGGTAAAGGCCCGCAGCGCATGCTGGACCCGGTTGCCAAGCTGGCCCAGAATGTTTTCCGGCACGTCTGCCGGGTTCTGGGTAATGAAGTAGACGCCCACCCCCTTGGACCGGATCAGCCGCGCCACCTGTTCCACCTTCGACACCAGCGCTTTCGGCGCGTCCTCAAACAACAGGTGCGCTTCGTCAAAGAAGAAGACGAGCTTCGGTTTGTCGGGATCGCCCACCTCGGGCAGCAACTCGAACAGTTCCGACAGCAGCCAGAGCAGGAAGGTTGCATAGAGGCGGGTCGAGTTCATCAACTTGTCCGCTGCCAGAATGCTGATCCGCCCAAGCCCTTCGTTATCCACCGTCATCAGGTCGGCCAGATCCAGTGCCGGCTCGCCAAAGAGGCTCGCACCGCCCTGGTTTTCCAGAACCAGGAGCCGCCGCTGGATGGCGCCGACCGATTCCTTTGAGACGAGCCCATAGCGCGCCGACATTTCCTCGGCATGTTCGGCGACAAAGGTCAGCAGCGCCTGCAGGTCTTTCAGGTCCAGCAGCGGCAGTTCCTCCTCGTCCGACAGCCGGAAGGCGACGTTAAGGACCCCCTCCTGCGCCTCGGAAAGCTCCAGCAGCCGCGACAGAAGCAGCGGCCCCATTTCGGCCACCGTAGCGCGCACCGGGTGGCCCTTCTCGCCGAAAAGGTCCCAGAAGATCACCGGAAAGGCGCGATACTGCAGGTTCAGCCCGATGGTCTGGCTGCGCTTGGAAAACGCCTCATGCAGCTTGCCATCCACCGACCCCGGGGCAGCAATCCCCGCAAGATCTCCCTTCACATCTGACAGGAATACGGGCACCCCGGCCGCTGAAAAGCCCTCGACCAGGATTTGCAGCGTCACAGTCTTGCCGGTCCCGGTCGCCCCGGCAATCAGACCATGACGGTTGCCGTATTTCAGAAGCAGGCTTTGCGGCTGGCCATAGCCTTCGCCCCCGCCACCGATGAAGATGCTGTCCGCCGCCGCGCCAATCTGGTCCGCCATATGTCACCTTGCACCCTGCAGGCGCGCTGCACATTGCAGCAGCCCGGAATGAACCTTGCCGTCAAAATACATTTTTAACACCTCTGTGCCAGCCTCATCCCGTCAGGCCGTTGTCTTCCGATTGACCTGACGGTGACTTCCTCCCTGTTGACTGGCCGCGCCCCGCAAAAGGCGCGGTTTTTTTTGACTGATCTGGTTGGAAGACCGTCACCTTGGGGCAAAAAGACCTGCAGAATCCCGTTGACGGGAAAATCATTCCGCAATAGCGTCCCCCTCATGAAGTCGGCCAGTCCGACAGGGAGCAATAAGAAAATTCGTCAAAGGGCCGGTTTTTCCGGCCCTTTTTCAGTTTTCGGCGCCAGTTTCACGGCCTGTCTGTCACCCTGGTTCAGGATCGCTGGCAGAAGGTTGCCATGGTCACACTTTCCAGCCTGACTTTTGCCCCGCGGCCATGCTAAAGACCCGCCAGACGTTGACCGACCGAAGGATGTGCCCCAGATGGCCAAGACCAAAACCGCTGCCCTTGCGCTGATGCTCGCCCCGTTCCTTGCCTTTGGCGGGACGCAACTTATGGCTCAGACCACCGAAGCCCCAGCAGAAGCGCCCGGCGAAGCGCCTGCGGCAGGCGAGGCCGTGGCTGCCGATGGGGCCAGCGCGGACGGGCTCTCCATGGGCACCGAGATTGCCTCAGGCAACGCGGTCGGTGACACCTATGTTGCCGCCACGTTCGAAGCGTGGGAGCAGCGCTGCGTGCGCACCGATTCCGGGATTGACCCGTGCCAGTTGTATACCCTCCTGAAGGACGGCGAAGGCACTTCAGTGGCCGAGTTCACGATGTTCAGCCTGCCTGCGGGCAGCGAAGGCCCTGCCGTTGCCGGTGCCACCTTCATCGCTCCGCTGGAAACCCTGCTTACCGCCGGCATGACGCTGCAGATCGACGGAGGTGCGCCGAAAGCCTATCCCTTCACGTTCTGTACCCAGATCGGCTGCATTTCACGGCTTGGCTTCACGGCTGAAGAAGTGGCGCAGATGAAAAAGGGGGCCACGGCGACCATCGTGATCGTGCCGTTCGTCGCGCCCGATGCGCGGGTTGAACTGGCAGTGTCCCTGAAAGGCTTTACCGCCGGTCTGGCAGCGGTTGATGCCTCCAACGCCGCGGCAGACGCCGCTGCGGCTGCGGCAGCCCCGGCAGACGCTCCGGCAGAGGCACCCGCGGAAGCACCCGCTGCGAACGACTGATCGCTGCGCGGAGGATCACGAAGGGCCGGTCCTGACGGGCCGGCCCTTTTGCTTGCGCGCCCCGCTCAGACGGCGCGAAACGCCATGACCGCGTTCAGGCCGCCAAAGGCAAAAGCGTTGGACAGGGCCGCCCCCACCTTGGCCCGCCGGGCACGGTTCGGCACCACGTCCAGCGGGCAATCCGGGTCTGCCGCCTGATGACCGACGGTCGGGGGCAAGACCCCTTGGGTCAGCGCCAGCAAGCACGCCACCGCCTCCAGCGCGCCGGTGGCGCCGATGGCATGGCCGTGCATGGCCTTGGTCGATGACACCGGTGGTGGCGTGGGCCCAAAGACCTGCAGGATTGCTGCGGCCTCACTCCGGTCATTGGCCAGGGTGCCGGTGCCGTGCGCGTTGATGTAGCCGACATCACCCACGGCCATCCCGGCATCGGCCAGCGCCGCACGCATCGCCCGGGCTGCACCGTCGGGATCGGGGGCAACAATATCCCCGGCGTCGGCGGTCATCCCAAAGCCAGCAACTTCGGCCAGGATCCGCGCCCCGCGCCCGCGGGCGTGATCTTCCGCCTCGAACACCAGGACCCCGGCCCCGTCGCCGATCACCATGCCCTTGCGGCCCAGCGAAAACGGACGGCAGGCATCCGGGGCCAGCACACGCAGGCCTTCCCAGGCCTTGACGCCGCCAAAGCACAGCATCGCCTCGGACCCGCCCGCCAGCATCACATCCGCCGCCCCAGCCCTGATCTGCTGCAGGGCAAGGCCCATCGCGTGGTTCGCACTGGCGCAGGCAGACGAGACGCTGAACACCGGCCCCTGCAACCCGTACGCCATCGACAGGTGAGACGCCGGGGCGTTGTGCATCAGCCGCGGCACCACGAGGGGCGAAACTCGCGACTTTCCGTCGGCAAAGACCGCGCGGTAGCTGTCTTCCCAAGTGCTGATCCCGCCCGCCGCCGTCCCAAGGATCACTCCGCCCCGTGGACCCAGACCCGTGCCAAGCCCCGCGCCAAGCCCCGCGCCAAGCCCTGCGCCAAGCCCTGCGCCAAGCCCTGCCATCGCCATCGCCTCGGCCCCGGCCACCAGCGCGTATTGCGTCACCCGGTCGTAGAGGGGCATCCGGGCGGGCGGCAGGTCAGGTGCCCAATTGCGCACCTCGGCCCCGATGCGGATCGCGAGGCGGTCAGCATCGCGAAACGCCAGCGTCCCGATGCCGCAGCGTCCCGCGGTCAGCGCCGCAAAAGTGCCCTGCACATCCTGCGCCAGTGCGTTCACCGTACCCATCCCGGTGATGACGACGCGCCTCATCTCTGGTCAAGCAGTCGCGCGACGCCATCCACGATGCCGGGGACGGTGGCAAAGGCAAAATCCGGTTGGTCGGGCTGGTTGGCGTTGAAGGGGATCGTGATGCCAAAGCGTTCTTCTAGGGCAAAGATCGCCTCAACCTTGCCAAGGCTGTCCAGCCCCAGGTCGGCAATCCGCGCGTCCGGCGCAATCCGTGACGGCGGCAGCAACAACTGTGCCGCCAGAATCTCGATCACCGCCGTTTCGATTTCCGCCCGCATGGCCGCCCGCAATCCCGGTATGTCGTGGCGGTTCCTACTCGGCTTCCAGGGTGAAGGGAACGCCCTTCTCCAGTGCGGAGACGCGAGTGGCAAGGCGTGGCAGGCGGCGCAGCGCCTTTTGCATCTCGACATGGGTTTCCATCTTCACCGCCGGATAGCCAAGCAGCACCCGGCCCGCAGGCGCGTTGGTAAAGATCTTGGTGGCCCCGCCAGCGATCACGTCATTGCCGACAAAGATGTTGTCATTGACGCCGCATTGTCCGCCCAGAACCACTCTGTCGCCAATCCGGGCCGACCCCGCGATGCCGACCTGACCGCACAGCAGGCAGTCGCGCCCGACCTGCACGTTGTGGCCAATATGAACAAGGTTATCCAGCTTCGTCCCCGAGCCGATGACGGTGTCACGGATCGTGCCCCGGTCGATGCAGGCATTCGCTCCGATTTCCACATCATCCCCAAGCGTTACGCCCCCAAGTGAATGGATGCGCGTCCAGCTTTGGTCCTTGATCGCCTCACGGCTGCCAAGGGTTTCGCGGATCTCCTCGACGCCGGATTTCTCCGGTGTGACAAAACTGAACCCGTCCGCGCCGATCACCGCGCCGGGCTGGCAAATGAAACGGTCACCGATGGTCACCCGCGCACCGATCCGCGCGCCTTGCAGGATCAGCGCCTCCGCCCCGATCCGCGCCCCTTCGGCGATAGAGACGTGGGAGGCAATCCGCGCTCCCGCGCCCAGCACTACGCCCGCGCCAATTGTCACGAAGGGGCCAATGGCCGCCCCCTCGCCGACCACAGCAGAAGGGTGCACAATCGCCATCGGATGCAGCCCCGGTGGAATATCCGGCCCGGGGTCCATCAAGCGCGTGAGGCCCGCCATCGCCAGCCGCCCGCGCGGCGCAAAGATCGCGGCTTTCAGCCCCATCGCCTGCCAATCTGCCCCGGGCCAGACCATCGCCGCCCGTGCCTGACCCTTGCTGATCCCGTCCGCATAGCGCGGGTCCATCGCAAGGGCGAGGGTGTCTGGCCCGGCCGCCTGCGGCTCGGCGGCACCGGTCACGGTCAGGTAAAGATCACCCGCAGCCTCGGCCCCAAGGGCGGCGGCAATGTCGCGGATCGTGTGGGGCATGAAAAAACCTCCGTCTGCGGTCTGGCAGACAGGATTACCCCTGAACCCCGGCCAAGGCCACCCCAGCCGCCTCCAACGCCTCAAAGAGCTTGGCATCGCGGCCATAGACGTCTCGGCGGTATCCGATGCGGCCTTTGGCGTCCGGGTAAGCGGTGAAGTAGACCAGATGCACCGGAACCGGTTTGACCAGATCGACCCGCGTCTCGTTGCCGGTATCGAGATGGGCTTGAAACTCGGCGTCCGGGTCCGACGACTGCAAAGCCAGCAGTGCATGTGCAAGATCAAAGGGATCGGCCACGCGGATGCAGCCATGGCTGTAGGCCCGCACCTCATTGGCGAACAGCGATTTGGAGGGAGTGTCATGCAAGTAGATGTTGTACTGGTTGGGGAACATGAACTTTACCAGCCCCAGCGCGTTGCCGTCCGATGGCGGTTGGCGCAGACCGAAGGGAAAGCTGCGGGCGGAATAGGCGGCAAAGTTCACCGATCCGCGCGGCACGACGCGGCCCCGCCCATCAATCACCTGCAGGTGGCCCACGGCGTTCGGGTTTTGCTGCAAAAGCGGCAGGTATTCACTGACGATGATCGACCGTGGCACCCCCCAGGACGGGTTGATGACCATATGGTCCATCTGGTCGGAAAACTCGGGGCTGCGCTGGTCGGGGACATTCTTGCCAATCACCACGCGGGTGTCAAAGACGGTGCGGCCATCCTCGATGATCTTGGCGCGGAAGTCGGGCAGGTTAACCCAGATGTGGCGGGACGACCGGTCGAAATCCATCCAACGCTCACGCTCCAGCGCCACGATCACCGATTTCAGCCGCGCTTCGGGGCCAACGTTCACCTCTTCAATGGTGCTGTCGCTGGCGCGGCCATCGGCCTCAAGCCCGTGGGCCAGCTGGAAGGCCTGCACCGCCGATTGCAGCGCCCGGTCATAGCTGGCGGTAGCGGTTGCCCGCAGGAAACCCATGCGCATCAGGCGGTCGCGCAGCGCCACGACGGCAGGGCCGGTGGCACCCGGCTCAAGCACCCCTGCCGGCACGGTTTCACCCCAGCCACCGGCTGCAATCTGCGCCTCAAGCCCGATCTTTGCCTTCATCAGGTTCAGGTAGGCAGCGGAGGTCGGCATCAGCCAGTCCAGCACCGCCTGCGGCTTGCCGCTGGCAATCCGGGTCAGCAGGGTTTGCGGGTCGATCCGGTCAATCTCGCGCACAATGCCAGAGTCCACCTGCGCGGGGTCAAGGGCACCGGAGGTGAGGTCACGCGCCCAGGCAAGGTATGCCCGCGTCAACGCCACCTCGACCCGGCCACGGTCACCTTCGGATTCCGCTGCCTGCAAGGCCGCCGTCAAAGCCACCACGTCATAGCGTTCCACGGGCAGCGCGTGATCGTACGCCCGCGCGATGGCCATAAGGAAGGCCTGCCGCCGTTCAGCATCATCTGCCCCGGTCCACAAGGGGTCATACCCTGTCCTGGCATACCAGGCGGCAATCTCTTCCTCATCCGAGGCGGCGACGGCCAAGGATTGCGCAAAGGCCGACACCTGCGCAGCCGCGGGCGCAGCCACAAACGGCAGCACCGACAGCGACAGGATCACGGCGATGGTGGACAGACGATGAGGGACGGACCGGTTCATTCAACACTCATTCCCAAGGACTTGGCTGCGTTCGGCGGATATTGGCCGCATTTGCCAATCGTTTCTTCAAATCCGCGCGACTGTCCATTCACAAACCAGTCGGCAGCCAAGTTGGCAGGGCAATTGTGTCTTGTGTGGCGACAGTGCCGCCTCAAACCGATGCAACCGAACCACAGCGCACAAAATTCACCAGCGTTCAGCGAAAATTTGCCGATACAGGTTGTGCTGCGGAACGGGCGGACAATCGAGGCTTGGGCTTCGAATCCACTTGTGCAATAAACCAAGGGCACTTGGGGAAAAAGTTGCACAAATGCTGCGCGAATGCGGTCAAAGACAGCAACGGGGACAAGCGTTAGAATGACGGACAACAACAGTTTCGGTGTCACGCGGCGTGGCCTTCTTGGTGCATTTGCAGCAACGGCCGTGATCGCGGCACCTACCTACAGCAATGCCTTCGGTTTGCTGAAAGGCTCTGGCGACATTCGCCGCATCCGCATGTATTCGGGCAGAACCGGCGAAAGCGTCGACACCATCTATTGGGTCGAAGGTGATTACATCCCGGAAGTCATGAAAGAAATCAACCACTTCATGCGCGACTGGCGGTCCGATGATGCCATCGGGATCGACATGCGCACCATTGACATCATGGCCGCGTCGCACCGCCTTATGGACGTGACCGAACCGTTTATGCTGCTGTCGGGCTACCGCAGCCCGAAGACCAACGCGATGCTGCGATCCAAATCGGGTGGCGTTGCCAAGAACTCGCTGCACATGAAGGGCCAGGCAGCAGACCTGCGGCTGAAATCGCGGTCGGTTGGGCAGATGGCCAAAGCGGCGGCGGCCTGTGCATCGGGCGGGGTTGGCAAATACTCACGTTCAAACTTCGTGCACATGGATTGCGGCCCGGTGCGCAGCTGGGGCGGCTGATCTGGCCAGAGCCACGAAAAAAACGGCGCCTTCGGGCGCCTTTTTCATGTGAATTTTATCAATCCTCATCATCGTCAGCCGCCTGACTGGCTGCCACCTGACGGCCGCGAAAGCCCATGGCGACCACGAACTTTTCCGAACTGTCGGCGCGGCTGGCCGGCGGTTTGACGTTGGCAACCTTGCGGAAATTTTTCTTCAGCATCATCTGCATTTCATTCTCTGCCCCGCCCGCCAGCACCTTTGCGACAAAGGTGCCGTCGTCTTCGAGCACGTCAAAGGCAAAGGCCAGCGCCGCCTCGACCAGGGCCACGATGCGCAAGTGGTCGGTCGCCTTGTGGCCGCTGGCCGATGCCGCCATGTCGGACAAGACCACATCGGCCCGCCCGCCCAGCCAGCCCTTGACCAGCGCATCGGCATCATCGTCAAGGAAATCCAGCTGGTGCAGCTCGGCCCCGGCAATCGGTTCAATCTCTTGCAGATCGACCCCCAGCACAGTGCCGACCGGCTTCTTCGGGTTCTGCCCAAGGGCATTGACCCGCACCACCGCCACCTGACACCAGCCCCCCGGCGCGCAGCCAAGGTCAACCACCCGCGCGCCCGGTTTCAGGAACCCGTAGCGGTCATCAAGGTCGATGATCTTGTAGGCCGCCCTGCCCCGGTAGCCTTCCTTCTTGGCGCGAATGACATAGGGGTCATTCAACTGCCGTTCCAGCCACAGGGTTGAGGACAGCTTGCGCCCCTTGGCCGTCTTGACCCGCACCCGCAATTCGCGCTGGCCCCGGCCCGAGGATGGTTTTTCCGTCATGTGTAAGGCCCGTCCCCAAGAATACCGTCGCTGCTCATCTGCGCGTAAAGAAGCCCCTCCCTAAGCCCCCGGTCCGCCACCGACAAGCGGTCGGTGGGCCATATGCGCATCAAGGCCTGCAGGATGGCCGCACCCGACATGATCAGCGCATGGCGATCGCGGCCAATGCGGGGGTCCGTGCGGCGGCCTTCCGGCCCCAGCGAAAGATATTCGCGGATCACCAGATCAATCTGGTCGGACGTCATCTGCAACCCGTCCACCTTGGTCCGGTCATAGCGTTTGAGGTTCAGGAAACTGGCCGCAACCGTGGTGACGGTGCCAGAGGTGCCAACGATCTGAAACCCCTCACGCGGGTTGGTGGCGTTGTAAGGGCTGAAACTGGCAAGGTTTTCCTCAAAAAACCAGCTCATCAGCGCAAAGCGCGCGGCGTCGTCGTCCACGTCGATGAACTGGTCCTTCAACGTCGCCACCCCAAGCGGCACGGAAATCCAGTCCACGACGCGCGCGACGGCACCTTCGCCTTGCGCATCAAACCCCATGTGCAGCCGCATGATCGCCTTTGGCCGGTCAGGCGGGGCCACGGCCGACAGGTCGATCCAGACCAATTCGGTCGAGCCGCCGCCGATATCCACCACCAGCAGCTGTTCAGTTGTATGGCTGACCAGCGGCGCGCAGGAAATCACCGCCAGCCGCGCTTCTTCCTCGGGCGCGATGATCTCAAGCTGCAGGCCGGTTTCGCGCCGGACCTGACGGATGAAATCCCGGGCGTTGCGCGCACGCCGGCACGCCTCAGTCGCGACCAGCCGCATCCGCTTTACGCCATGCTTTTCGATCTTCTTTTCACAGATCCGCAGCGCCTGGATCGTCCGCGCCATGGACGAGCGCGACAACCGACCTGACGCTTCAAGCCCCACGCCCAGTTGCACGGATTTTGAGAAGCTGTCGACGATCACAAACTGACTGCCCCGTGGCTGGGCAATCAGCATCCGGCAGCTGTTCGTGCCAAGGTCCAGCGCCGCATAAAGCGGGGCTGACGCAGGGTCAGACAGGGCAGACGGTGCATCGGCGCGGGAAACGGGCCCAGGAACGGGTTTGGGTGTCTCAACCTTCGCGTCAGTCGCGTCCGCCCTTTGGGGACGCTCGGGCGTCATGTACGCCCTCCATAGGTGGTTAAGGGAAACGTAGTGCCGATCCCCCGCCCGTGCAAGAGACCAGAAGGCAGCTATCGGGATGCCGCAGCGCCCTCATGATCTGGATGAAGATTTTTCAAACCCGCGACCGTCGCCAAGCGCCCTACCCCGTGCTATCGCCAATCTGGCAGGCTGCGGGGTCGCATCCTTGCGCCGCAATGTCGAAATCCGACACCGCTTGTCGGCGATCGACGACTATCTGTTGGGCAACACAGCCTGCGACCGCAACAAGGGAATCACACGCTCATGGCCGAAATCACCGTCGTCTACTGGCGCGATATCCCGGCGCAGGTCATCGTTGGCAAAGGCCGACGTGCCGCCAAAGTGCAGCTTTCGGAACGGTTTGAGCAGGCAATCGACCGCTGCGCCATGAAGATTGGCGCCAAGGACGCGGACGCCTATCTCGCCGAATGGCGCAAGGCCCAGGTGGGTGACGGTGAGGGGGAACCCGACCAGATCGCCGCCGCCGAAGCCGCCCGTCTTGAAACCGAGTTCGACTCCGCCCGCCTGAAAGAGTTGATCGCTACAGATGGCTGGGCCAAGGCCTGACCTTTGCACGATGACCATGCCCCCGACCCCGACCCTCAAGGAGACCGTGATGGCCCTGTTCAACTTCCGCCGCAAGGACGATGCCCCGGCCCCCGCTGCTCAGGCGCTTGAGGCGTTCCTCAAGGGCTACTCGATCGAGGTGATGCCCCGCACGGCGGAAAAGGTCGAAAGCTTCCGCGACATCCTGCCCTTGGGCACCCGCGTCTACATCGCCCATATTGATGGCACGCCGATCGAAGATATGGTCGCGACCGCCAAGCGCGTCGGGGCCGAGGGTTTCGTCGCGATGCCCCACTTCCCGGCGCGGATCATCAGGGACAAGCGGTCGCTGACAGACTGGGTCGCACGCTACAAGGATGTTGGAGTGCATCAGGGTCTGTTGCTGGCAGGCGGTGTCGCGGCCCCGGTCGGCGACTTCAGCACCTCGATGCAACTGCTTGAATCCGGGGCCTTTACCGGCTTTGACCGCCTGCATGTCGCTGGCCACCCCGAGGGCAACAAGGACATCGATCCCGATGGCTCGGACCGGATGGTGATGGAGGCCGCCCGCTGGAAATCAGCCTTCATGGAGCGCACGGATGCGCAGATGGCCATGGCCACCCAGTTCTGCTTTGAAGGCCGGCCGGTGATCGACTGGGTTACCCGCCTGGCCGCCGATGGCATCAAGCTGCCGGTTCATATCGGCATCGCTGGCCCCGCGAAATTGCAAACCCTGATCAAGTTCGCCATTGCCTGCGGGGTCGGGCCGTCGCTGCGCGTGTTGCAAAAGCGCGCGATGGATGTGACGAAACTGCTGCTGCCGTATGAGCCGACCGAAGTGCTTGAAGCGCTGGCCGCCCACAAGGCCGCCAACCCGGCGTTGGGGATCGAGCAGGTCCACTTCTTCCCCCTTGGCGGCATCAAGACCAATGCCCAGTGGGTCACCGAAAATGGCGGCGCGTCTGGCGTCCCGGCCACCTTAGCAAAGGTTTAAGAATGACCCGTACCGTCATTGAATCCAAAACGAAAACTGTCATCATCGGGTTTGATGAACCCTTCTGCGTGATCGGTGAACGCATCAACCCCACGGGGCGCAAGAAGCTGGCGGCAGAGCTGGAACAGGGCAATTTCGAAACCGTGATCCGCGATGCGCTTGAACAGGTCGCCTGCGGGGCGACGGTGCTGGACGTGAACTCGGGCGCGGTTTTCACCAACATGATGGCGCAGGACCCGCGTTATGCCGACAACAACTTTGTCGAGCCGCCGCTGATGAAGGCGCTGATCGAGATCATTCAGCAGACCGTCGACGTGCCTTTGTGCATCGATTCGTCGGTGCCCGGCGCGCTGGAATCCGGCCTGATGGCCTGTGAAGGCCGCCCGCTGCTGAACTCGGTCACGGGTGAGGAGCACCGGCTGGAACTCGTCCTGCCCTTGGTCAAGAAATACAACGTGCCGGTCGTGGCGATTTCCAACGATGACACCGGGATTTCGGAAGATCCCGATGTGCGCTTTGCGGTGGCCAAGAAGATCGTCGAACGCGCGGCCGATTTCGGAATCCCGGCGCATGACATCGTGGTTGACCCGCTGGTGATGCCGGTTGGCGCAATGGGATCGGCAGGCCAACAGGTCTTTACCCTTGTGCGCCGCCTGCGCGATGAGTTGGGCGTGAACACCACCTGCGGCGCCTCCAACATCAGCTTTGGCCTGCCCCACCGCCACGGCATCAACGCGGCCTTCCTGCCGATGGCGATTGGTGCTGGCATGACCAGCGCCATCATGAACCCGGTCCGCCAGCAAGAGATGGAGGCGATCCGCGCCGCCAATTTCCTGATGAATCACGATCCGAACGGCGGCGAATGGATCCGCTTTGCCAAGGTGCTGGAAGCGGTCGAAGGCGGGATGAGCTTCGCCGAGGCGTCAGCAGCGGCCACCCAAGCCTCCGCCGGGCGGCGCGGCGGGCGGCGTGGTCGGGCGTAAAGCACCTCCGACGGGGTGATGAGCGTGTGCCCCTCACCCCTTGCCATTGCGCGTCCGTCTCCCTTACCCTTGGGCCAGCTTCAAGGGTAACAACCTTATGTCAAACGAGAATTTCCACGAGCGTCTGGAACGCATCAAGGCCGGGTCCGGGCAAAGGTCCGCGCCTGCGCCAGCGCTCGGAACGATCACGGGCCGCAGAGCACAGATGAACCTTCGCGGGACCTTCATCGCCTGCTTTCTTTTGTCGATTGGCCTGTACCTGATCAGGGTCGCCAACCGGAATTACGATTCCATACGGGATGAGTATGGCATCCCCGCAGCGCTTGGGATGGGAATCGGCAGCTTCGCGCTGGTGATCTATTCCATCATCCTGATGTTTCGCGCCGTTCGTCCTGTCGGGGCCGCAGCTTCCACAGGCGCAACCTGGTCATATCCGACCAGCGCGCCGCAGCCCGGGGTCAAGACCTCGGCAGGCGCGCGGGCGTTCTTCTCACTGTTTGGGTTGGGGCTGGGCGCGCTTGCCTGTTTCTTTCTCTATGTCGGCAATGCGGGCCGGCAGTTGGGCGTAACCGGGCAGGTTGACGCGGAAACCGCAAAGGGCATGGCCACTGGCAGTGTCATCGCAGCAATTTTCCTGGTGGTCCTTGCGCTGTTGATGGGGTTCATCGGCCTGTTTGTGCGCCGCCTGCCGATGAAGCGCGTGGTGGTGTTTTTCGTTCTGGGGGCAATGCTGCTTTACACCAGCTTTCAGACGCTGCGCATCCATCCGTCAAACTGGCCAGCGTTCATGGCCGAATTCACCAGATCTTTCACCAACCAGACAGGCTTGTAGGGTCTGCGCGCCCTTACCCCGCCACCGCCCGCAAACTCGCCGCCCGCGCCTTTGGCACCCGCTCCACCTCGACGCAAGTGAAGACATGGAGCGTGTCCAACTCCCGGTCCACGACCGCATGGTCGCTGACCCAGCCGCCCATGCCCAGATAGGTGCGCAACAGGGGCGGCAGCGCGGCGAGGGCGGCCTTGCGGTCGCCCAGCGGACCCGCCAGCGCGGGGTAATCGACCACCTCATCCGCCTTGCGGCCGGGACGGTGCTGTGGCGGTCCGAGATACCCGTCAGCCAGAAGGGCAAGCGCTGCCCGGTGCGGCTCCCACCCCGCGCCCCGGAACGACGAACAGCCGACCAGCAGCCCGGCCTGCCCCTCATCCACCACCCGCGTCATCGCCCCCCAGGCCATCCGCAGCACATCTGGGTGAACGCCGCCCGGGGCAAGGCAGAAGCGGCCCATCTCGGCGATGGGCTTGGCATAGCCGGACAAGGGCGTCACATCATAGAACCGCGCGGCATAGCCCTGCGCCAGACCTGCGCCCCAGCCAAACAGCATCACGCGGAAATATCCCAGCAGCAGACCACCGCCTTCCACTATCACATGGGCGGACAGCGGGTCCTGCGCGTCCTCCTCCTCCCCCCCATTGCGGGGAAAGGCGGCGCGGCGGAAGGCCATGACGCGGGCCATGTCGGCAGGCCCGTCGGCCAGACGCGCCACCAACCCGCCCCGCACAAGTGGTTGCACGCCCTTTTCCCCCGCTGCCTTGCACCCTAGATATGTCGGGTAGAACAGGAGTTCCCGCAATGGACAAGATCATCAAGACTGAAGCCGAATGGCAGGCCCAACTGTCCGAGCTTGCGTTCAAGATCACCCGCAAGCACGGCACGGAACGCGCTTTCACCCATGACGATTTCCCCAAGGACCCCGGCACCTACCGTTGCGTCTGCTGCGACGCGCCGCTATTCGATCAGACGACCAAATTCGATAGCGGCACCGGCTGGCCCAGCTTTTATGCGCCACTTGACGGCGAAATGGTGGGGGAAAAGTCGGATAACAGCTGGTTCATGCGCCGGACGGAAGTGCATTGCAACCGGTGCGAGGCGCATCTGGGCCATGTTTTCCCCGACGGGCCAAAACCTACCGGCCTGCGCTATTGCATCAACGGCGTCGCGCTGCGCTTTGAACCTGAAGATTGACCCAAGCCATCCTCTGCGGCGGAAAGGTTCGCCGCAGACCAGCCAAGACGATCGGCCGCCATGATCAGCCGGCGATGTCTTCTGCCCTGATCCGGCCGAAGTTGCCCAGAAGCTGGCCGATCAGGCTGATGCCCTTGATGTTCGTCTCGGTTACGCGGCGGGAAATCTGGATCACCTTGCCGTCCTCCAACCCGTAGCGGGCGATGTTTTCCACGGTGCCCGCCTCATTGAAGGTGACGGCAAGGACCTGACGGTCAATCTCGCGCGGCTCGCGAGGGCCGCGGTGTTCGTAGCGGCTTTGAACATAAAACCAGCCTTCATCGTTCAACAGGCCCGAGGTTGAGGGGCGGCCGATCTTCTGGCCCAGCGTCTCACGCGTGTCGACGCCGATCTCGACCAGTGCAAGCTCATCTTCGGCGGGGACATAGCCGTGGTTGCGATAGATCGGCGAACAGGCCGCAAGGCCCGCAGCCAGAAGCAGAACTGCCGCCTGCTTGCGCGTGCCCGGACGCGTGCCCAAAAAGGCCGCAAGGACCGTCCGCGCCAACCGGAATACCGCCATACCTGCCCTCATGCCCGCAAAAAACGTCGATCCCGACGCGGGTTCTTCAAAACCCTTGTCAAAGGGGATAACAGAAGGAAGGCCCCTTGTTCAAGAATGGAACGCCACACCGGGCCGCCCGTCGCAGTTCGCGGCGATCACTCCGCAGATCATTTCCATGTGAAGGCGCGCGCCATGACCGAAACCACCCCAGAAATAGGCCCCGAGGGCGCGCCCGCGCGGCCGACCCGGTTTCGCACCGGGGGTCTCAGCCCGCGTAAACCGACGCATTTCACCTATGTCCCGGACGCCTCCGCCCGCGCCGCCATGGCGCAAGATCTTGGCCTGCTGGCTTTGCGCAGGCTGGAGTTCGTCGGCCAGATCACCCCGGATGGCCGCGATGCCATGGTGTTGACCGCCACGCTTGCGGCCGAATGTGACCAGCCTTGCAGCGTCACCCTTGCCCCGGTGCGGGCCAAGATCACGGAAGCCGTGCGCCGGCGCTATGTCGCCGGGCTGACCCAACCCGAAGCCGACGAGATGGAAATGCCCGAGGATGATACCGTCGAGCCGATGCCTGAAGTGATCGACCTGGCCGAGGTTGCAGCCGAGGCGCTGGTTCTGGCACTGCCGCTTTACCCGCGCGCACCCGGGGCGGAACTGGGGTCGGTGATCCACGCGCCTGATGGGGTAACCCCGCTTACCGACAGTGACCTGAAACCCTTTGCGGGCCTTGCTGCGCTTGCCGGACGCCTTTCCCCGAAGGCGGACAATGGAAGTGGTGAAGGCGGCTGAAACCCGACGCCACCGGGCCGAAAAGGGCTTGCGCATGCCGGAAATGCGAGTATGTATCGCGCCTCATTCAAGCTGTGAAGCAGCACCGGTCGGCTATTGCCGAGGCATCTACCGACCGCGCCGCTTTGCAAAGGAAATCCAGGGGCCTGTCCCCACTGCCCGAGGTTGTGACATGGCTGTCCCGCAGAACCGCACCACGAAATCCAAGCGCAACATGCGTCGCGCCCATGACTCGCTGGTTGCCGCGAACCCCAACGACTGCCCGAACTGTGGCGAGCTGAAGCGTCCGCACCATGTGTGCCCGTCGTGCGGCCATTACGATTCGCGCGAAGTCGTGTCGATGGCGCGTGAAGTCGATCTGGACGAGGACGCGGCGTAAGCCGCGCCCGACGGCGCGACTGACCCATGGCCACCGGACCCCAATCTTCGGGACAACAGTCTGCGTCCGCCACGGCCCCACACTCGGTTTCTGAGCGCGTTGTCATTTCAGTTGATGCGATGGGCGGTGATAACGGGCCGGCAGCAGTTGTTGCCGGTCTTGCCGATTCCATGGCCCAGCATCCGCAGATGGACGCGATCCTGCACGGGGACGAGGCGACGCTTGCCCCGCTGATCGCGCGGCATCCTATCCTGAAAAGCCGCTGCACCCTGCGCCATGCCGACCGCGTGGTCACCATGCATGACAAGCCCGCCCAGGTGATGCGCCATGGCATGGGCACGTCGATGTGGGGGGCGATCGACAGCGTCAAGGAAGGTGCCGCGACCGTGGCCGTGTCCTGTGGCAACACTGGCGCGTTGATGGCCGTGTCGATGCTGCGCCTGCGCAAGCTGCCCGGCGTGAATCGCCCGGCG
Organism: Paracoccaceae bacterium; assembly: GCA_031425675.1. Lineage (GTDB taxonomy): Bacteria > Pseudomonadota > Alphaproteobacteria > Rhodobacterales > Rhodobacteraceae > Tabrizicola. Next base: position 12,368 of record JANPJU010000152.1, on the reverse strand, counting down.
ATTGCCTGCATGTGGCCCTCGCGCAATCCGGGTGGATTCAACCTGATGCTGGACGTCGGTGCAGATGTGAAGGCCGAGGCGGACGACCTTTTGCAATTCGCCACGATGGGCGCCTCCTATGCCCGCAACGGCATGGGAATTTCGCGACCGCGCATCGGCATCCTGAATGTCGGGACCGAAGAACACAAAGGCCGGGCCGAGCTGAAAGAGGCGCACGAACGCATGCCCCTGGTCGCCGAGATTGGCAGTTTTGACTATGTAGGTTTTGTCGAAGGCGGCGATCTGCCCTCAAACCGGGTGGATGTGATCGTGACCGATGGCTTTACCGGCAACGTCGCGCTGAAAACCGGGGAAGGCACGGCCAAGCTGATCTCGGACTTCATGCGCGAAGCGTTCGGCGCTGGCGTCATGTCAAAGTTTGCCGCGCTTCTGGCCCTGAACTCATTGAAACGCTTGCAAAGACGGATGGACCCGCGCCGGGTGAATGGCGGCGTGTTTCTGGGACTGAACGGCACAGTCGTCAAATCGCATGGTGCCGCTGATGCCACAGGGGTGGCGGCGGCTATCGGTCTGGCCTACCAACTGGCACAAGTCGGCTTCATCGAGCGGTTGGCCGCGCGGGTTGCATCGGCGGAACGAGCGTCGCAAGATATTGCTGCCGACATAACCACCACGACTGATGGCGCAACGGGGAGCACTCCGACCGAATGACGATACGCGCCGCAGTCAGGGGCGTCGGGCACTACCTGCCCGACCGTGTGGTCCCGAACGCCGAGTTTGAAGCGATCATCGACACGTCGGATGAGTGGATCCGGTCCCGGTCAGGCATTGAGCGGCGACATTTCGCAGCCGACGGGCAGATGACCAGCGATCTGGCCACGCGGGCTGCTTTGGCGGCGCTGGCAGATGCGGGTCTTGAAGCGACGGATATCGACGCGATCATCGTCGCCACCTCGACCCCCGACCTGACATTCCCCGCAGTTGCCACCATGGTGCAGGCCGCCCTTGGCATGACGCGTGGCTTTGCCTTTGACGTGCAGGCGGTCTGTGCCGGGTTTGTCTTTGCGCTGGCCAATGCCAATGCCCTGATCCTGTCCGGTCAGGCGCAGCGCGTGCTGGTGATCGGGGCGGAAACCTTCAGCCGGCTGATGAACTGGAAAGACCGGGGCACATGCGTCCTGTTCGGCGACGGCGCGGGCGCGCTGGTGCTGGAAGCCGTCGCAGGCAACGGGAGCAATGCTGACCGGGGAATTCTTTCGGCGGACCTGAATTCTGATGGTCGCTTTCGCGACATCCTTTATGTGAACGGTGGCACGTCAACCGGGACAACCGGGCATCTGGTGATGGAAGGCCGCGAAGTTTTCCGCCATGCAATTGAAAAACTTGCCGAAACCGCGCATCACGCACTCGACAAGGCTGGCCTGACGCCTGAGGACGTTGACTGGATCGTGCCGCATCAGGCCAATATCCGCATCATCGAAGGCACCGCCAAACGGATGCAGGTGCCGATGGACCGGGTGATCGTCACCGTTCAGGATCATGGCAACACCAGCGCCGCCTCAATCCCCTTGGCGCTTTCGGTTGGCAAGGCCCGTGGCCAGATCAAGCCGGGCGATCTTCTGGTCACCGAGGCGATTGGCGGGGGCCTTGCCTGGGGCTCCGTCGTCCTGCGCTGGTAGCTGCCGTCAAGTGCGCGTCCCAAGTGGTTGATATTGACTCGGAAATCCATCCGCCGCATGGTCGTGAAAATAGCCGCAGCGTAAGGCTTACGGGGGGACGGAATGAGCGATAAGACCTTGACCAGAATGGACCTGAGCGAAGCCGTGTTTCGTGAAGTGGGTCTTAGCCGCAACGAATCTGCCAATCTTGTCGAAAGCGTCCTGCAGCACATGTCGGACGCACTGGCCGAGGGCGAGACCGTCAAGATCTCCTCTTTCGGGACCTTTTCGGTCCGCGCCAAGACCGCCCGCGTCGGTCGCAACCCCAAGACCGGCGAAGAGGTGCCGATTTCCCCGCGCCGGGTTCTGACCTTCCGCCCCTCGCACCTGATGAAAGACCGCGTGGCCGCCGGAAAGAAACGCTGAAGGGGTTTAGCGGATGGACAAGTCGCCTGACGCCTTCCGCACCATCAGCGAGGTGGCCGAAGTTCTGGAAACCCCGGCCCATGTGCTGCGGTTCTGGGAAAGCCGGTTTCCACAGATCCGTCCGGTCAAGCGCGCGGGTGGGCGACGCTATTACCGCCCGTCCGATGTGGCGCTATTGGCCGGGATCAAGCGGCTGTTGCATGATGAAGGGCTGACGATCCGCGGCGTGCAGAAAATCCTGCGCGATCAAGGCGTGCGGCATGTAGCGGGGCTCTCCGACGATTCGGTGTCAGTCGATGATCTGGTTGCTGCTGCCAGCGCCGGGGTGGTCCAGCTTGATGCCCGGCGCGCGGTTTCAGAAACGAAAGACGACGACACACTCCCCCCCGATGATGTGCCGGAGGCTGGCTTTATCGCGGTTGAAGATGATGACGATCATCCGTCGCCTGCCATGAGTGCACCGGTTCAGGCGGTCTTGCCACTGTTTGATGCACCACCCGCAGCGCGAAAGACCGCGGTGAACGACCCGACGAGTTTTGCCATATTGATCAGGGGCTTGCCACCAAAAGCTCTTGTGAAGTCTGCGCCGCAGGTTGGTATTCTGGCCAAGCGGTTGGCGGCGTTGCGGGCGCAAGTTGCCTACCGTGCCGATGGCGGCCAGGGCTGACGCGCGCTATGACCTGTGCCCCGTGCTTTCCCGCTTGCCCCGGTCCGGAATATCGTTATGTATCGCCCCGTGTCGGGCCGTAGCGCAGCCTGGTTAGCGCGTCCGTCTGGGGGGCGGGAGGTCGAGAGTTCGAATCTCTCCGGCCCGACCATTGCAAAACCGCCCGCCTGCCATCTGGCAGTGCGGGCGGTTTCGTTTTCAATCTGCGGCGCAGGTTCAGGCAGGGCGGTGATGCGATGACAAACGGTGTGCTGCCCTCACAGGCGCTGCGCGAGTTGATCGCCCAAGGCGCAATAGCCGCCGACCCTGCGGTCCTGGAAGACCAGTTGCAGCCCGCCAGCCTTGATCTGCGGCTTGGCACCGTGGCCTACCGGGTGCGTGCCTCGTTCCTTGCGGGCAAGGGCCGGACGGTTCTGGATCGGCTGGATGAGTTTACCATGCACAAGGTCAACCTGACCGACGGCGCGGTGCTGGAGAAGAACTGCGTCTATGTCATCCCCTTGGCCGAACGTCTGGCCCTGCCCCCCGGCGTGACGGCGGTGGCCAATGCCAAAAGCTCCTCGGGTCGGTTGGACCTGCTCACCCGCACGATCACCGATGGCGGGATCGAGTTTGATCGCATCCCCGAAGGCTATGATGGACCGCTGTACGCCGAGGTTTGCCCGCGCAGCTTTTCGGTGCTGGTCCGTGCCGGGCAACGATTGAACCAGATCCGCTTTCGCAGCGGTCAGGCTGTGCTGACCGACGCCGAACTGACCGCGTTGCACGCCGCAGACCCGCTGGTATCGGGTGAGGCGGTGATTTCAGAAGGCCTTGGCTTTTCGGTTGATCTTCGCCCGGCCAGCGGCACCTTGGTGGGCTACCGCGCCAAGCCGCATACCGGGATGGTGGACCTTGACCGCATCGGCCATTACCCCGCAGCCGACTTCTGGGAAGAACTGCACACCACCGAGGGCCGCATCATCCTGGACCCCGGCGCGTTCTACATTCTGGTCAGCCGTGAGGCGGTGACGATCCCCCCCGATTACGCCGCCGAAATGGCCCCCTATCTGGCGATGGTGGGTGAGTTTCGGGTCCATTACGCCGGGTTCTTCGATCCCGGTTTTGGCCATGTCACCGCCGGTGGCACCGGATCACGTGGGGTCCTCGAGGTGCGCTGCCATGAAGCGCCGTTTGTGCTGGAGCATGGTCAGGTCGTCGGGCGGCTGGTCTATGAACGGATGAGCGAACGGCCGCAAACCCTTTATGGGGTTGGGATTTCTTCAAATTACCAGGGTCAGGGGCTGAAGCTGGCCAAACAGTTCAGGGTCGGCTGACCGGTTGGGCCGGAACCAACTTTCTTGGGGAAGAAGTTTGCAAAATCCTCGCTAGGGGATTTTGGCTACCGCAGGAACCGCCGTGCAAGACGTGAGGCTTTTTGCGCCTTGTCCGCCATAGCCTTGGCCGATTTCGCCTGCGCGCGTTCTTCCGGGGTCATTTCGGCCTCGGGCTTGCCCTTGCGGGCGGCATAATCGACGCCGGTTTGCACGGCCTTGCGCACGAACATGCGGGTCAACATGGAGATCAGGCGGTTCATGTCCATGGTTCAATCCTCAAAAAGTTCGGTTTGTCCGGCGGTTGCCTCATCATCCTCATCGCCCGGCAAAGCCAGCCCCGGCGCGGGACGGTTGTCCAGAAGGCCGGCCGCGCGAAGTTCCTTGAGCCCCGGCAGGTCGCGGGCGGATTCAAGGCCGAAGTGATCCAGGAAGGTTTCCGTCACTACAAAAGTAACCGGGCGGCCCGGCGTCATGCGGCGGCGACCAAGGCGGATCCAGTCCAGTTCCAGCAGCTGGTCCACCGTGCCACGGCTGACCGCAACCCCGCGGATTTCCTCGATTTCCGCGCGGGTGACGGGCTGGTGATAGGCGACGATGGCAAGGGTTTCGATTGCGGCGCGCGACAGCTTCCGCGTCTCCACCGTTTCGCGCCGCATCAGGTGGCCAAGGTCAGGCGCGGTGCGGAAAGCGTAGGCATCGCCGACCTTCACCAGGTTCACCCCCCGCCCTTCATAGCGTTTGCGCAGGTAAACCAGCGCCTCGGCGGGATCGGAGCCATGCGGCAGGCGGGCGGCCAATTCGGCCAATGTCACAGGATCGGCCATGGCGAAAAGGATCGCCTCAACCATCCGCTCCTGCTCGCCCATGGGCGGGGCGTCGAACAGGCTTTCTTCTTGGCGGTCGATCATGGGTCCCTCCGCCGCAACTGGATGGGCGCGAAGGTGTCACCCTGCCGCAGGGTGATGTGCCCGGCTTTGACAAGTTCCAGCATGGCCGCGAAATGGGCGGCGGTGGCGGACCGGCGGGCCATGGGGGTGACATTCCAGCCTTCGGGCAGAAAACTGGTCAGCTCGGCCCAGTCCCCGGCAAAGCCGATCAGCCCGCGCATCCGGTCCAGCGCCTGTTCCATGGTGTATACATGTTCGCGGTCCATCACGAAGGGGCGGAAATCGTCACGGGTACGGATGCGGGCATAGGCGCGCATCAGGTCGAGGAGCGTGGCCGAATAGGTCACCTTGCGGTGGTGGGTCACGTCTTCGGGCACACCGCGGGCAAAGAAGTCCCGGCCCAACTGGTCACGGCCCATCAGCCGCGCGGCGGCATCACGCATCGCCTGCAAGCGCTCCAGCTGAAAGGCAAGGTGGGCGGCAAGGTCTTCGGCACTTGGGCCCGCCTCACCGGGTTCGGGGGGCAGAAGAAGGCGCGATTTCAGGAAGGCCAGCCAGGCAGCCATCACCAGATAATCTGCGGCAAGTTCGATCCGCAAGGACCGCGCCTGTTCGACAAAGCCCAGATACTGTTCCGCGAGCTTGAGGACCGAGATCTTGCGCAGGTCCACCTTCTGCGTGCGGCTTAGGGTAAGGAGGAGGTCAAGCGGCCCCTCAAACCCGTCGACATCAATGATCAGCGCCTCGGACGCCAGACGGTCTTCGACCGCAATCCTTTCCGGCTGGTCCCAGGCGTCAGCGTCAGCCATCGGCAAGCTCGGCCAACAAGGCTGGCAAGTCCACCGCCACCTTGCGCCGCAGGGCCAGCGCCGCCCTGCCCCTGTCCATGGCGGCAGGCGTCATCTGACCGGCGGCGCTGGCCACCTCTTGCATCTGGGCAAGGTCGCCCTTGCAGTGCAGGGCTATGTCCACGCCTGCTGCCATCGACCGTGCGGTGCGGTCAGCCAGAGACCCTGCCAGCGCCTCCATGTTCAGATCATCGGTCATGAGAAGGCCCTGAAAGCCGATTTCATCCCGGATCAGGCGGATCATGGTGGGGGATTGCGTGGCGGGCAGGTCGGGGTCAAGTGCTGCAAAGACCAGATGGGCGGTCATTGCCATCGGCAGATCGGCCAGCGCGCGGAACGGGGCAAAATCGACGGCGCGCAGGTCATCAAGCCCCGCCGTGACCGTGGGCAAGGCGAGATGCGTGTCGAGGTGCGACCGGCCATGGCCCGGCATGTGTTTCAGCACCGGCAGCACACCACCCGCAAGCAAACCATCGGCCACCGCGCGGGCAATCACCGTGACGCTGTCGGGGTCGGTGCCGTAGCAGCGGTTGCGCAGGAAGGGATGCGTGTCCGCGCCCGCCACATCGGCCACCGGCGCGCAGTTGGCGTCGATCCCCACCGCCGCCAGTTCCGCCGCAATCGCCTGCGCGCGCAGGCCCAGCAACCGCGCCGCCTGCCTAACCGACCCTGCGCGCAGGGCGGTGTCCAGCGGCGGCTCCCAGTCCTGCCAATGGGGTGCGCGCAGGCGCTGGACGCGGCCGCCTTCCTGATCAATCAGGATCGGCGCGTCGCGGCCCACGGCGTCGCGCAAGTCTGCGGTCAGGCGGCGCAGCTGGTCGGGGGTGTCCACGTTGCGGGCGAAGATGATGAAACCGAAGGGGTCAGCGTCGCGGAAAAAGGCGCGTTCGTCGGACAACAGGTCCAGCCCGGCACAGCCGAAGATCGCGGCCCCGAAGGTTTTGGTCATCGTTGCGGAACCGGGATGCAGGTCGCATCCTGTGCCACGAAGGCCGAGCAGAAGCGACGGGCGTCCGCCTCATCCTCAAACCCGTGGGCGCGCAGGCGAAAGAAGGTGCGCCCGCCGCTTTCGGCCGGCTGCACCACAAGCGACTTGTCGGCCATCAGATCGCCAAAGCTGACCTGCAGCCGCGCCCATTCAGCCCGCGCCTCATCTGCCGTGTCGTAGGCGCCGAACTGGACCAGCCGGGTGCCAAGCGGGATAGTTGCGGGGTCAATCTCATTTGCCGAAAGGACCGGCATTGCATCAGCCGTGCCTTCAGGAGCGGGATCAGCCGCAGCGGTCCGATCCGGACGCGCACGCGGACGCGGGGACAGGGTAATCGCGCCGGCGGGGGCGATTTCTGCCGCAACGGCAAGCAGATCCGTCGCGGGGTCTGTGACAGGATCGGACGCAAGCTGCGGCGCGGGGGCAGCGGGGTCAGAATCAAGCCCCAGCGCCTCGGCCAGGGCCGCGTCGATGGCAACCTCGGTCGGGCTGGCGCTTTCTACCGGAGGGACAGCGGCAAGGGCCATATCGGCAGTGGCGGGGTCAACGACGCCCGGACTGGCCAAGGGTGCCGCCACATCAGCCAGACCGGACATCGTGAGGCTGGCAAGACCTGCGGTGTCTTCGGCGGCCAGATCGACAGGGCGCGGCGCCAGGATCAGACGGTCAGGCATCGGGGCGGCCATGCCCACTTCGGCCACGTCATTGACGGAAAGGCCCTGATGATCGGCAATTTCGCCGCCGGGATCGGCGGGGGCCACGCGCATCGGTCCTTCCAAGGCTTGCACCACCGGCACGCCCGTGACATCGCGCACCGCCAGCTTGTAGCCCCAGAGGCCCAGCCCCACCACCAGCCCAAGCGACGCGACGGCACCGGCCATGGATATCCAGCGTTGCAGGCGTGGACCGGCCTGCCACGCTGCGGGCGATGCCGCGTCATTGGGGCCGCCGTGATCCCCGCCAAGATGATCGTAATCCGCGTCCGCCATCTGCTGCCCCTGCCTGCGGGACGGTTTGTCCGTCCCTGCGCTTGACCGTTGTGCCAAAGGGAGCGGCTGTTGGATCAGCGCATTTCCTCAACCGGCGTTACGCCAAGGATACCAAGACCAGCGGAAATGACAACGCCCACGGCCCGGACAAGGGCGATTTTTGCCGTCGAGATGGCAGCATCGTCCTGCAGGAAGCGCAGGCTGGCATCATCATTGCCCCGGTTCCACAGACCATGGAAGTCAGAGGCCAGTTCAAAGAGGTAAAACGCAATGCGGTGCGGCTCATTCCCCTTGGCGGCGGTTTCCACCAGTCGCGGCCATTCGGCCAGTTTGCCGATCAACTCAAGTTCCGCAGGATGGGCCAGATGGCCCAGATCGGCGGCGGCAAGGGTGGGGTCGGTCACGTCCAGCCCGGCGTCGCGCGCTTTGCGCAGAATGCTGTTCACCCGTGCGTTGGCGTATTGGACGTAGAAAACCGGGTTGTCCTTGGATTGCTCGGTCACCTTGTCAAAGTCGAAATCCAGCGCCACGTCATTCTTGCGTGTCAGCATGACAAAGCGGACGACATCCGGCCCCACCTCATCAATCAGGTCGCGCAGGGTGACAAAGGTGCCTGCCCGCTTGGACATCTTGACGATTTCGCCGCCTTTCAGCAGCTTGACCAATTGGATCAGTTTGATGTCCAGCGTGACCCTGTTCTGCGACAGGGCGCTGACCACGGCCTTCAACCGCTTGACGTAGCCCGAATGATCCGCGCCAAAGATGTTGATCAGCTCATCAAAGCCGCGCTGCACCTTGTTGTAGTGATACGCAATGTCCGGGGCAAAATAGGTCCAGCTGCCATCGGATTTCTGCACCGGGCGGTCCTGATCATCGCCGAATTGGGTTGACCGGAACAGGGTCTGCTCGCGCGGTTCCCAGTCTTCGGGGGTCTTGCCCTTGGGCGGTTCCAGCGTGCCGGTGTAGATCAGACCCAGCCCGCGCAAAGCCTCGATCGCGGCTTCGATCTGGCCGGTGCCATACAGCGCCTTTTCGCTGGAAAACACATCCATGCGGACGCCAAGCGCGGCAAGATCGCCGCGGATCATGTCCATCATCATTTCGGTCGCAAAACCGCGCACATCGGCCAGCCAGACGCTTTCCGGCTGATCGAGCAAGCTGTCGCCGTATTTGGCCTTCAAGGCGGTGCCGACCGGGATCAGGTAATCGCCGGGATACAGGCCCTCGGCAATCTCGGGCGACAGGCCATGCGCCTCGCGGTAGCGTTCAAAGGCGGAACGGGCCAGCACATCGACCTGGCCCCCCCCGTCGTTGATGTAATATTCCCGCGTGACGTCCCAGCCGGCATAGGCCAGCAGACGCGAGAGCGCGTCGCCCACAACGGCACCACGCGCATGGGCCACATGCATCGGCCCGGTCGGGTTGGCGCTGACAAACTCCACGTTGACCTTGCGGCCCGCCCCAAGGGTTGACCGGCCATAGGCGGTGCCTTCCACCAGAACCGCCCGCACAAGGCCCTGCCAGGCAGAGGTCACCAGCCGCAGGTTCAAAAACCCCGGTCCGGCCACATCGGCCGCCGCCACGCGCGGGTCTGCCAAAAGACGCGCCGCCAGCGCATCAGCAATCACGCGGGGGGCCAGGCCCGAGGGCTTTGCCAGCACCATCGCGGCATTGGTGGCCATATCGCCATGGCCTGCGTCGCGCGGCGGCTCCACCGCTACGGCGGCAAGGTCCAGGCCATCCGGCAGCACGCCCGCAGCCATCATGGCGCCAAGTTCAGCCACCACGAGCGCGCGAATATCGGCGAAAAGGTTCATTTGATCACATCCTCTGACGCCTCCCGCCATGCCAGAGGCATCGCGAGAGGTCAAGGATCGCTCAGCCCTGCCGCCAGTCAGCCAGTGCGGCATTGTCCTCGGTGGGGGCATTGGCCGCATAGGGTGACACCACCCCACGCGTGCGAAAGTAATGCGTCTCACGCGCGCCAAAGTAGAAGGCGACGATGGCCCCCAGCAGCCACCAAAGCGGTTCGGGCACGGCGTTCAGGCCGACCATGCGCTTGGCAAACGCCTCGGGGTCGATCATCGCATAGGTGAACAGGCCCAGCGTGCCAAAGGCCAACAGCGGGCGCGGCAGCCGGTTCAGCCCGTTCACCAACCGGTCAAACCAGTTCAGGGCGGGGTGCTGGTATTCCTCACCCAGCTGACGCAGGGCGGCCATCTGGGCCTCGGCGCTCAGCTCCATCTTGCGGTTGGCTGAGGGCAGGAACACCTCGGCCACCCCCTTTGCCGCATCCCCAAGCGCTGTCACCGCGCCGGGGCTGCCGACCAGCCGACCGATCACCCCCATGCCGCCACCCGTGCCGCATGCTGCGCGGCCGTCAGGTGATAGCGGGGTGAGATGAACTCCTCGGCCCGCTTGATCCAGCCACCTTTGCCGCCACCCTTGGCACGGGCAAACTTGCGGCTGGCGGGGCGCTTGTCGGCCAGCGCGTAATAGTAGTTGCGCCGGGCGATGCCGTAAGCGTCCACCAGATGCGTGGGTGCCGCCTCATACGCCATCTGGGCCGCGCGGATCGTCTGGGGGCCGATCGCACCATCCGGGTCGCAGGCAAAACCCATGTCTGTCAACAGCCGTTGCAGGATCTTGACCGCATTGCCGCCCGCATTGACCTGCATGTCAAAGACGCTGGCCTGGATCACCTCGGGCAGTGCTGCAAGTCCGGGGCGATTGAAGTAATGCTCCAGATAGATCTCCAGCGCCTGCGCGCGGGTCAAGGCCTTGACATCCTTCACGTCTATCCGCGTGTCGCGGTTCACGTCAATCCCCAGACGGCGCAGGGTGTGGATCGTGACCCCGTGGTTCGTGGCCCCGCCGGGATCATCCGGGTCGTTCACAAAGCCACCCTCACGGGTGACGATTTCCTCGGCAATTTCGCGGACTGTCGGCATTTGCACCCCCATTTGCGGGGCAAGCCTGCCGATCCGGCGTTAACAGCGCCCTTCGGGGGCGCGCGCTGTCAGGTCTCGGGCGGTGCGTTCGGGTCCTTGTAGATGCCCTGTTCCTTGAGCGCATCAACCACTTCCTGCGGCATGTAGGTCTCATCATGCTTGGCGAGGACTTCAGTGGCGACAAACGTGTCACCCTCCATCCGGCCAAGCGCCACCATGCCCTGCCCTTCGCCAAACAGGTCGGGCAAAACACCGGTGTAGGTTACCGGCACGGTGGCATTGGTGTCGGTCACCGCAAAAGCCACCGTCGCCCCCACCCCCCGCTGGATGGAGCCTTCGACAACCAGCCCGCCAATGCGGAACGTCTCACCCGGCGCGGGCGGTTCGGTGATCACCTGGCTGGGGCTGCGGAAAAAGTTGATCCCGTCACGCATCGCATAGCCGATCAGCGCGGTCGAGGCGACGAGCGCCAGGGCCGCAATCGCAATGATCTGCACCCGCCGCTGCTTTTTCAGCCCTTTGAGGCCGCGAAATTCCTGACTACCGCTCATCTGACGCTGTCCTTTGCCCGGATGGGCGCTTTCCCTGCGTTATCTGGGGATGCTGGCCGCCCGGTCAAGGGCTGCGCAGGCCGCAGACACGCGGCACTTTGGATCACGGGAAGATGGGTGCCAGCATCAGACCGGCGGTTTCCTCCAGCCCCAGCATCAGATTGGCATTCTGGATCGCCTGGCCCGAAGACCCCTTGGTCAGGTTGTCCAGCACCGCCACCACGATCGCCCGCCCTGGCAAACGGTCACCGATCACGCCCAGATGGCAGAAGTTCGACCCGGCAATATCCCGGGTCGAGGGCAGCGTGCCAAACGGCAGAACCTGCAAGAAAGGCTCAGCTTCATATGCCTTTTCAAGCGCTTGGTGGATGATCTTCGCATCACCCCTGACGTAGACGGTGGCCAGAATCCCCCGGTTCATCGGCAGAAGATGCGGCGTGAACTGCACGCACACGGGGCGGCCTGCGACCTTGGAAAACTCCTGATCAAACTCACCCAGATGCCGATGCTTGCCGCCCGCCGAATAGGCATGGGTCCCGCCCGACAGCTCGGCGTGCAGCAGGTTTTCCTTCAACGACCGCCCGGCCCCGGACACCCCGGCCTTCAGGTCGATCAAGATCTCGTCAAGGTCAATCACCCCTGCGGCAATCAGCGGACGCAGCGCAAACTGCCCGGTCGCGGCATTGCAGCCGGTTCCCGCCACCAGCCGCGCGGTGCGGATCTCATCGCGGTAGAATTCGGTCAGCCCATAGACTGCTTCGGCCTGCAAGTCGGGCTGGGTATGCGGCTGGCCGTACCACCTTTCATACTCCGCGGCGTCGCGCAGCCGGAAGTCGGCGCTCAGGTCCACGATCTTCAAATCCCGCGGCAGACGGGCCACCACCTCTTGCGTCGTCGCATGAGGAAGCGCGCAGAAGCACAGGTCAACATTGGAAAAATCAATCTCGTCGATCTTGACCAGCGGTGGCAGATCCAGATGGCGCAGGAACGGAAACACCTCGGCCATCGCCATCCCGGCCTTGCGATCCGCCGACAGCGCCACGATCTGCATCCCCGGATGGGTGGCGATCAGGCGGACAAGCTCTGC
>JANPJU010000151.1:0-15874 GCA_031425675.1 Paracoccaceae bacterium | reverse complement strand
GTGCTGGGCGTCTATCCCGCCGACCGGGACCGCGGAGCCAGGGAAATTTAGGCCTTTTCCTTCAGCGCCACGTCGCTGGCCAGCCGCTCTTCAATCCGGGCGGCCATCTGTTTCAGCCGCTTTTCCAACCGCAACTGCACCCTGCCTTTCGCCAGGCGCAGAGTGTTCAGGAACAATCGCGCCGCCAGCGTCTTTGGCCGCACCTCCACCGCCAGACGCAGCCGGGTGCGGCGCGGCGACATGGGCAGCATTTCCCACACGGAACTGCCATCGATCGCCTGCCCTTCGACACTGATGACAATCCGTGTGTCAGGATCAAGTGCTTCGATACGCAGCAAAAGCTTGCGGACCTTGCCCCGGAAGGGAACGCGCAGCTGCCACCCGGCGCCGACGCCGGCGAGGGGCATATCGGCCGGACGGTCGATCTCGGCGCCGCGACGCGTCATCTCACGCTCCCACATCGCATGGTCATTCAGGCTGGCATAAACAAAGCTGGCCGGCGCTTCGATATCCGTCTTGGCCGTCAGTTTCATCTTAGCTCCGCACGTTGGGGTCGCAGGGGACGTCGGGCAAGGACTACCCGGTTTCGTCTAATCAAGGCAGTCGGCAAGCCAGTTGCGCAAGATGAAATGCGCAATGGCACCATTTCGGGATGGTTTGATTTCCGGATGCTGCCCGGCAAAGGCGGATACCAGCTCTTCCCGGCTGACCCAGCGCGCGGCTTCGATTTCGTCGGGGTCGATGGTGATGTCGCGACCCAGCGCCTCGGTCCGCATCCCCAGCATAAGCGAGGCGGGAAACGGCCAGGGCTGGCTGGCAAGATAGCCGACCGGGCCACACTGCACCCCGGTTTCCTCCAGAACCTCGCGCCGCACGGCAGCCTCAACCGTTTCGCCGGGTTCGACAAAGCCGGCCAGCAGCGAATACATCCCATCGGGCCAACCTGGGCTGCGGCCCAGAAGGACTGAGTTTCCGTGCGTCACCAGCATGATGACTACCGGGTCGGTGCGGGGAAAGTGTTGCGCCCCGCAGGCCGGGCAACTGCGCTGCCAACCACCCTGCGCCACATCCGACGCAGCGCCGCAGGCCGCGCAAAAACCGTGGCTGCGGTGCCAGTGCAATACCGCCTTCGCCGTCGCGGCCAGTTCCGCTTCACGCATGGTCAGGTCGGTCATCACGCCGCGCAGTTCGGCAAAGCCGTGGTCGGGATTTAGGGCCGGATGCCGCTGGATGGACGGGTCGAAGAACCCGGCCGTAACCGCCTCGGCGTCTGCTTCGGGCGACCAGTCCGAAATGTCGGCGGCAAAGCGCGCCACACCATCGTCCAGCCCCAGAAACACCGGGGGGCCGCCATGCGCCAACGCCGGATGCCCCGCCGCCAGCCAGCCAAGGCTTGACCCTGCCAGCAGCGGCTTGCCCCGCCAGACCGGCAGCACCAGACCACCGGCAAGGGCTTGCGTCAAAGCGGCGGCGTCCTTGCGCAAGCCCGCCGCCCGGTCTAGCCCGGATCCGCCAAAAGTGACCGTTTCAGCCAGCCGCATCGTCCTGCCCCGCCCCACAATTCCGCACCCCATTTGCCAGACGCCATGCCAGTTTGCATCGCAGAACGCCAGCCCGTCCCTGGTACTGCCGATCCTTGACCGCATGGACGGCGCCAACCCTCGGTCGCCCGTTCGCATGCAAAATGCGCTGAATGTGCAACCATGGCTTGAAAACCAACAATTCGCCTTAACCTCGTCACAACTTTTACGGTAGGAACACAACTGTAGTGTGTGTCTTGCCGTCGCCCGTTTGGATGCCCTTGACCGTCGGCACCCAAGACCGGCGGCTTCGCTTGCCAGAAGGCCCAGAAATATCGTGCCGTTAAAGAGTTTTGGGTTGCCGCTTCCCGGCCTGATTCCGCCTTCCGCTGACCAGAGCGACATTGATATCGGTTCGGCGGCAGAAGACCCCGTATCAGGCCGCCCCGAAACTACAGCCCAGCTGTCGCTGCGACTGATCGCAACCAGTGATTTGCACGCCAGTCTGCTGCCCTATGATTACTGTGCGAACCGTCCCGTCAACGGGCGCAGCCTTTGCGACATTGCACGCCAGATCGCGCACGCTCGTGCCGAGGTGCCAAACAGCCTGTTGTTCGACAATGGCGATTTCCTGCAAGGCAACCCGCTTGCGGATTACATCGCAACCGCCCGCCGCCGCCGTCGGGCGCATCCGGTGATCACCGCATTCAATACGCTGGGATATGATGCGGTCACGTTGGGCAACCACGAATTCAACTATGGGCTGCGGTTTCTGCGCACTGCCTTGTCGCAGGCAAGGTTTCCAGTTGTCTCGGCCAATATCGCGACCAAACTGGGCAAAAGTCCGTCGCGTGATGCAACTTTTGTCCCTCCCTTCGCGATCCTGACCCGCCGCGTCGTCGATCAAGCGGGGTCGCAGCACACGTTGCGGATTGGCGTCATCGGATTTGCCCCGCCGCAGATTGAAGTCTGGGACCGCGACCAGCTTGAGGGCCAGATCCACATGCGCGACATCATCGCCTCGGCCAAGGCGTGGCTGCCACGTTTGCGCGCACGCGGTGCGGATGTGATCGTGGCTCTGGCCCATTCCGGGGTCGGCGCGCTTGAAGCCGAGGACGGGATGGAAAATGCCGCCACCGCCCTTGCCGCCCTGACCGAGGTTGATGCCGTCATCGCCGGTCATTGCCACCTGACGTTTCCCGGTCCGGGAATTGCGAAACGGCCCGGCGTGGACCCCGTGCGCGGATTGCTGGCCGGCAAGCCCGCCGTGATGCCCGGCCATTCGGGCAGCCATGTCGGCGTCATCGACCTTGCCTTGACCCGAACAACACAGGGCAAGCGCCGCTGGGTCGTGTCGGCCGATGACACGCGGGTTGGGCTGCGGCCCAATTCTGCCCCTTCGATGTTTGCGCTGCCGATGCCACCCTTGCGGCATGCCATTGCGCAAGACCACCGGGCCGCCTTGGCCTGGTCGCGCCGGATCGTCGGACAAAGCCGCGTCAACCTTGGCACTCATTTCGCGACTTCCGCGCCGAACGCAGCGCTTGACCTGATCGCCGCCGCCAAGACGGATTACGCCCGGTCGGCGCTTGAAGACACGCGTTGGGCAGACCTTCCGCTGCTTGCCTCGGCTGCGCCGTTTCGGGCGGGTGGGCGCGGCGGGGCGGCCAATTTTACCGACATTCCAGCCGGTGCGGTACGGATGCGCAACGTCTCTGACTTGTACACCTTTCCCAACACGCTTGTTGTCCTGGCGCTGACCGGGGCCGAGGTTGCGGATTGGCTTGAACAGTCGGCGGGACTTTTTCACCAGATCCAGCCCGGTTCAACCGATGCAATCCTGCATGACGCCACCGTGCCTTCGTTCACGTTTGAAACCATCCCCGGCCTTGCCTACGCGATAGACCTCAGCCAGCCACGCCGCTTTGATCCCGAAGGTCGGCTGATGAATCCGCAGGCAAACCGCATCGTTGGATTGACCCGGAACGGCCAGCGCGTTGATCCTGACGAACGGCTGCTGCTGGTCACCAACAACCACCGTGCCAGCCGTATCGTGGCCGCCGCCGGTGACCGCAGTCCTGTTGTGGTCCTGTCCGACGGGGCCCAGGTCCAGACGGTTCTGGCAAACCATATCCGGCAAAAAGGCATGGTCGGTGCGCCAGCGCAACGCAACTGGCATTTCCTGCCGATGCCGGGCACCAGCGTCCGCATTGCAACCGGCGTCGGCGCCGAGGCCTTCTTGCCCGACATCGCCGCCTTCCAGCCGCTTGCACTTGGCTGCGAAGCGAATAGCTTCCTGCACTACCGGCTGCATCTGTGATCGGCTAGAACGCGCGCAGCACCCTGCCCGATCGGAGCCCTGAATGTATGACGCCGTGTTGTTTGACCTTGATGGCACGCTGATCGACACCGAAAGCCTGGCACTGGCCGCAGGGATGGCCGCCTTTGCCGCGCATGGACACCCCGTGGATGAAGCGTTCATGCACGCTTTGGCCGGCAAGGATGAACCCAGTTCACGCCAGATTATCCGCGCCGCGATGCCCCATGTTGATCTGGACAGTGTCGACAGTCTTTGGCGCGAGGGCTTTATCGCCGGCGTGGAGCGCGGGCTTGATCTGAAACCCGGCGTGAGGGAGTTGCTGGGCGCTGTCCGCCAGCCGATGGCCATCGTCACGTCGTCGGGGCGCAGCAGCGCGCATCGCAAGCTTGGCATCGTCGGTCTGGCCGATGCGTTCACCCATGTGGTGACACTGGATGACGTAACTGCCCCCAAGCCCGCGCCAGACCCCTATCTGCTGGCCGCGTCGCTGTTTGGCGTGGCGCCCAATCGCTGTCTGGTTTTCGAAGACAGCGAAACCGGGGCGGAGGCCGGCCACCGCGCAGGCTGCGTCGTGGTGCAGGTTCCCGATGTGGTGCCAAGCCAGGGCCGCTGGGCCCACCATCTTGCGCCCGATCTTCTGACTGGCGCCCGGATGGCCGGGCTGATCTGAACGACGCCCTTTACAAGACCTTTTGCGCCGGCCACCGATGCCCAAAGGCACGGTCCGTCAGCAGACCACCACTTGTGCCGGGTCCAGCAGGAAGGGTGCGACAATCCCGCAGGTGTCGGCCAGCGGCAAAAGCGTCTCGGGCAGGTCCATTCCGATCACCTCTCGCATGAACCTTCCCCTTGCCTCACACCGGCGGGCGACGTTGGGATAGTCCCTTGCCAGTGTCGCGCGCAGGGCAGCGTCTGCAATGACATAGCCATCTTCCATCCGCGTGGACCCATGAACCGGGTGCGCCGGGATCACATCCATCTGCATCGCCATCCCGCTGGTCAGGGCGTCGGTTGACCCGTCACGGATCGGAGATGACACCCATTCATCCAGCCCGATCAGATGGCCGGGGTTCAGCGTGACCCCGAACCGTTCCACCGGCAGCGCGGCCATCATGTGTGACCAGACATAGCCGCCCGACACCCCCGGCCGCATCATGGAACACCAGTCCGACATGGCCTGAACGTATGGTGCGACGAACGCCTCGACGTAATCCTGCGCCGCCAACGGCAGATCCGCCGCCGAGCGCGCCAACCACCCGGCCCGACAGATGTTCGCCCCCCAATGGCAGACGTTGAAGGCAATGGGCTGGCCCAGCCTCAGTCGCTTGCCCGACGGTCCGCACAATCCCGGCGCATTTCCCATAGTGAAGGTGGGATGACAGCCCAGCGGCAGACCTCCGACCCTTGCCGCCTCAAACGCCTGAAAGTCGGTCATGCCCTCACGAAAGGCAAAGACCATCCGTTTCAGCGCGGCGGCGGCCATGTGGTTGGCAAACTCCAGCCGCGCAATCTCGGCTGCGTCCACCCGCGACCGCAGGCCGTGGGCGGGGTGCATCATCAGGTCGGTGGCATTTTCCACCCGCGCCGCCAGTTTGCGCAAGGGGTCGGCAAGGAATACCGGAATATCAAGCGCCGTGGCGGGATCGTCCACCTGATCCGCGCCGAACCATTTCCAGCCGATCGTCCCCACCCGGTCATCCAGCGCCAGCATGTCGGCCAGCCAGTCCACCAGCCGCCGCCCGCCCCGCGGCTGGCTGGGGAGCGAGAGGCTGGAGCAGTGTCCTACCCGCACCACCCCCGCCTGCACGAGGGGAGAGATGGCGGTATAGGCCAGACACTCATTCCCCGCGAGCAGAAGGGCATCACCGGGCGTGACCACCAGCACCGCCTCTTCAAAGCGGGGGTCAAAGCCGGTCAGCCAATGCAGGTTCGCCGCATGTTCGCGATCACCGTAGACCACAATCACGTCATAGCTTTGGGCTGTCGCTGCACTGCGCAAGGCGCGCAACCGGCTTTCACATTCCGACAGGCCCAAAGGCGGTGGCAGGTCGGGTGAGCCGTTGTCAGGCCAGTCGATCCGGATGAGTCGCGTCATCTCAATCCCCCCATTTGGGGCTAGACTAGTCTACCAACGCGGGCCAGACCACGGAATTGCTGCGCAGGAACGGCCCCAGATGTCCGATCCGCGTCAGGCCAAAGTCAGTGGGTCGCACGACAAGCCGGCGCTTGGTCGCTTGGGGTAAAGCGCCATCAGCCGCCAGACCGCCGGGGGTGGCACCATCGGGTCATCCGCGATGGCGACAACGCGCATGTTGGCCGTCACCAGCGCAGGATCATGCATCGGAAAGCGGCGGCCGATGTCAGAGAGCTGGAACCCGCGTGTCAGGCACCAACGGCGCCAGTCGCGATAGATCCCCAGCGGCAGATCGGCCCCAAGGCCAAGCCTTGCCCCCGGCAGATAGCCCATCGCGCCGGCCAGCCAGGGCATCGGCCCTTGCCAGAAGGTCCGCGCCGTGGCCGACGCGCCAAGATCGCGGTAGTCATATGTCAGCACGGCGCAATCACGTTCCGCCGCCAGCCATGTGGCAAAGGCGCTGTAGAACCCGGCGGGCGCCCCGGTTGCCGGGTGCAAGACCACGGCCGCCCGAACAGCCCCCGGCGGCAAGGTCAGCCGCCCGGCCAGCTTGGCCCCTTGCGCGCGAATCGTCACCGCCGCGTCCGCGCCAATCTGGTGCATGGCCACCATCACTTGACCCTTGACTAGACTGATCGGTCTAATATCACGGATTAGACCGTTCGGTCTAGTCTTCTCGTGGCGCGGATCAGCGGATAGGTTGCCCCCATGCAGGATGACACCCCCACCCGTGACCGGCTGGTCACCACGGCTGCCACGCTCTTTCGCCGGAAAGGCTATCACGCCACCGGTCTCGCCGAGATTCTGGCCGATGCGGGGGTGCCCAAAGGCTCGCTCTATCACCATTTCCCGGATGGCAAGGCCGGGCTGGCGCTGGCGGCTGCGGACTGGACGGCGGGTTTCCTGACCCGGATCATCGACGATGCCTTCCTGCCCGCGCCAAACTATGGCGAGGGGATGACGCATTACTGCATGAAGCTGGCCAAGCTGTTTCAACTGTCTGAAGCGGCCAATACCTGCCCGATCTCGGCGCTGCTCTTCGACGGGCCGGAAAGCGACGCCTTTCGGAGCCATGCCAACGCGGTCTTCCAGCGCCTGATCGACGCGGTTGCGGGTCATGCCCAGCGCCTTGGCCTGCCGGAAGCGCAGGCGAAGGCTGAGGCCGAAACCCTGCTGATCTCGGTGGAAGGGGCCTGGACCCTGGCCCGCGCCCGGCGTGACCCGGCGGTGCTGCGGTCGTTGCCTGCGCGGCTGTTGCCGACCGGTTAAGTCGGGGGGTTGAGCTGGTCTTGCAGCGACCAACCCTTTCCCCTATATCGGCGGATGAGAGGTTGGCGCGGGCAAGCGCCTCGCCAACCCGGTCAGGTCCGGAAGGAAGCAGCCGTAACGAGCCCCGCTTGGGTCGTTGTCCAGCCTCTCACCCTTTCCTTTATCCAGAATTATCCTGCCGCCGATAATTGGCGATAAAGGGCTATGAGGACGCTGCCTTGTGCGTGCCGTCAGACAAAAGCCAATCACGCATGTCCTGATCTTCCAGCGCATAGACGCCGCGTTCGGGCCGCCAGACGATGCTTTTGTCGCGCAGATCGTCCAGCGCTTTCTGCACCTCGGATGTGGTGACGGGACTGCCAAGATCGGCGCTGATCTGCGCCAGGGTCGGGGCCGAGAAGGGCGCGAAGGCGGGGCCATCCTCGATCAACCGGCGCAGGACGATGCGCTGCAGATCGCCCAGAAGACCATAGTCGGATTGGTGCTGCTGCCAGATGCGGGCGCGCAGAAGGTCCGCCCGTTCGGTGACGGTCTGGCGCAGGCCCGCGCTGCCCGCCTCGCCCAAGGCATGGTCGCGCACCACGTCCAGCAACTTTTCCGGGCGGTGGCCCAGAAGCTCGAACGCGCGCATCACGTCAAATTCGTCAAGCTGATTTCCCGGCGCAAGACGCGGGTTCATCTGCGCCACCAGCGTCTCGATATAGCCTCGGCCAAGGCGGGGGAAATCCTGCACACGCGCGCCGTAGAACGGCTGCTTGTGCGTCAGGACCAGCGCGGCCAGCTTGTCCCGGTGCGAGCCGGTGAAAAGAAGGAACAGATGCGGCGCGCCCTGCCGCTGGTTCATCTGGTCGCGCGCGGCTTTCAGGGCAAACATCGCGTCGATCCCGGCCTTGCTGGACAGGGCCTGCTGCGCCTCATCAATGATGAACACCACATCACTTTGCGCCCGGTCGCCAATTTCCACTAGCGCCTGCGCGAGGGTGGCACTGCCTCGCGGCGCGGCTTTCGGCAGATCGGCGGCGATGCCGCCCACGGTGATCCGCGAAAACGGGAGGCTGCGCCACAACCGTTCAGACCTTGTAGCAAGGCGGTCGATGGTCTGGGCCAGCGCCTCGGCAATCAACTCACCGGGGTCGCGGGCCTTGTCGGCCCAAAGGTCGACATAGATCGCAAGGCGGCCGCGCTTCTCAAGCTCGGGCACCAGGTCAAGCCGCAGGAAGCTGCTTTTGCCGGTGCGGCGCGGGGCGGCAAGGAACAGGCCTGCACTGGCGCCAAACAGGGGGTCCGGCGAAATCTGGTCAGCGATTGCCTTGGCAAGGTCGCTTCGGGGGAAGTGAAAGGCCATGAGGTGCCCCTTTCCTGCCGTCAAGATAGACTATCTGACTTGGATAAAGCAAGATAAAGGGATGCGACCCGCCCGCCCCCTTTACCCGCCCGCGTTGACGCCCTACCCTCCTCCGATCATGTCAGACGCCCCCGCCTATCAGGTTCTTGCCCGGAAATACCGACCTGCCACCTTTGCCGATCTGATCGGGCAAGAGGCGATGGTGCGCACGTTGAAGAACGCCTTCGCGGCGGACCGGATTGCGCATGCTTTCGTCATGACCGGCGTGCGCGGGGTGGGCAAGACCACCACGGCACGGATCATTGCCAAGGGGCTGAATTGCGTCGGGCCAATTGGCACTGGCGGGCCGACGACCGAACCTTGCGGTGTGTGTGAGCCTTGCCGGGCGATTGCAGAGGGCCGCCATGTAGATGTGCTGGAGATGGACGCAGCCTCCCGCACCGGGGTGGGCGACATCCGCGAAATCATTGATTCCGTTCACTATCGGGCGGCTTCTGCGCGCTTCAAGGTCTATATCATCGACGAAGTGCACATGCTGTCGACCGCGGCCTTCAACGCGCTTTTGAAGACGCTGGAGGAACCTCCCGCGCATGTGAAGTTCATCTTCGCCACCACCGAGATTCGCAAGGTTCCGGTCACGGTCCTGTCACGCTGCCAGCGGTTTGATCTCAAACGGATCGAGCCTGAGGTGATGGTGGCCCACCTTGCCAGCGTGGCCGCCAAGGAAGGCGCTACACTTGCCGCCGATGCCCTTGCCCTGATCACCCGCGCTGCCGAAGGGTCAGTCCGCGACGCGATGAGCCTGATGGATCAGGCGATTGCCCATGGCGCGGGCGAAACCAGCGCGACCCAGGTGCGCGCGATGCTGGGGCTGGCGGACCGGGGCCGGACGCTTGACCTGTTCGATCTGATCATGAAGGGCGATGCGGCAACGGCGCTGGCGGAACTGTCCGGGCAATATGCCGACGGGGCTGACCCGATGGCCATACTGCGCGATCTGGCCGAAATCACGCATTGGATTTCCGTCATCAAGATCAACCCGGCCTCGGCCGAAGATCCGACCACCCCGCCCGATGAACAGACCCGCGGCGTGGATATGGCCGCCCGACTGCCGATGCGCGCGCTGACGCGGATGTGGCAGATGCTGCTGAAAGCGGTGGAAGAGGTGGCCTTGGCCCCGAACGCGATGATGGCGGCCGAAATGGCGGTGATCCGCCTGACCCATGTGGCGGACCTGCCAAACCCCGAAACGCTGGTGAAAAAGCTGCAAGACAGCCCGCGCCCGCCCTCCGCTGGGGGTGGTGGCGCAGGAATGGCCGGCGGCGCGCCTGCGGGGGGCGTCACGGTGCATTCCGCAGTGCGCTCGCCATCCTCCCCGATGCGGGGCGCCGTGATGACTGCTGCCGCCCCGGCGTTGGCCGAAGGTGAGGTGCAGGTCTATGCCAGCTTTGAATCGGTCGTTGAACTGATCCGCACAAAGCGCGACATGGTGTTGCTGCATGAGGTGGAAACCTCACTGAAGCTGGCGCGCTATTCGCCGGGCCGGATTGAGTTTGAACCGGCACCCGACGCGAAGGCCGATCTTGCCGCCCGGTTGGGCCAGCGCCTGCAAGGCTGGACCGGGGGGCGCTGGGGGGTGTCGGTCGTGTCCTCTGGTGGGGCGGTGACGATTGCCGAAGCGCGGGATGCGGGCCAATTGGCGGCAAAGGCCGAAGCGGCGGAAAACCCGATGGTACAGGCAATCCTGACCGCCTTTCCTGGGGCGAAGGTCACTGACGTCCGCCAGCCCGAGGCGCTGTTGGCGCTTGCTGCCGAAGCCGCCCTGCCCTTGGCTGACCCCGAGATGGACGACGACTGGGACCCGTTCGAAGAATGATCCCGCATCGGGCAACGCCCGAGGATGCGGCCACTTTGGCACGCCTGAATTTCCATGTGCAGGACTGGCACGCGGCGCATTACCCGACGGTTTTCTTCGCAAATCCTGATCCCGCGGGACTGCAAACCTATTTCGCCGACCGTCTGGCAGACCCCGGTTGCACCGCCTTTCTGGCGGGTGACCCTGCCCTTGGCTATGCATTGTGTACGCTGCAAGTGCGTGCAGGTTCGGTCTTTTCCCCAGCGATTCGCCGCCTGATGATCGACCATATCGCCGTAGCCCCCGAGGCGCGCAGGCTTGGGCATGGCCGGGCCTTGCTGCAGGCCGCGCGGGGGTTGGCGCGTGACCTTGGGGTCGATGAAATCCTGCTCGACACCTGGGAGGGTAACCAGGACGCCCATGCTTTCTTCCGCGCCGAGGGCTTCGCCCCCCGCAGAATGCTGTTTCATGCCGCGCCGTGACCTTGCGCGAGGGGCGCAGCGCCCGTATCTCAGGTGAAACGGATGGAGAACGAGATGCTGAAGGGTTTGGGCGGATTGGCCGGGCTTGGCGACATGGCCAAGATGATGAAGGCCGCCACGGAAATGCAGTCCAGGATCACCGAAATGCAGGACGAGCTGTCCCGTATCGTGGTGACGGGCGAATCGGGCGCTGGTCTGGTGAAGGCGCGGGCCACGGCAAAGGGCGAGGTGACGGGCCTGGACATTGACCCGTCGATCCTGGTCGCCAGCGAAAAGGAAGTGGTCGAAGACCTGATTCTGGCCGCCATCCATGATGCTCAAGGTAAAGCCCGCGCCAAAAGCGAACAGGAAATGGCACGGCTGGCCGAACAGATGGGCGTCCCGCCCGGCATGAAACTGCCGTTCTGAAATGGCTGATCAGACCGGCATCGAGGCGCTGATCGAATTGATGGCAAGGCTTCCCGGCCTTGGGCCAAGATCCGCGCGGCGGGCGGTGCTGGTGCTGCTGAAAAAGCGCGGGCAGTTGATGGCCCCTTTGGCGCAGGCTTTGGCCGAAGTGGCCCTTTCTGCGCGCGAATGTCAGGTGTGCGGCAATATCAGCACTGCCGACCTATGCCCGATTTGCGCCAACCCGGCGCGCGCGACGGGCGAGATTTGCGTGGTCGCGGATGTGGCCGACTTGTGGGCGATGGAGCGGGGCCAGGTTTTCAAGGGCCGCTATCATGTGCTGGGCGGCACGCTTTCCGCGCTGGACGGGGTGGGGCCGGAAGACCTTGGGATTCCCCGGTTGGTCAACCGCGTAGCGGATGAGGGGGTGCGCGAGGTTATCCTGGCGCTGAACGCCACAGTCGATGGTCAGACCACCGCCCACTACATCGCCGACGCGCTGGCACCTACTGCGGTGCAGATCACCACTCTGGCCCAGGGCGTGCCGATTGGAGGAGAGCTGGATTATCTTGACGACGGCACGATTGGTGCCGCCTTGCGAGCGCGGCGCGGGTTTTAGCCGCTGCAGTGGGGGTTTCACACCCCCACACCCCCGTGGGATACTTGTGCAAATGTGAATGGCGAAGAGTGGCGCGGCTGTCAAATTCCCGCGTACCATTCATAGCCGCGATCCGCCCAATAGCTGCCTTTGCCTGCACCAAGGGTGGCGAGGGTATCGGTCAGCTCGATGGTATGGACATACTTCGCCATCTTGTAGCCGAGCTGGCGTTCCACCCGCAGGCGCAGGGGCGCGCCATTTGCCACCGGCAGGGGCGCGTCGTTCATTCTGTAGGCGAGGATGGTCTGCGGATGCCAGGCGTCGATCAGGTCGATGGATTCGTAGTAGAAAACCTCGCCTGAAAGATTGCGTTCGATGGCATCAAAGCAGTGGAAGACGGCGTAGCGGGCTGTCACCTTCGGTTTCGCAAGGTTCAGCACGGTGCCAAGCGGCACGCCCTGCCATTTGGCGATGCAGCTCCAGCCTTCCACGCAATCATGCCGGGTGATCTGGGTGCGGGCGGGCAGCGCGGTGAGGTCACTTAGCGACAGGGTGACAGGTGCCTCCACAAGACCGGTGACAGTCAGCCGATATTCGCGGAACGCAGTGTCGGCCATCTGGCGATACGCAGCGCCGTCGGGGTTGATGGAACCGTTCGGGCGCTGGCCTTGGCGGATGTCGCTTTCGGTAAACTCCGGCGCGGGGCTGTCACCGATCAGGGCGCGCTGGGTGGCCCGGGTCAGGCCTTCATGGCTGGCGAACAGACGGCGGAGGGCGGAGTCATTTGCGGTGGCGCTGTCAAAGACCTTGCAGCCGGAGAGGGCCAAGGCTGCCCCCCCCAAAAGCAGTTTGCGACGGTCAATCATTCTTGCCCCCATCAGTGCGATACCAGCCGGTCAGGATCGACCGCATCTCGTTCAACGGACCCGCCAGCAGGATCATTGCGATATGGACGGCGAAGAAGCCGACCAGTGCCAGCATCGTCAGAAAATGGATCGTCCGCGCCGTCTGGCGGCCACCGAACACGTCCAGCAGCCAAGGCGCGACGGCGTTGAAGCCGGGCGACATTGACAGCCCGGTCAGGATCATCAGCGGCAAGGCAAGAAACAGCACCGACGCATAGGCAAGCTTTTGCAACACATTGTAGCTGGCCCCATGATGGAATCGCAGGCGGGCGTGGTCTTTCAGGTCCCGTGGCAGGGCGCGCAGGTCGGCAAGTGTGGGGACCAGTTGCCGCAGATGGCCGTTCAGCGCCGAGGCGATCAGCCAGAGGGCAAGGGTGATGACAAGCACCCAGGCGAAAAAGAAATGGATCACCCGCCCGGTTGCAAGGCTGGTTTTCGACGGGATGGTCACGGCCGCCGGAAAGGCCCGCACCTCACCTTGCGAGACACCAAGGACGCCGGTCGTGTCAAACTCTGCCCCAAGGATGCGGGTGATACCCTGCACTTCGCCCCCAACCTCACGGGCACCGATGGCGAAGATGGCATTGTCGTAGTCAAAGCCCGACTCTTGCCCGACATGCAGGCTGGGGAAGGCATTGAAGATCTGCAAGCCGGTCAGCATCAGGAAGAACAGGCACACAGCCCAGATCCAATGGGTGATGCGGGTGGTCAGGCGTTGGCGATAGACTAGTGGCCCTTGTGGCATGGCGGTCCCCTTGTGCTGTGATGAAGCAACGGGCCGCCGATGGATAAGTTTCGGCCCCCGCCCCCAAAGCGCGCTGATTGCATTTCCCCCCCCGGCGGCTTATCTCGGGGACTGACTTGCGCAGGCTGAGCTTAGGGGCAGGACCATATCCGCATGAACTGGATCACCAACTACGTCCGTCCAAAGATCAACTCGCTTTTCTCGCGCCGCGAGGTGCCGGAGAACCTTTGGACGAAGTGCCCGGAATGTGGGACCATGCTGTTTCACCGCGAATTGTCGGGGAACCAGAACGTTTGTTCAAACTGCGACCACCACATGGCGATCAGTCCGCGTGACCGGTTTGAGGCGTTGTTCGACGGCGCGATCTTCACCGAGGTGAAGGTGCCTGACCCGGTGGCCGACCCGCTGCATTTCCGCGACCAAAAGAAATACCCTGACCGGGTGAAAGCCGCCCAAAAGGCGAGCGGCGAACGTGACGCCATGCTGGTGGCGGAAGGTGAGATCAACCGCACACCCATCGTCGCCGCCGCGCAGGACTTTGCCTTTATGGCCGGGTCGATGGGGATGTACGTCGGCAACGCAATCATCGCGGCTGCTGAACGGGCGGTAAAGCTGAAGCGGCCCCTGGTGCTGTTCAGCGCCAGTGGCGGGGCGCGGATGCAGGAAGGGATGCTGTCCCTGATGCAGATGCCGCGCACGACCGTGGCTGTGCAGATGCTGAAAGAGGCGGGGCTGCCCTACATCGTCGTCCTCACTCACCCCACCACCGGCGGCGTGACGGCCAGCTATGCCATGCTGGGCGATGTGCAGATTGCCGAACCAAACGCCCAGATCGGCTTTGCCGGGGCGCGGGTGATCGAACAGACAATCCGGGAAAAGTTGCCCGAAGGATTCCAGCGGGCAGAGTATCTGCTGGACCACGGGATGCTGGACCGGGTCATTCACCGCAAAGCGATGAAGGATGAACTGGTCACGCTGATTCGCCTGTTGATGGGGATGCCGCCCGCGATCAAAGGCGATTTGCCCGCCCCGATCGAGGTTGTCGCCATCGAACCGGCGGAAGCCAAGGCGTGACGGCGGGCTCGGACGTCATCCTTGACCGGATGATGACGCTGCACCCAAAGGTCATCGACCTGACCATGGGCCGTGTGGAACGCTTGTTGGCAGTGCTGGGCAATCCGGAGCGGTCAATCCCGCCGGTGATCCATATTGCCGGGACCAACGGCAAAGGCAGCACGCAGGCGATGATCCGGGCAGGGTTGGAATCCGGCGGCGACCGCGTCCATGCCTACACGTCACCCCACCTTGCGCGGTTTCATGAACGCATCCGTCTGGCGGGGGAACTGATCGGTGAGCCCGCTTTGGCGGCGTTGCTGGACGAATGCGTGACGGCGAACGGGCCAGAGGAAATCACGTTTTTCGAGATCACCACTTGTGCGGCTTTTCTCTCCTTCGCCCGTACCCCCGCAGACTGGACGCTGCTGGAGGTGGGGCTTGGTGGCCGTCTGGATGCGACCAACGTGGTGGATAGCCCCCGCCTGACCATCATCACCCCGGTCAGTCTGGACCATCAGCCTTACCTTGGCGACACGGTTGCGGCGATTGCGGGCGAAAAGGCCGGGATCATCAAGCGCGGGGTGCCGGTGATCGTCGGCCCGCAGACCGATGAAGGCCTGGCGGTGATCGAGGCGAAAGCCGCCCGGATGGGCGCGCCCGTTATGGCACATGGCCAACACTGGCATGCGTTTGAAGACCGGGGCCGGCTGGTCTTTCAGGATGAGAGCGGGCTGGTAGACCTGCCGCTCCCCAATCTGCCGGGACCCCACCAGATTCAGAACGCCGGGGCCGCGATTGCCGCCCTGCGTCACCTTGGCCGGGACGAGGCCGCCTGTGAAGCTGCCGTGACCCGCGCCGTCTGGCCCGCCAGGATGCAGCAGCTGCGTCAAGGGCCGCTGGTTGACCTTGCACCGAAGGCCGAACTTTGGCTGGACGGCGGCCACAACCCGGCGGGCGCCGAGGCAGTTGCGGCCACGCTGGCCAGGATGCCAAAACGTGAGACGCATCTGATCTGCGGGATGCTGAACACCAAGGACGTTGCGGGATACATGACCCCGCTCGCCCCGCATGTGACCCGCCTGCATGCCGTGTCGATCCCGGGCGAAAAGAACACGCTTCCAGCCGAGGTGACCCGCGACGCCGCGCGCGCGGCCGGCATGGACGCGGCGATGGCAAAGTCCGTCGCCGAGGCTTTGGGCGAAATCGCCGCGACGTCTCCCGAAGCACGCGTGCTGATCTGCGGGTCACTGTATCTGGC
>JANPJU010000150.1:0-2435 GCA_031425675.1 Paracoccaceae bacterium | reverse complement strand
GCAAAGACGCTGGACGCGGCCGGGGGTGTCGTCCCCGTTTAGGGTGGTGAGGTCGATCAGGGTGATGGCCTTCAACAGCCAGGCGGCCTGATAGTCCTTTTTCACTGAGCGCCGCCCCGGCAGGCTGGCGGTCCTACGCTCTATCGCCGACGTGTTGGCCTGCACGGCGGCGACCCAGTCCAGATCCAGCGCCATGCCGGGGTTGCGGGCATGGGTGACCTGCGGGAGGAGGCCAGTCGAGGGTGCAGTGAGGGTGTTCATCGGCATTGGTCCATCGCTTGGCCTGCGGGTCTCGCCCCCACCCCTTCCCCCGCGCAGGGGGAACAGCGGTGCAAGGGCATTGCAGGGGCCTTTGCGGGACGATGCCATGGGGGGCCCTTCGGTGGCAAGCGTCGGGATGGCGGAATATTGACCGGATGGTCAAATATCAGGGATCAGCGCGGTCTTCGGACAGGGTGGCCCAGGGTTTGCCGGTGCCGCTGTCGGGCAGGGTGGCCGAATCCTCATGCCGCAGAAGCAGGGTCTTGGCCAGGAACAGCGCCGAGATTGGCGCGGTCAGAAGCAGGAAAATGGCGATCAGGATCTCTTGCCAGCTGACCAGCCCTTGCGGCAGCAGATCGAGGGCAGAGACCAGCAGGGCTGCGCCCACGCCGATGGTGGTGGCCTTGGTCGGCGCATGCAGGCGCTGCATGGGCAGGGGCAGGCGCAGAAGGCCGTAGCTGCCGATCAGGGCGAAAAGGCCCCCGCCAATCAGGATTGCGGACAGGAAAAGGTCAATCAGCAGGGGCACGGTCATTCGATGATGCTCCCCCTCAGAAGGTATTTGCAGTAGGCGACGGTGCCGACAAAGCCGGTCAGGGCCAGCAGGATCGCCGCCTCAAGGTAAAGGCCGGTGCCGGCCCAGACGCCGTACAGGACCACCAGCGCAAGGGCGTTCACGGTCATGGTGTCCAGCGTCAGGATGCGGTCGGTCACCGTGGGCGCGGTAAACAGGCGGACCAGGTTCAGGATCAGCGAAAGGCAGGTGCAGCCCATCATGAAGGTCAAGGCGTAGGGCAGGATCATTCGAAAATCCTTTTCAGGCGGGATTCGTAGCGGGCCTTGATGTCATCGCGGACGGCATCAGGGTCAGGCGCGTGCAGCGAGTGGATCAGCAGCGCGCGCCCGCAGGCCGACATGTCGGCGGTCAGCGTGCCGGGGGTCATGGTGATGGTGCCCGCAAGCAGCGTGATCGCCTCGGGCGAGCGCAGGTCGAGGGGGACGGTCACCCAGGCCGAGCGGATCTTGTCGCGCGGCATGAAAAGGACGATGCGCGCGACCTGAAAGTTGGCGACGATCACGTCCCACAGGACCAGCACGCTGTAGGCGGCAAGTCCAAAGGGGCGGCGGACGCGGGCGCGGTCAGGCCACCAGGCCGAGGTGAGATGCGGGATCACCGTGGCGAGGCAGACCGCCATGACCAGGCTGCCGACCTTCCATTGGTTGACCAGAAGGAACCAAAGGATGACCAGCGTCAGCGTCAGGTAGGGGTGCGGGAAGAGGCGTTTCAGCATGACTTACCCCTCTTGCCCAAGCTGGTTGGCGGTGATGTAGCCGTCGGGCGCGTACAGCGTGGCGGCGGTCTCAGACAGCCAGTCGGTAATCGGTCCTGCAAGGATGGTTAGCGCGGCCAGTGCCAGCAGAAGGCCGATGGTGGCGGTGAAGGCAAGGGGTTCGGGGCCCGCCTCTTGCAGTGCGGTGTCGGGCGGGGTGGTTTTCCAGAAGAGGGTGGACCCGGCGCGGGCGTAGCCGAGGATCATCAGGAAGGACGACCCAAGGATGGTGGACCAGACGAGGGCGGTCCGGTCACGGAAGGCGTCCAGGATCAGCAGCTTGCCGATGAAGCCCGACAGCGGTGGCATTCCCGCCATGGCGACGGCGGCGGCAAGGTAAAGCGACGCGATCAGCCCCGATTGCGCGATGGGGGGGGCGGTGCCGTCCAGCCGGGCATGGGCGCGGCGGCGGGTGACCAGGTCCGCCACCAGAAACAGCGCGGCGGTGGCAAGGGTGGAGTGGGCGATGTAGTAGAGGGCGGCGGCTGTGGTTGCGGGGGTGAACGCCCCGATGGCGATGAAGGCGGTGCCCATCGAGGCGATGGCCCCGAAGGCCACCAGCCGGGGCAGGGTGCTGGCCCCAAGAACGCCGATGGCTCCGACGACGAGGGTGACAAGGCCTGCGGGCAGGATCAGGCTTTGCAGGAGGTCTCCGGTTGCGGTCAGCGTGGGCGGAAAGACCAGCGTGCCGAAGCGGATGGTGGCATAGGCGCCGACCTTGGTCATCACGGCGAACATGGCGGCGACGACGCCGGGCGCGTTGGCATAGGTGCCGGGCAGCCAGAACTGCAAGGGGACCAGTGCGCCCTTGATGGCGAAGACCATGATCAGCATCACGGCGGC
>JANPJU010000149.1:0-26092 GCA_031425675.1 Paracoccaceae bacterium | reverse complement strand
TGGTCAGCTATCATAGCGCGTGGCGCCCCGGCGGCGTTCGTCGATGGGCTGCGACAGGATGGCGGCGTGGTGGGCGCGCTGGTCGCAGTTGGCGCGGGGGCAGATGCGACAGTTGATGCCGATGGGTGTCATCCGCGCGCCGGTGACGGTGAATTGTTCGGCATAGCCGATGTCTGCGGCGTGCTCGATCGTGCAGCCCATGGCGACAGCCAGCCGGTTGTCCTGGGCGTGACGCGCGAAGGTGGGACGGTCGACGGTGCGGGCGAACACGAAGTACTGGCTGGCGTCCGGCATCTCGACGAATTGCGGCACGATACGGCCGGGCGTGCGAAAGGCCGTGTGCACTTCGAGACGGGGGCAGGCGCCGCCGTGTTCGGCGAGGTGGAAGTCGGTCGAGTTGAACCGCTTCGTCACGTTCCCGGCCTTGTCGATCCGCAAGAAGAAGAACGGCACGCCCTGCGCCCCCTCGCGTTGCAGCGTGGTGGCGCGATGGCAGGCCTGTTCGAAGCTGACGCCAAAACGCGTGGCGAGGTGGTCGACATCGTATTTCGACACCCGTGCCTCGGCGAGGTAGGAGTCGTAGGGCATAAGGACCGCCGCGGCGAAGTAGTTTGCCAACTCCACCCGGCAGCGGGCCTGCCCCCGCGGATCGGTGATGCCTGACCTTGCAAGCAGAGTGTCGAAAAGCGTCCTCTGTTCGATCAGACCCGCGACATGGACCAGCTGGAAGGTGCGGTTCGGGTGATCCAGCGCCTCGGACAGCAGAATCTCGCGCCGCGCCTCGTCATGGCGGCGCAGCGTGTTGGGGAGTTCGGAGACAGGCACGACGCGGACCGTGATGCCGAGACGCTGGCGCAGGCGGTGCTTGATGAGGGAATAGACTTCGTCCGTCTCGATGGGAGTGTCGCCCCAGAATGTGCTCGCCGCTTCCTCAAGCTCGCGGAAGTGGTTGCGGTGGCGGCGAAAGAAATTGTGCACCGCGGCTTCCGGCGAGGCGGAGAGGATGGGTTCGGTCCCGCTGGGGGTGCCGGACAGCGACAGAAGCTGGTCAGTCGCACTCTGATAGGCGCGGTGGAGTGTGAGGAAAGCCTGCGCAAGGGTCGGGCTGTGAACAAGGGCGGCCCGGATTTCGGTCAGGTCGGGGCGGGCGCGGTCGAAGATCGGGTCCTGGATGATCGCGCGCAAGTCTGCCAGTTGCGAGGAGCCATCCTCATCCGTGATGTCGCGCCAGTCGATCCCGTAGACCTCGAACAGACGCAGCATGACGGGGACAGAGACCGAGCGCTCGTTATTCTCCAAAAGGTTGACGTAGGAGGTCGAGATACCCAATGCGCGGGCCATCGCCCCCTGCGTCTCGCTGCGTTCCTGTCGCAGTCGGCGCAGGTGCGGGCCGATGAAAGTCTTTTGCATGACAACTCGCTGTATACGGTGGAACACAGAATCCCGATTTGTGGATTTTATAATGTTACAAAAATTACGTTCTGTAAATTCTCGCGTTTACAGCAGGACGTGGTTTCATTTTGAGAGTTGCGGCACCGGTGGCATAGCGGCGGGATTAACGGAGGGTTACCATGCGCACCGGCACCAACTTCCTTTTCATTCCCGGCCCCACGAACGTGCCCGAGGCCGTGCGGCAGGCCATGAACGTGCCGATGCAGGATATGCGCGCTCCGGATTTCGGGGATCTGACGCTGGGTCTGTTCGATAGCTTGAAAAAGCTTTTCAAGACCGAGACAGGCCGGGTGATGATGTTCCCGGGGTCCGGCACGGCCGCTTGGGAGGCGGCGATCACCAACACGCTGTCGCCCGGCGACAAGGTTCTGATGAGCCGCTTCGGCCAGTTCAGCCACCTGTGGGTCGAGATGGCCGTGCGGCTGGGTCTGGACGTTCAATGCCTGGATGTCGAGTGGGGTGAGGGCGTGCCGGTGGCGGACTACGCCCGCATACTGGCCGACGACAAGAGCGGCGCGATCAAGGCCGTGTTCGTCACGCACAACGAGACGGCGACGGGCGTGACGTCGGACGTGGCCGCGGTGCGGGCGGCGCTGGATGCAGCAGGGCATGGCGCGCTTCTGTTCGTCGACGGCGTGAGCGCAATCGGCTCCATCGAGTTCCGGATGGAAGACTGGGGCGTCGACCTGGCGGTGACAGGCAGCCAGAAGGGCTTGATGATGCCGGCGGGGTTGGGTTTTCTGGGCGTCAGCGCCAAGGCGCTGGAGGCGGCCAGGTCGGCAAAGATGCGCCGCGCCTATTTCGAGTTCCGCGACATGATCGCGATGAACGATACGGGCTATTTCCCCTACACGCCGCCGACGCAGTTGTTCCATGGGCTGAAGCGCTCGCTCGACCTGATCTTCAGCGAGGGGTTGGACACTGTGATCGCCCGTCATCACCGGCTGGCCGAAGGTGTGCGGCGCGGGGTGCATGCCTGGGGCATGGAATTGTGCGCGGCGCGGCCCGAGATTTGGTCGAACACCGTCTCTGCCATCCGGGTACCAGAGGGTGTCGATGCGCGCGACGTTATCAAGATCGGCTACGCGCGCTACAACGCCTCGTTCGGCTCGGGTCTGGCGCGGCTTGCGGGCAAGGTTTTCCGGATCGGACATCTGGGCGATCTGAACGAGGGGATGTGCCTGACGGGCCTTGCCATCGCCGAGATGGCACTGGTCGAGGCCGGGGCGAATATCGAGATGGGGTCCGGTGTCGCAGCGGCGCAGCGGTGGTATACCGAAGCCGCGAAACAACCGAAATCCGTGCCGCTTGCGGCCGAATAAGCCTGACAGGACAAATAGATGAGCCATACCCTATTCCCGCTGCGCAAGCAGCGTCTGCAGCGGTCCGAACTGGCCGTTCCAGCCTCGAACCCGTCGATGATCGACAAGGCGGCGGCGGGGCCTGCGGATTTCGTGTTCCTCGACCTGGAGGATGCCGTGGCGCCGCCCGAGAAGGAGCAGGCACGCAAGAACGCCGTGCAGGCGCTGAACGACATCGACTGGGCGGCCAAGGGCAAGACCGTGTCGGTGCGGATCAACGGGCTCGACACGCACTACATGTACCGTGACGTCGTGGACATCATGGAACAGGCTGGCAGCCGCGTGCACACGCTGCTGGTGCCCAAGGTGGGGGTGCGCGACGACCTCTACATGGTCGAGGCGATGGTGAACCAGATTGAGCAAGGCAGGGGCTACACCACGCGTGTGGGGCTTGAGGCGCTGATCGAGACGGCGCTCGGCATGGCGAATGTCGAGAGCATCGCCCAGTTTGGCGGGCGGCTCGAGGCGCTGCATTTCGGGGTGGCGGACTATGCCGCCAGCATGCGGGCGCGGACGACGAACATCGGCGGGTTGAACCCCCATTACCCGGGCGACCAGTGGCATGCCTCGATCACCCGGATGGTGATTGCGTGCCGCGCCTACGGGTTGCGGGCGATCGACGGTCCGTTCGGCGATTTCAGCGATCCCGAAGGCTACATGGCAGGGGCGCGGCGCGCGGCAGCGCTCGGCTGTGAAGGCAAATGGGCGATCCATCCGAGCCAGGTGGCAATGGCGAACGAAGTTTTCTCGCCGCCCGAGGCCGAGGTGACGAAGGCCAAGCGCATCATCGAGGAACTGCGCAAGGCCGAGTCGCAAGGCAAGGGCGCGGCCTCGCTCGACGGCAAGATGATCGACGCGGCGAGCGAGAAGATGGCGAACAACGTGCTGGTGCTGGCCGAAGCGATCGCCGCGAAAGGTTAAACAGGGGCCTGCGAATTTTCTGCGAAAATTCCAAAGGCCGTTGCTGGAGAGAATTTTCGCAAGAAAATTCGTTCGTTTGGGGGAGGAACGCGAATGGACATTCACGAATATCAGGCGAAGGAAATCCTCGCGCGCTTTGGTGTGCCGGTGCCGCGCGGGGGGCTGGCCTACAGCCCCGAGCAGGCGGGCTATCGGGCGCGGGAGCTAGGCGGCAATGCCTGGGTGGTGAAGGCGCAGGTCCATTCAGGCGGCCGGGGTGCCGCGGGCGGCGTGAAACTGTGTCGCGACGAGCATGAGGTGGCGGCCTTCGCCGCGACGCTGTTTGGCAAGCAGCTCGTGACCAAGCAGACGGACGCGAACGGCAAGGGCGTCTACCGTATCTGGGTCGAGGCCGCGTCGGACATAGCGCAGGAACTTTACCTCGGCTTCGTGCTGGACCGGAAATCCGAGCGCATCATGATCGTCGCTTCGGCCCATGGCGGCATGGAGATCGAGGATCTGGCCGAGAACGACCCGCAATCGCTGCGGCGCATGACAATCGACCCGGCCGTGGGCCTGAGCGAGTTCCAGGCGCGCGAGCTGGCCTTCGGTCTGGGCCTGAGCGCGGGTCAGGTGGCGCAGATGGTGACGATCCTGAAGGCCTGCTACCGGGCTTACCGCGATCTTGATGCAACGATGGTCGAAATCAACCCGCTGGTGATCACCGACACGGGCGATCTGGTGGCGCTTGATGCGAAGATGAGCTTCGACACCAACGCGATGTTCCGCCAGCAGCAGGTCGCCGAGTTGCGCGACCGCAGCCAGGAAGATCCGCGCGAGTCGACCGCCGGGGACTATGGCCTCGCCTATGTCGGTCTCGATGGCGACATCGGCTGCATCATCAACGGCGCGGGCCTTGCGATGGCGACGATGGACATGATCAAGCTTGCGGGTGGCGAGCCTGCGAACTTCCTCGACATCGGCGGCGGTGCGTCGCCGGAGCGCGTCGTTCGCGCCTTCCGCACGGTGCTGGCGGACCGGGCCGTGCAGGTGATCCTCGTGAACATCTTCGCGGGAATCAACCGCTGCGACTGGGTCGCGGAAGGGGTTGTGCAGGCCTACAAGGAAGTCGGCATGACGATACCGGTTGTGGTGCGGCTGGCAGGGACGAACGTGGAGGAAGGCAAGCGCATCCTTCAGACGTCTGGCCTGCCGCTGATCACTGCCGACACGCTGGCGGAGGCGGCCGAAAAGGCTGTAGCCGCGCGTCAGAAACTCGCAGCCTGAGGGGGAGCGATATGGCCATTCTCATCAAGGACGGCACGAAGATCATCGTGCAGGGCATCTCGGGGCGGATCGGCAACTTTCACGCCACCGACATGATCAAGCACGGCACGAACGTGGTGGGCGGCGTGACACCCGGCAAGGGCGGCACGATGGTGCTCGACCGACCTGTCTTCAACACCGTGCGCGAGGCGGTCGAGGCAACGGGAGCGGAGGCGTCGCTTGTCTTCGTGCCGCCGCCCTTCGCAGCGGACGCGATCATGGAAGCGGCTGACGCGGGCATCCGTACGGCGGTCTGCGTGACCGACGGCATCCCGTCGCAGGACATGATGAAGGTGAAGCGCTTCCTGCGGCGCTACCCGGAAGAGCGCAAGATGCGCCTGATCGGGCCGAACTGCGCGGGCGTCATCAGCCCCGGCAAGGGCTTCATGGGGATCATGCCGCCGCATATCTACATGCCTGGCCGGATCGGGATCGTGGGCCGGTCGGGCACGTTGGGATACGAGGCCGCGAGCCAGATGAAGGATCTGGGGATCGGCGTGTCGACAAGCGTGGGTATCGGAGGCGATCCGATCAACGGCTCGTCCTTCAAGGATATTCTGGAGCTGTTCGAGGCGGATCCCGAGACCGATGCCGTGATGATGATCGGCGAGATCGGCGGGCCGCAGGAAGCGGAAGCGGCGGCCTATGTGCGCGACTACATGCGCAAGCCTGTCGTTGCCTATATCGCGGGTCTGTCGGCGCCCAAGGGCCGCAAGATGGGCCACGCGGGCGCAATCATCAGCGCCTTCGGCGAAAGCGCGCAGGAAAAGGTCGAGATTCTGAGCGCCGCAGGGATCACCGTTGCACCGAACCCTTCGGCCATGGGAGAGACGATGGCGCGCGTGCTTGGGGTGCGCGCGGCGGCCTGAGGCAGCTGAGTGTAAGAAAGGGGCCCATCCGTTCCGGGTGGGCCTTTGTCATTCCGACGTGTCGTGGTCATCCGACCGTAATCCACGGCTCGAGACCGACACGGAGTTGCCGGAAGGGTCCTTGGTATTTGCGAAGGCATAACCGTCGGCGGTGTGGATCGGACCGAAGACAATTCCCCGGGCCGAAGCGCCCCGGCAGAATTCCGCAACGTCCACGACATCGAAGACAAGTTTTACCAATGCCTGACCTTCGCGTTGCCCGGCGCTGGCCGGATGGAGAAGGATTGGCACCCCTCGCCCGGTGGGGCGCAACTCGACGATGCGGTCGTGGGCGCGTTGCACGGTCGTGTATCCGAAAAGTTGCTCGTAGAAGGCGACCATCTCGGGAATGCGCCGACTGTAGATGATGATGCGGCCCAAGCCAGCGTACATGTCATCTTCCCGATTTACCTTTCGTGTCACGGTGCCGAACATCGCCGGAACGCACAAGCTCCGCGTGACACGGCCCGCGGGCCGGGGCGGGCGTTGCGTCGGGGCCCGGTAAACCGCACGCGCGGGCAGGAGTTTGCCAACCTCACCACTCTAACCCTCCTGCGCCGGATACCGAGCCACGGAGGGCCCATGACAGATACCTTCTTCATCAAGCGCGGCGATACCTCGCCCGCGATCCGCTTTGCGCTGGAGCCGGTGGCAACGATCCTGACGGGGGCCACGGTGCGCTTCAAGATGCGGATGCGGGGCGGCGCACAGGTTTCGGATGCAGCGGCGCAGATCGTCATGGCGACGGGGACGCCGACCGTGCAGTATGACTGGGTGCCCGCCGATACCGCCGAGGCGGGGCAGTTCGAGGCCGAGTTCGAGGTTACCTATCCGGACGGCGCCATTGAAACGTTTCCGAATGCCGGTTTCATCCCGGTGCGGGTCAGCGAGGATGTCCGCTAGGGGCAGGACGCCGAGCCGCCGTCCTGCATAACCCATGCAAAGCGCGCGGCCTGCCTTGGAGCGCGGGACCGAGGTGGACGTGGCCGAACAGCCATTGTCCGGCCGTGTGCCGCGCTCAGTCTGAAAGCAGGAAGGCGACCGATGCCGCAATCCCAGATGCATCGCCAGGCCTCTGCTGCATTCCGGCCTGCCATGCGACAGTCGGCGGCGTTTGCCCATACGCCGCTTTGACACTTCCCGGCGCGTGGGCGACAGTCAGCCCGCCAGGGAGGTGCGCAATGGAACATGACCACGGCTCGGGCGATCAAGATGTGCTCCTGACCGGGCTGACGCTGTTCGGGATGGCGGTCGGTGGCGGTTCGGCGCTTGGCGGCGGTCCTGACTGGCTCACGGCAGGGGGGCTGGTTCTGGTCTACCTTGCCGGGGGAATTCCTGCCGGCCTCAGGGCATTGCACGAGTTGTTCCATGACCGCGTGCTGGACATTGACTTGCTCATGGTCGTGGCGGCATTGGCGGCGGCTTGGGTGGGCGCGGCTATGGAAGGGGCGGTGCTGCTGACGCTGTTCAGCCTTTCCGGGACGCTGGAGCATCAGGCGATGGGCAAGGCGCGCCGCGCGGTCGAGGCGCTGATGGCGCTGCGGCCCGAAACGGCGCTGCGCGAAGGGCCTGACGGGGCGGTCGTCGAGGTTCCGGTCGGGTCGCTCGCTGTGGGTGACACGGTCGTCATCCGCCCGGGCGCGCGGATGCCGGTCGATGGAACGATCACGCGGGGAGAGGGGTCGATCGACGAAGCGACGGTCACGGGCGAGTCCGTCCCGGTGCGCAAGGGGCCGGGAGCCGGCGTGTTCGAGGCGACGGTGAACCTTGACGGGGTGCTTTCCGTGCGGGTGGACCGGAGCGCGTCGGAAAGCACGGTTGCCCGGATGATCCAGCTTGTAACCGAGGCGCAGGCGGCAAAGGCACCGTCCGAGCGTTTCAGTGCATGGTTCGGACAGCGCTATACCGTTGCCGTGCTGGCGGGGTCGGTCCTGAGCTATGTCATCTTCCTTTTGCTGGGCTGGGCCAATGCAGACG
Source organism: Paracoccaceae bacterium (assembly GCA_031425675.1). Classification (GTDB taxonomy): domain Bacteria; phylum Pseudomonadota; class Alphaproteobacteria; order Rhodobacterales; family Rhodobacteraceae; genus Tabrizicola. Next base: position 18,168 of record JANPJU010000149.1, on the reverse strand, counting down.
CGGTCTATCGCGCGGCGACGGTACTGGTGGCCGCATCGCCCTGCGCTGTCGTGATCTCGGTTCCGGCGGCGATCCTGTCGGCGCTGTCGGCGGCCGCCCGGGGGGGCGTGCTGTTCAAGGGGGGCGCGGCGCTCGAGACGCTGGGGGCGGTCAAGAGCTTTGCCTTCGACAAGACCGGCACGCTGACCACAGGTCGGGCCGAGGTGACGGAGGTCGTCGCGCTTTCGAACGACGAGGACCGGTTCCTTGCCCTCTTGGCCGGGATCGAGGCGCAGTCCGAGCATCACATTGCGGGCGCGGTGCGCCGTGCGGTCGAAGCGCGGGGGGTTATTCCGGTGGCGGTCAGCGATGTCACGGCCCTGCCGAGCGAGGGGATCGTCGGCGTCGATGCGGACGGACCGGTCTGGGCGGGCAATCCGCGCCTCGCTGCGCGGATGGGCGCGGCTCTGGATATTCCCGAGTTCCGCATGCTGGCGCAGGGTGAGCAGACCGTCATCTATCTGGGGCGCGGGGAGCGGGTTCTGGGCGCGGTCTCGGTTGCCGATCAGCCGCGCGAGACGTCACGCGCGGGCATCGATGCCCTGCGGGCAAACGGGATCGGGACGCTGGTGATGATGACGGGCGACAGGTTGCCCGTCGCGCGGCGGATCGGGGCGACGCTGGGGCTAAGGCCCGACGAAATCCACGCTGATCTGCTGCCCGAGGACAAGGTTCGCCTCGTGGCCGCATTGCACGACAAGGGCAAGGTCGCCTTCGTAGGCGACGGTGTGAACGATGCCGCAGCGTTGGCGCGGGCCGATGTCGGCATCGCCATGGGCGCTGCGGGCAGCGACGTGGCCTTGCAGGCGGCTGACGTGGCTTTGCTGTCGGACAACATGGAACGACTGGCGGCGGCGCAGAAGCTGGCGCAACGGACGGGCCGGATCATCAAGCAGAATCTGTTCTTCGCGATCGGCGCGATGCTGGTGCTGGTCGCGGGCGCGCTGTTCTTCGAATTGCCCCTGCCGCTGGCAGTGGTCGGCCACGAAGGCGGGACCCTGCTGGTCGTGCTGAACGGGCTTCGGCTGCTGTTCGATCCGATCCGGGCGGACCGCTGATGGGGGCGATAATCTTCGATCTTGACGGGACGCTGGTGGATTCCGCGCCCGACATCCACGCGGCGGTGAACAGGCTGATGCTGGCCGAAGGCGAAGCCCCGCTCGCGTTCGAGACGGTGAAGCGGTTCATCGGAAACGGTGTGCCGACGCTGCTCGCCCGGGTGATGGCGGCTCAGGGTAGGTCGGGCGACGAACTTCATTCGCGCTGGATGGCGCGCTTCATGGCGGACTATTCGACGGGGGCGTCCGATCTGACGCGACCCTACCCCCGCGTCCCCGAGGCGCTTGAGGCGCTCCGTGAGGCCGGGCATGTTCTGGGCGTCTGCACGAACAAGCCGCTTGAACCGGCCCGGCACGTGCTGGCAGCGTTCGGGCTGGATCGCTTCTTTTCCGCGGTGATCGGCGGTGACAGCCTTGCCGTGCGCAAGCCCGATCCCGCGCCACTGCTCGCCGTGAACTATGCGCTCGACGCGGGTCCGGCGATCTTCGTGGGCGACAGCGAGGTGGATGCCGACACGGCCCTCGCCGCCGGTGTCCCATTTCTGCTGTTCACCGAGGGCTATCGCAAGAGCCCGGTCGATGCGATGGCCCATGCGGCATCCTTCGACGACTTCGCGCAGTTGCCCCGGCTCGTCGCGAGCCATCTTTGACTCCGCGCCGAACGGTCTCATACTAGGGACGCAGACATTTCACACAGGGGCATTCCGATGACACGCGAGCCGAACATCCTCGATCAGTTGCTGGCGGGCGGCGGCAGCGACATGCTGGCCAAGGCCAAGGCGGCCTGGGACAGCCAGCCCACGGGTACGAAGGGCGCCGTCGCGGGCGGGTTGCTGGCAGCGCTTCTTGGCGGGAGGGGCGGGCTTGGAGCCGTGGCAAAGGTCGGCGCGGCCGCAATGGTCGGCAGCGTCGCCTCGCGGGCCTATGCCGACTACAAGGCGGGCAAACCGCCGCTCGAAGCCGTGGCGGACGCGATCGGTCTGCCCGAAGGCATGATGGGCGGGGCGACGGAACCCGAGGGCGATCTGGCCGAGCGGCTTGTCCGGGCGATGATCGCGGCAGCGAATGCCGATGGGAAGATCACCCCAGCGGAACGCCGCAAGATCACCGAGCAGATGGATCTGCTCGGCTTTCCGTCCGAGGCAGCCAGCCTGATCGATGCCGAACTCGATGGGCCGCCCGATGCGGCCCGCATCGCGGCGCTGGCCACGAACGACGAGGAGGCGACACAGATCTACACCGCCTCGTTGCTTGTCGTGAACCAGCGTGGCGAGGCCGAGAAGGCCTGGCTGGATGCGCTGGCCGGGGCGCTGAAGCTTGAGCCCGCCCTGATCGCGCATCTGCACGCCCACGCGAAGAACCTGATGCTCAGGGCCTGACGCCGCCCGTTGCCTCGGTCACGCGGTCGGCGGCGTCTCGCACGAGCGCGCCGATCCGATCCGTGGCCGAAAGCGGCAGCCGGAAGGCAGGCCCGGAGACCGACAGGCCCGCCACCGGCTCGCCATGGGCGTTGAAAATCGGGGCTGCGACACAGCGCATGCCTTCGGCGCGCTCCTGATCGTCGATGGCGAAACCCCGCTCGCGGATGCGGGCAAGATCACGCAGCAGGGTGGTTTCCGAGGTGATCGAGAAGGTGGTGAAGCCGGGCAGGCCCTGACGCGCGACAATCTGGCGGACCCGATCCTCGGGATACCAGCCGAGCAGGGCCTTCCCGATGCCCGAGACATGCATGAGCGATTTCGTTCCCGGCGCGAAGAAGGCGCGGATTGCCTGCTGCGTCTCGACCTGGCTGAGGAACAGGACCTCGTCGCGGTTCTCGACGCCCAAGTTCGCCGTTTCGCCGGTGTCACGCATCAACTGGTCCATCACCGCCCGCGCACGCTCGACGACCTTCGTGCGGCGCAAGAAAGCCGAGCCGATGCGGAACGCGCCGCCGCCGACATGCCAGATCTGCCCCGGTTCCTCGCTTTCCACGATGCCGTGGGTCTGGAGCGTGACGAGTACGCGGTACACCGTCGCGGGCGATTCTCCTTCAGCCGCGGCAAGCTCGGAAAGCGTCATGCCGGCACTGTCAGATAGACAGCGTAGCAGCGTCATCGCCCGGTCGAGCGATTGGACGCGGTTCTGGTCGGTCTTGTCGGCGAAGGATTTCGGGCGTCCGCGGGGGCGGGATTCGGCCATCTCGGTTTGCCTTTTTCAATGCCGCGTTGCAGCGTCATATGGCGGTGAAAAACTGCCAAGCCCTGAAATTCCTTTCAAAAATTCCCTATTTCGTCAAATGAAAAAACATTTCGAAAAAATTGCCTGTGCCGTGGACGAAGCGTAGATTGCAGGCAACCTCAGGAAAGGGTTGTCCGATGTCCTTCCAGAATCCGGTCTTCATCCCCGGCCCGACCAACATTCCCGATGCGATCCGCAAGGCGTGTGACCTGCCGACGCTCGACCACCGCTCGCCCGCCTTCGCGCGCCTGTTCCGCCCGGCGGTCGAAGGGGTGCGGCGGGTGTTGAAGATGGATGCGGGTGAGGTCATCATCCTGCCGTCGACCGGCACGGGTGGCTGGGAAGCCGCGATCTCGAACACCCTGTCGCCGGGCGATACGGTGCTTGCGGCCCGCTTCGGCATGTTCAGCCATCGCTGGATCGACATGTGCCAGCGCCATGGGCTGAACGTCATCGTGATCGAAACGCCCTGGGGGGAAGGCGCGCCTCTGGCCGCCATCGAAGACGCGCTGCGCGCCGACAAGGGACATGCGATCCGCGCAGTTCTGGCCACGCACAACGAGACAGCGACAGGCGTGAAGTCCGACATCGCCGGGATGCGCAAGGCGATGGATGCGGCGTCGCACCCCGCGATGTTGTTCGTCGATGGCGTCTCCTCGATCGGGTCGATGCCGTTCGAAATGACCGAGTGGGGCGTCGACATCGCGGTCGCGGGCAGCCAGAAGGGCTTCATGCTGCCTGCGGGCCTTGCGATCCTTGGCGTCAGCCCGAAGGCGATTGCCGCGATGGCGACGGCGAAGCTTCCCCGCACCTTTTTCGACTTTGCCGACATGCTGCGGACCTATGCCACCGGGGGCTACCCCTACACGCCCGCTGTGGGCCTGATCGCAGGTCTGGCGAAATCGGTGGAGATGCTTGAGGACGAAGGGTTGTCGCAGGTCTATGCGCGCCATGCCCGCATCGCCGAGGGTGTGCGCCGTGCGGTTGCGGCCTGGGGAATGAAGCCCTGTGCGGCGCGGCCCGAGTGGTATTCCGACACGGTGACGGCGGTCGTTGTCCCCGAGGGCTGCAACGGCACCGACCTCGTGAAACTCGCGGCGGATGGCTATGGCATGGCGTTCGGCGTGGGCCTGGGCGAGGTGGCGGGAAAGGTGTTCCGAATCGGGCATCTGGGCAGCCTGACCGAACCGATGATGCTGTCGGGCCTTGCCACCGCCGAGATGTGCATGGCCGATCTGGGCTGGCCGGTGCGACTGGGTTCCGGTGTGGCGGCGGCGCAGGACTATTGGCGGCACGGGACGGCGGCGCAGCGGGCCGCGGCGTGACGCCGACGGCCCCGCGGACGATGTGAAGATTCGAGAACTACAGAGGGAGATGGACATGCCGGACGGCGCGCGGACAGGCGAGGGAAGCGTGATCCCGACCTATAAGGATGTGCTGACGGCGCATCGGCGGATCGAGCCCCATATTCACCGCACGCCCGTCTTGACGTCGAGCTTCCTCGACAAGCTCACTGGCGCGCAGCTGTTCTTCAAATGCGAGAATTTCCAGAAGGCGGGTGCGTTCAAGGTGCGCGGCGCGTCGAACGCGGTATTCGGGTTGACCGAGGCCGATGCGGCGAAGGGCGTGGCGACCCATTCGAGCGGCAACCACGCGCTGTCGCTGTCCTATGCCGCAGGGCGACGGGGCATACCTTGCGCCGTCGTGATGCCGCGCACCGCCCCGCAGGCCAAGAAGGATGCCGTGCGCGGCTATGGCGGCACGATCACCGAATGCGAGCCCTCGTCCACCTCGCGCGAAGAGGTGTTTGCGCGCGTGCAGGCCGAGACGGGGGCGGATTTCGTGCATCCCTACAACGATCCGCGCGTGATCGCCGGGCAGGCGACCTGTTCGCGCGAACTGATGGAGCAGGTGGAGGGGCTGGAGCAGGTCATCGCGCCGATCGGCGGGGGCGGCATGATCTCGGGCACCTGCCTGACGCTGTCGAACATCGCGCCGGGCGTGGAAATCTATGCCGCCGAACCGGAACAGGCCGATGACGCCTATCGCAGCTTCAAGGCCGGGCATATCATCGCCGACGATGCGCCGAGCACGGTCGCGGACGGGCTGAAGGTTCCGCTGAAGGACCTGACCTGGCATTTCGTGCAGCGCCATGTCACCGATATCCTGACCGCGACCGAGCAGGAGATCGTGGATGCCATGCGCCTGACCTGGGCGCGCATGAAGATCGTGATCGAACCGAGCTGCGCCGTGCCGCTGGCGACGATCCTGAAGAACCCGGACGTCTTTCGCGGCAAACGGGTAGGCGTCATCATCACCGGCGGCAACGTCGATCTGGACAAGCTGCCCTGGCAGGGCTGAGGAGGACCAAACATGAACGCACCCGTGAAACTCGACGGTCTTGAAGTGGGCTACGACATCCCGGCGCTGCCGGGGATGGACGAGGCGGATATCCAGACGCCGTGCCTCGTGCTCGACCTCGACGCGCTGGAGCGCAACATCAAGAAGATGGGCGACTATGCCAGGTCCAAGGGGATGCGGCACCGGGTGCATGGCAAGATGCACAAGTCGGTGGACGTGGCGCTGTTGCAGGAACGGCTGGGCGGGTCGGTCGGCGTGTGCTGCCAGAAGGTGAGCGAGGCCGAGGTGTTTGCCCGTGGCGGCATCAAGGATGTGCTGGTCAGCAATCAGGTGCGTGATCCGATGAAGATCGACCGGCTGGCGCGAATCCCCAAGTTGGGCGCGCGGGCGATCTGCTGCGTGGACATGCTGGACAACGTGGCCGATCTTTCGGCGGCGGCGGTCAAGCATGGCACGACCATCGAGTGTCTGGTGGAAATCGACTGCGGCGCGGGGCGCTGCGGGGTGAAGACGACGCCAGACGTGGTCACGCTGGCCAAGGCCATCGACGCGGCCCCGGGGCTGAAATTTGCCGGCATCCAGGCCTATCAGGGTGCGATGCAGCACATGGACAGCTACGAGTACCGCAAGGCCAAGATCGCCCTTGCCGTGGCGCAGGTGAAGGACGCGGTGGACACGCTGAAGGCGGACGGCATCGCCTGCGACATCGTCGGAGGCGGCGGCACCGGGAGCTATTACTTTGAAAGCACCTCGGGCGTTTACAACGAGTTGCAGTGCGGCAGCTATGCTTTCATGGACGCCGACTATGGCCGCATCCTCGACAAGGATGGCAAGCGCATCGACCAGGGCGAATGGGAAAACGCGCTTTTTATCCTGACCAGCGTCATGAGCCACGCCAAGGCCGACAAGGCCATCGTCGATGCGGGCCTCAAGGCGCAGTCGGTCGACAGCGGGTTGCCGGTGATCTTTGGCCGCACGGATGTGAAATACGTCAAGTGCAGTGACGAACATGGCGTGGTCGAAGACCTGGGCAACGTCCTCAAGGTCAATGACAAGCTGAAGCTGGTGCCCGGCCACTGTGACCCGACCTGCAACGTGCATGACTGGTATGTCGGCGTCCGCAATGGCGTGGTTGAGGTGGTCTGGCCCGTCTCGGCGCGGGGCAAGGCGTATTGATCCATCTGCTGCCGGAGGTGTAGCTGCACTGGCAGATGCCTCCGGCGGGAGTACTTTTGAAAAGAGCAGATCAGGGCGTTGGCTCTGAGGAAGGCTGGCCCATGCTGATCGTCCCCGAGGCTTTGATCGCGTCGCTTGTGTCCGCCGAAGACGCCTTCGTGGCGGTTGAGGCCACGTTCGCTGCCATGGCGCGGGGCGAGGCGTACAACTTCCCGGTGGTGCGTGAGGCGTTGGGGGAAGGGCGGCAGTATGGCTTCAAGTCCGGGCTTGACCGGGCCGGGGGGCAGTTGGGCGTGAAGGCGGGGGGGTATTTTCCGGGCAATGCGGCCAAGGGGATCATCAACCACCAGTCCACCGTGTTCCTGTTCGACCCCGAAACCGGGCGGCCCACGGCCATGGTCGGCGGGGGGTTGCTGACGGCGCTGCGGACGGCGGCGGCATCGGCCATTTCCATCGACCGGCTGGCGCGCAAGGATGCCCGCGTGCTGGGCATGGTCGGGGCCGGGCATCAGGCCGGGTTCCAGCTGCGCGCGGCGGCAAGGGTGCGGCGGTTCGACAAGGTCATCGCCTGGAACCTGCACCCCGACATGCTGCCCAAACTGGGGGCCATCGCCGATGAACTGGGTTTGCCGTTCGAAGCGGTGCGTTTGGAGCGGATGGTCGAGGCGGATGTGATAGTGACCATAACCTCTTCACCCGCCGCCAGCCTGATGGCCGCGCATGTCAGCCCCGGCACGCATCTTGCCTGCATGGGCACCGATACCAGGGGCAAACAGGAAGTGGAGGCGAAGCTGGTCGCCGCTGCCCGGGTCTTCGCGGATGAAGTGGCTCAGTCGGTCAGCATCGGCGAGGCGCAGCATGCGGTGGCGGACGGGTTGCTGAACGCGTCAAGCATCATACCCTTGGGCGATGTCCTGGTCGGGCGGCATCCCGGACGTCAATCAGCGACCGAGATCACGCTGTTTGACGGCACCGGGGTCGGCCTTCAGGACCTTGCCGTCGCGGCCGTCGCCGTGCAGCGGGCGCATGAGCGGGGCTTGGGGACAATTGTTCACATCTGACACCTTGTTCCTTCGTTGAAGGATCGGGTTGAAGGCCCTGAAGGCTCCACTCCCGCCTTCTGCGTCAAGGGGGGCATTGTGACGGGCACAAGTTTTGATCAAACGCCTGTTGAAACGCCACTTGCAGCGTGATGAGACTGCAGAGGCGGGCAAGGGAGAGCAGGCGATGCAGGTCTTCATCAACGGCTTTGGGCGCATCGGACGGTCGGTGCTTCGCGCCTGGGCCGAGCGGCCAGACGGCTGGCCCGGGCTGACGATCACCGGCATCAACGACATCGCAGCCCCGGAAATGTGTGCCTACCTTTTCAGTTACGACAGTACCTTCGGGCCTTGGCGCGGCACGGTTGAACTGCGGGATGGGGCGCTGGTGGTCAACGGCCACGCGCTCCCGCTGTACCGGTTGGCCGACATCTCCACCCTTGACCTTGAGGGGGTGGATGTCGTGCTGGAATGTACAGGCAGGGCAGAGGCGCGAGACATTGCGGCGCGGGGGTTGCAGGCAGGGGCGCGGCGGGTGCTGGTGTCGGGGCCGTCTACCGCCGCTGAGGTTACGGTGGTTCTGGGCGCGAATGAAGGCGCTTTGGCGGATCAGCGGATCGTGTCAAACGCCAGTTGTACAACGAACGCGCTGGCCCCGCTGGTCCGGCTTCTTGACCGGGAGTGGGGGGTGAAGACGGGGTCGATGACGACGATCCACTGCTACACCGGCAGCCAGCCGACGGTGGACGCCCCTGCGGCGGACTATGCCCGCAGCCGAGCGGCGGCCTTGTCCATGGTGCCAACCACGACCAGCGCGCAACGCTTGCTGGACGTGGTCCTGCCCGAGATTGCAGGGCGGATCATGGGTGCGGCGGTGCGGGTGCCGGTGGCCAGCGTGTCGTGCGTCGACCTGACCGTGCTGACCGAAAGACCCGCAACAATCGCAGCGGTCAACACGGCCTTCCACGCAGCAGGCGGTGTGATCGGGGCGACGGACTTGCCGCTGGTCTCGACCGATTTGCGCGCGCGCAGCGAGAGCATCGTCATGGCCTGCCCCGAGACGCGGCTGACCCCGCAAGGCCTTTTGCGGGTGTTCGGCTGGTATGACAACGAATGGGGCTTTTCCAACCGGATGCTGGATGTGGCGCGGCTGATGGGGTGACGCCACCGGCAAAGACAGCCTGCCATCTGCTCTGAAATCAACGGCTTGGGAGCGCATTTTCATGGCTCGTCTGGGGGCTGGACGGCTGCGGCAGGGGCCGGCTTCGGGACTGGAGGGTTTCACATCCTCCAGACCACTCGTGGGATACTTGGGCCAGAATGAAAGGTGCTTGGTGCCGTTGCAGAAGCCTGAGACCAGACCCCGAACCCCATGTTAGCGTTCAGCAAACGGAGAGACCCGATGCAATTCATGTTGATTCTGAACGAGACCCCCGAAGACTTTGCCCGCCGCGCCAACTCCGATGAGGCGGGGGACTATTAAGGTGCTTGGAACGCGTTCATCGGCGCGATGGCGCAGGCGGGTGTCATCGTGAAGGGCGATGGCCTGCAAGGGCCGCAGATGGCCACGACCCTGCGCCTGCGTGATGGCAAACGTCAGGTGCAGGATGGCCCCTTTGCCGACACCAAAGAGCAGCTTGGCGGCTGTTTCGTGATCGAGGTGCCGGATCTGGATGCAGCCCTTGATTGGGCGGCGCAGGCGCCGTCCGCCCGCACCGCATCGGTCGAGGTGCGGCCGGTCCTGGCGATGCCCAAGGCGTGAGGGCGGACGCCGCTTCCGCCGATCTTGCCAGCCGGGCGGCGGAAGCAGCGGCCCGGGCCAGCTATGGCAAGCTGGTGGCGATCCTGGCCTTGCAGGGCCGGGATATTGCGGCGGCAGAAGATGCGCTGTCCGAGGCGCTTTTGTCGGCTTTGACTGTCTGGCCGGAACGGGGCGTGCCACAAAACCCCGAGGGCTGGCTGGTGACCGCCGCCCGCAACCGGAGAAAAACACAGCGCGGGCGCGGCGGGTGAGGGACCAGGGCGCGGCCGAAGTTGAACGGCGACTGACCTTGCCCACGCCGGAAGACGTGCTGCCGGACCACCGGTTGCGGCTGATGTTTGTCTGCGCGCATCCGGCCATCGACCCGGGCGTGCGGACCCCCCTGATGTTGCAAGCGGTGCTGGGGATTGACGCAGCGCGGGTGGCGCGGGCCTTTCTGGTGGAGCCGGGCACGATGGCGCAGCGGCTGGTCCGCGTCAAGCTGCGGATCCGCGATGCCGGACTGCGGTTCGTCCTGCCCGAGGCCGAGGAGTTGGCCGACCGACTGGGTGCGGTGCTGGACGCGGTCTATGCTGCCTTCGGACAGGGTTGGGACGGGCTGGACGACACCGAGGCAACGCACTCCCTGACCGGTGAGGCAATCTGGTTGGCGCGACTTCTGGTGCATCTGATGCCCGAGGAACCCGAGCCGAAAGGGCTGCTGACGCCGATGCTGTATTGCGACGCGCGCCATGCGGCGCGGCGCGACAGCGCAGGGGCCTTCGTGCCCCTGTCAGACCAGGATGCGCGGCTGTGGGGTCGCACCCGGATCATCGAGGCCGAGGGGCTGCTGAGCAAGGCCGCGCAGGCCGGACGCTTTGGCCGATACCAATGCGAAGCGGCGATCCAGTCGGTCCACGTGCAGCGGCGCATCACTGGACAGCTTAACCTTGGGGCATTGCGGATGCTCTATGATCTTCTGGTGCAGGAGACTGGCAGCATCGGGGCACGGATCGGCGAGGCGGTGGTGATGGCCGACGCCGGTGCACCCGAGGCAGCACTGGCCGAGCTTGATACGCTCGCGACGCAGGCAGCGCAGTACCAGCCCTGGTGGGTGGCACGGGCACACGCCGCGCGGCTGGCCGGGCAGGGCAAGGATGCGCGGGATGCACTGGTCCAGGCGATTGCGCTGACGCCAGACCCGGCGGTGCGACGCTATCTGGAAGGTCTTTCCCGGACGCTGAATGTAGGCGACTGACCGCCGAAGCGAGGGTGGATCACGGCGGGGTTGCGAAAACGCTGGCTATTTGCCCCGAAAAGGTGCATGTGGGGCGGGCGAAAACACCTGCTGTCGACTTCTCTGTTTCCTTTTCGGCTTCAGACACTCGATCTAACGGATGAAAGCCAGGCCATCGCGTGTTGCGGATGGCGCTATGAGAAGGAATATCACGATGGCCAAGGGCACCGTGAAATGGTTCAACGCCACCAAAGGTTTCGGCTTTATTGCTCCGGAATCCGGCGGCAAGGACGTGTTTGTTCACGTGACCGCGCTGGAACGCGCTGGCATCCGTGGGCTGGACGACGGCCAGGCTGTTACCTTTGACGTGGAATCGGGCCGTGATGGCCGCGAATCGGCGATCAACCTCGCACTGGCGTAAGCCTTAGCGACATGAATTTGAACGGGGGTGGCCATTGGCCACCCCCGTTTGCATTGCGGGGTCAGGCAAGAACGGTCCACGGGTGTGCAAACCGGTGCTCTTCCAGGTTCGGGGTCGGACCGATCCGGTCAACCACCGCAAACAGACCGGGCCCGCGCAGCGGCGTCAACACGCCATGCCAGGTGCCCCGGTGCAGGTTGATGCCCTGCGCGCCGTTCGTCAGGAAAGCGCGGGGCGGATGGGCCGGGCTTGCGGCGACGATCACAAGGAACGGATGCGAGGTCATCGGAATGAAGGCCTGACTGCCGTCGGGATGACGCTCAATCAGGTCAAAGACATAGGGCAGCACGCGGGGTTCAGCGCGAAAGATCGACAGGCCGGCGCGGGCGTCCGGGCCGAAATCCAGCCGGGCTCGGTCGTGGTGGCGGTGGCACAGGCCGTCGTTGATGAGCCGAAAATCGCCCGTCGCGTCCAGCACATCGCCGAAAGGGGCGAAAGCCGTGGCGGTCAGAGGTTCCGGCTTTAGCGTCTGCATCGGTCGCGCCTTTCCTGGGCGGTGGAAGCGAGGGGTTTCACACCCCTCGCGCTCCCCGTGGAGTATTTTTCAAAAGAGCAGAGCCGGGCAGTCAGCGATACGCCCCAAAGGCCCCGGGGCCGCGCAAGCCTGCGTGGCGGTTCACATCCTTGTAGAGGAGGTAGCGGAAGGGGCCGGGCCCGGCAGCAATGCAAGCCTGCGGGCAATAGGCGCGCAGCCACATGAAATCACCTGCCTCAACCTCAACCCAGTCCTGGTTCAACTTGTAGGCGGCGCGGCCTTCCAGGACGTAGAGGCCATGTTCCATGACATGGGTTTCTTCAAACGGGATGCGGCCGCCGGGCTGGAACGTAACGATGTTGACATGGGCGTCATGGGCGATGTCTTCGGGGTCGACAAAGCGGGTGGTGCCCCAGGTCTGGTTGGTGTCAGGCATCCAGCGCACCGGGACGTCGCGTTCGTTGATCACGAAGGGCGCGGGCACGGGCGTGCCGGGGGCCGACGCGTAAAGTTTGCGCAGCCAGTGAAAACGCGCCGGAGTGCCGCCTTCGGCGTGCAACGTCCAGCGCGTGGCGGGGGGAATGTAGGCGTATGAGCCTGCCTCCATCTCATACCCCTCCCCGGCGATGGTAACGGTGGCAAGGCCATCGGTGAAGAACAGCCAGTGCTCCGCGCCGGTTTCGGGGTCAGGCGTGTCCGAGCCTCCGCCGGGGGCGACCTCCATCACATACTGGCTGAAGGTTTCGGCAAAGCCCGACATCGGCCGCGCGATCAGCCACAGGCGGGTGCGTGTCCAGCCCGGAAGATAGCTGGTCAGGATGTCGGAGAAACAGCCTCTGGGAATGACGCAGTAGGCCGGGGTAAAGACAGCGCGGGCTGTCATCAGGGTGGTTTGTGACGGCAGGCCTCCCTTCGGGAAGTAGTAGTCAGAGAGTGCTGCGGTCATGGCAGTTGGTCCTTAAGGCGAAGTTCGGCGATGCGTTCAACCTGCGCGCAGGCCATTGTGAATTCTTGTTCGCTATCATTGGCCAACCGCGTCCGGAAGGCCTGCAGGATGCTGTCCTTGGTTTTGTCGCGCACGGCGATGATGAAGGGAAAGCCGTGCTTGGCGACGTACTTCTCGTTCAGCTTCTGGAACTGGCTGCGCTCATTGTCGGTCAAGGCATCCAGGGCGGCACTGGCCTGTTCGGCGGTGCTGTCAGGCGTCAGGCGCTTTGCGGCGGCGAGTTTTCCGGCAAGGTCCGGATGGGCGCGCAGGACGCCAAGCCGTTCGGCGGGTGAGGCGCTGCGGAAGCTGCGCGCAAGCGCATTGTGCAGGCCCACGGCGCTGTCATGGGCGGGGCCGAGTTCAAGGTCGAAGGCGCGGTCGGCGATGAAGGGCGAGTGTTCGAAGATGCTGCCGAAGCGTTCGACAAAGCGTTGGCGGGTCATCTGGCTGGGGCGTTCAGTACGGCTATTTGGGTGTGTGGCGGACCAATGGGCAGCAATCTGGGTGCGGGTGGCGAACCAGACGCCGTCATGCTTTTGCGCGTGGTCAAGAAACCGGATCAGGCCGGCAATCTTGCCCGGACGGCCGATCAGGCGGCAGTGCAGGCCGATGGAGAACATCTTTGCAGCCCCCGCCTCACCCTCGGCATAAAGGGTGTCGAAGGTGTCGCGCAAGTATGTGAAGAACTGTTCACCTTCGATATAGCCGGGCGCGGTCGCAAAGCGCATGTCGTTGGCTTCCAGCGTGTAGGGGATGACAATCTGATCACGGTCCCCGACTTGCAGCCAATAAGGCAGATCGTCGTCATAGGTGTCCGAGATCCAGTCGAAGGCCCCGGTTTCCGCCGTCAGCCGCACGGTGTTCAGTGATGTGCGCCCGGTGTACCAGCCGCGCGGGGGGGTGCCGACCACCTCGGTGTGCAGGCGAACCGCTTCGGCGATCTGGGCGCGTTCCTGATCTTCGGGCATGTCGCGGTGGTCAACCCATTTCAGCCCATGGCTGGCGATGTCCCAGCCGGCGGACTTCATCGCGGCCACCTGCTCGGGGTTCCGGGCCAGGGCGGTTGCCACACCGTAGATCGTTACCGGCAAGGCGCGTCCGGTAAACAGACGGTGCAACCGCCAGAACCCGGCCCGCGCGCCATAATCGTACAGCGATTCCATGTTCCAGTGGCGCTGACCGGGCCAGGGTTGCGCCCCAGCAATGTCGGACAGGAACGCCTCGGACTGGGCATCGCCATGCAGGATGCTGTTTTCGCCGCCCTCTTCATAGTTCAGGACCAGTGACACGGCCACTTTCGCGCCCCCTGGCCAGCGCGCATCTGGGGCGTTTTGGCCGTGGCCACGGAAATCTCGGGGGTAGCGGTTCAAGATGGACCTCATGGCCAGAAGACTAGACAAAGTTTGGAGCAGATACTTTCAGGATTTCACGAAAGGTCATATGCGCGCAATGCAGGGTCGCGGGGGCGGGGCGTTCGTGGTCTGATATGTTGAAACTGGAGGGCTTAAATGGGACGTCTGTCAACGCATGTGCTGGATACGGCCAAGGGCAAGCCGGCGGCTGGGGTAAAGATCATGCTGTACCGGATTTCCGGCCAAAGCCACGTCAAGATCAAGGAGATGGTCACAAATGCTGACGGCCGGACGGACGGGCCGCTGCTGGAAGGCCAAAACCTGACCGAAGGCCAGTATGAACTGGTGTTCCGCGCGGGCGACTATTTGCGCGCGACGGGGCAGATGGGGGATGGGGTGCTGTTTCTGGACGAGATTCCGATCCGCTTTGGGATCCCGGACGCCGGACAGCATTACCATGTGCCACTGCTCCTGTCTCCGTTTGCGTACTCAACTTACCGGGGGTCATGACGCGCGCAGGCTTTGCGTCCGGGCTTCGGACATGTGGTGAAATCGGGCGGGTCTTGAAAGGGTTACTTGCGGTTGACCGCAAGAGAGCGTTTGATGTCGCGGGAAAAAATGGACTTAGGAGAATCGTATGTTTCGGATGACCTCTTACTTTGCGGCACCAGCCCTTGTCCTGCTGATGGGTGGCACGGCGCATGCGGCACTGACAGCGGATCAGGTCTGGCAGTCCTGGAAGGACGCCGGGGCCATGATCGGCCTTGAGGTGACTGCCGCCACGGAAAACTCTGACAGCGGCACGCTGACGTTGAACGGTGTGTCGATTGCCCCGGCCGGAACGCCCGGCGTGACGATCTCTGACATGGTGATGACCGAGGAATCGGATGGGTCTGTGACCATCGTTCCGGGGGCTGACATCAATCTGGGTATGTCCGGCGACACCAAGGGCACCGCCGGTGTGCAGCACGAAGGGCTCACCCTGACCGCGCGTGAGGCGGACGGCGGCGTGGCTTATGACTTTGTGGCGGACAAGCTGGACGTCGTCTATGACACCACCGCGCCGGGCGTGTCGTTCGACGGCTCGCCCGCGGCGGATGTGGCGTCCAAGGGAACGGTCAGCCTGGGCGAGGTTTCGGGCACCTACTCTGATACCCCCGGCACCAACCGCAGCTTCGGGTTGGACATGACCGTCGGGCTTTTGTCCTATGCCACCAGCCTTGACGACCCGACACTTGAGATCAAGCAGGAAACCACGAGCGAAACGGATGGCATGACAGTGTCGTTCGATCTGGCGCTGCCGTCGTCCATGTCGGCGGACGGGGCCACAATGCCCGCTGATTTCGGCGTCGCCATCCAGGAAGGGCTGAGCCTGACCTTCGCCTCGACCCAAGGGTCGACCACTGGCACGGTCAAGCAGGAAAGCCCCTTTGTCCCGATGGATCTGAAAATCGTGGCAGGCGGTGGGGAATCGTCGGGCGTGTTCAACAAGGACGTGTTCAGCGTCAAGTCGACCGGCACCGGGCTTGAGGTGGAAAGCACTTCGGCCATGATGCCGGCCCCGGTCAAGGTGACCATGGGCGCGGTGGAGTTCGAGATGACCTCGCCCATCGTCGCTGCCGAAACCGCCGGCGACTTTGCGCTGGTAATGAAGCTGAACCAGCTGACCGTGAACGAGGAAGCCTGGGCAATGATCGACCCAGGTGCCACCCTGCCGCGCGATCCGGCGGATTTGGCAATCAATATTTCGGGCAAGACGCTGATCGACGTTCCGGCGATGATTGCGGCAAATGAAGCCGGCGGCATGCCGGCGATGCCAGCGCCGGAAAGCCTGAACATCACCGAACTGACGTTGAAAGCGGCGGGCGCGGCCCTCGCTGGCACCGGGGCCTTCACCTTCGACAACTCCATGGGGTTCCCGATGCCTTTGGGCGAGGCGAATGTCACGTTGACCGGCGGCAACGCGCTGATCGACGGGCTGATCGCCATCGGCATCGTGACCGAAGAAGACGCGATGGGCGCGCGGATGATGATGGGTGCTTTCATGTCGCCCGGCACGAACCCGGATGAGCTGACCTCGAAAATCGAAGCCAAGCCGGGGTTTGAGATCTATGTGAACGGCCAGCGCGTCCAGTAAGACACGGCCCGATACACACTGAAAGGCGGGGCTTCGGCCTCGCCTTTTTGCATCAGGGAGTGGCCATCGCATGGCGCAGGTCATCACGGATCAGGTTGGCCATGTAATCGGTGAAGAGTTGCACCTTTGGATCCTTCAGCCGCCGGTGCTGGCTAAGGGTCGTCAACTGCACGGCCAGGGGCGGGGTGGCGGTTGCCACTGGCACCAAGGCGCCCGTGCGCAAGTGATCTGCCACCTCGAACACCGGTTTCAGCACGATGCCGCGCCCGTCCAGCGCCCAGCCGGTCAGCACATCGCCGTCATCGGATTCGAACGGCCCGGTGATCTCAAACCGGCGGGGGCCGTCGGGGGTGGCAAGGGTCCACTGAAACTCCTTGGCACCAGGAAAGCGCAGGTTCAGACAATCATGCCGGTCGCGGACCAGCGCCTCGCCACCCATGGGCATGCCCCGGCGGGCGATGTAGGCGGGGGCGGCGCACAGGGTGCGCGGGCAGTCGGCGATGGTGCGGACCTTCAGGGTGCTGTCCTCCAGCGTCCCCAGGTGGAAGGCCACGTCGATGCCTTCGGCCACCACATCCACCCCCCGGTCCGACAGGCGCAGGCGCACGTCGATCTGTGGGTACAGGTCCTTGAAGGCGGGCACGCGCGGCGCGATCAGGCGGCGGCCAAGGCCAAGGGGGGCCGCGACAAAGATCGTGCCCCGCGGGTTTTGCGTGACATCCATCACCGCCGCCTCAGCCTCATCAATCGCTTCCAGCACGCGGCGCGCGCCGTCATAGAAGATGCGGCCATTTTCGGTCGGCTGCAGGCTGCGGGTGGTGCGGGCAAACAGGCGCACGCCAAGGTGTTTCTCAAGGTCCGATATCCGGGCCGAGGCGACGGCAGGCGACGTGCGCTGATCGCGGGCGGCGGCGGACATGCTGCCCAATTCATAGACACGGACGAACATGCGGATGGTGTTGACGTAGGACATTCAGCGGCCATTCTTCGGCAGGGCTTGAAAGTGATGCGGGCTTTCTATGGATTAACAGAAAGGTCAGGCGCAGGATAGCCTGCGACCAAACGGAGGATGTGATGCTGGACGCCGTGCTGTTGTGGGAATGGGGCGAGATTGCGGTGCGCTGGCTGCATGTGATCACGGCGATTGCCTGGATCGGGTCCAGCTTCTATTTCATCGCGCTGGACCTTGGCCTGCACCGCGACCGCAACCTTGCCAGCGGCGCGGATGGTGAGGAATGGCAGGTCCACGGCGGCGGGTTCTACCACATCCAGAAATACCTCGTGGCACCGGGGTCGATGCCCGATCACCTCGTGTGGTTCAAATGGGAAAGCTATGCCACCTGGCTTTCAGGCTTCGCGCTGCTGGTGCTGGTCTATTACATGGGGGCGGAGCTTTACCTGATCGACGCCACGGTGCTGGAACTGACCACATGGCAAGCCGTGGGGATCTCTGTCGCCTCACTGGCCTTTGGCTGGGCCATCTACACCACGCTGTGCAAGGTCTTTGTCCACGCCAACCAGACGGTCCTGATGGTGGCGCTGTTTGGCGTGCTGGTGGGGATGAGCGTGTTTTACACGCAAGTCTTCAGTGGCCGGGCGGCGCTGCTGCATCTGGGGGCGTTTACCGCGACGATCATGTCGGCGAACGTGTTCATGATCATCATGCCCAACCAGCGGATCGTGGTGGCCGACCTGAAGGCGGGGCGCAAGCCGGACCCGAAGTATGGCAAGATCGCCAAGCAGCGCAGCACGCACAACAACTATCTGACGCTGCCGGTGATCTTCCTGATGCTGTCGAACCACTATCCGCTGGTGTTCGCGACGGAATACAACTGGCTCATCGCGTCGCTGGTGTTTTTGATG
>JANPJU010000148.1:0-2904 GCA_031425675.1 Paracoccaceae bacterium | reverse complement strand
GGGTGCGAGATTGTGGTGGCAGGTGGTGCCCTGCGCCGCACCGATGGCGGGCTGGTGGGAGAGTTGACCACCCAGTTCTTCGAGCAATTCAAGGTCGATTACGCGGTGATCGGCGTTTCGGCACTGGACCGCGACGGCGATCTGCTGGATTTCGACCTGGCAGAGGTGCGGGTGTCCAAGGCCATCGTGCAGCAGTCCCGCAAGGTCTTTCTGGTGGCCGACCATACCAAGCTGGACCGTTCCGCCCCGGCGCGTCTGGCGTCCTTGTCCGAAATTGCGACCTTCTTCACCGACTTGCCATTGCCGCCAGACCTGACGGGCAAATGCGAAGTCTGGGGCACCGAAGTGCGTGTCGCAGAGGCCTGAGGCACAAAGTCAGGCAAAGACAGCCAGCGCGCGGATCACCCTGCTCTGAAGCGCCCTGCCCGGCAGCAGTGCCCGCCTGATCGGCGGCAGGGTGGCAACGTGAAGCCTTCACCTTCCAGTAGACATAGGCCAGCGCGCCCAGCGGGCTTTTGGGGGACATGTATTCCAACATCGGTCTTGCCGTCGCGCCGAAGCGGGCCTTGTACGGCTCATCTTCAATCGTGAAGTCAAAGCAGCCGTCAAAGCCGGTTTGCGGGCCGAGTTCCTCAAACATGGCGTCAAACATCAGCATGCCGGGCCGAAAGGCTTCCCACTCCTCGGCGGCAAAGGTGGGCATGACGACATGATAAGCCCGGCCACGCATCAGGCCAAAGCAGGCCGCGATCAGAGTTCCTCTAACCCGAAGCTTGGCGAACCACCCGCGGCTGTCGAAATACCATCGCCAACTACTCGGCCTAGTTTAGGACATTGAATGGGACACCGAAAGCTGAGCTCGGGGTTCTGCCCACCAGTTTATCGGGCGGTTCTGCCACAACTGGTCAGAGTGAGTGGTCGGCATGTGGCCAGAGCGCATTGAGAAAACGCCCGTATAGACCTGGATTTCATTGCAGTTTTGGAAATGGCTGGGCCTTAGGACTGACAGTGAAGGGCATAGCTGCCACGAAGAAGGCGAGCAAGGGTGAGGAGCATCGCGCCGTCTACGCCCCACCGGACGACGGGGGCGGGTATGGCTACCAATACAACGACTTGCCGCGCTCCGACTGCCCGGAATGTGCTGGCGAGGGAGAACTTCGCGTCCGATCCAAAGATACCAGCCCAATGACCGACGACGAGCGCAAGTTCTTCGTGGGCGTCAAACAGACCCAGCACGGCATCGAGTACAAGTTCAACGAGCAGATGGCCGCCCTGAGGGAACTTGCAAAGCGCATAGGGTTCTACGAAGTCGAAGATGACAACAAAACAAATACTGTCGCCCGCATGATTTCTGAACTGCAGTCTCAAGGCAAAATTGGGCAGATGCCGATTTCGCCGGTCACTGCCTGGGATTCCAGTTTGGGGGCAGGCGATGCCTATAGCAGCTGCCTGGCGTCGGCACTGGGCACAGCCTGAACTGTGTAATCTGACGGATCGAAACGGCGTCTAATCTGCGGGCAGTGTTCCTTGGGTCAAATGAACCAGTCGACCATCTGTCACAGGGTCGATCCCGTAATCACCCACACCACGACAACAACCTTTGGAACATTCTGACGATCGACGGGTTCTGACCATGATTTTCGTAAGGAGGTTCTACACATGAAGGCAGCAGCAGCTTTCCTGGCAGCCGTTTTGGCCACATCGGCTGGTGCCCAGGCGACCAATGATGACACATCATCGACGGAAAACTGGTGGGACAAGGTTGGCGCCGACTTTTTCGGTGAGGGCACCTTGTTCACGCATCGGCCGGAATATGAGATCCGCGCGCAATGGACTGCGCTGAGTGAGGATGATCAGGCCGCGGTTCTCGCGCGGTGCGCGGCAGGCGAAGGAAGTGACACGGCCGGAGCGGCGTCCTTGCAGGAAGGCGACGAGGATAATGCCCCGGATGCAACCGACGAAGACCTGGCAGACACGACGACCGGTGACCTTGCAGCCGAAGAGCCTACTACCGAAACGGCCAACTCTACCTCAGCGACAGGGTCAGTCGCTGGCGTGGAAGGGCAGGTTCCCTCTCCAGACGTGCAGCCTGCGCCTTACACCGGTCTTGCCGGGGGTATTCAGGACGGAGCAACACAAATGGTGCGCGTCTGTGATCTGATCCCAAGCCTCTGACCGAACCGCCGGCAAACTGCAACGGCAAGAAAACAATTTCTCACAACAGAAACTCCACAGGGACCTTGCAGAATGAACAGTGACGATATGAACTTCAAACGCGGGGCCGGTGGCGAAGTGCATCAGACAGCTGAACAACACGGCGACCGGTTGACCACAGCCCAGGGTGTAGTTGTTTCCGACAACCAGAACTCTTTGAAAGCAGGCGCGCGCGGGCCAATATTGCTGGAAGACTTCGTACTGCGCGAAAAGATCTTTCATTTCGACCACGAACGTATTCCTGAGCGGGTGGTCCACGCCCGCGGCACCGGTGCGCATGGCACGTTCGTCTGCACGCGGTCCATTCCCGACGTTACCTGCGCCGCGCCGTTTCAGGCCGAAGGCAAAGAGACCCCGGTCTTCGTACGCTTTTCAACCGTCGTCGGGTCGAAAGGGTCACCTGACCTTGCGCGCGATGTGCGCGGGTTTGCCACCAAGTTCTATACCGACGAAGGCAATTGGGATCTGGTGGGCAATAATATCCCGGTGTTTTTCATCCAGGACCCGATCAAGTTCCCCGATCTGGTGCACGCGGTAAAGCCAGAGCCGGACCGTGGCTTCCCACAGGCCCAGTCAGCACATGACACGTTCTGGGATTACATCTCGCTGACCCCGGAATCCATGCACATGATTATGTGGCAGATGTCCGATCGCACCATTCCCCGGTCCTTCCGGACCATGGAGGGGTTT
>JANPJU010000147.1:0-13917 GCA_031425675.1 Paracoccaceae bacterium | reverse complement strand
TCTTTTCGGTTCCTGCGTTCAGGTTCTACGTCGTGGTGGCGGTGATCGGGACGCTGATCCCGAACGCGACCTTCTATGCGTCCGTCGTGCATCTGCCGGCGGGGATCATGTCGATCCTGATTTCCACCGTGCCGTTCCTGGCCTTTCCAATGGCGCTGGCCCTGGGGCTGGACCGGTTCACTGCCGGGCGGCTGGCGGGGCTGGCGCTGGGGCTGGTGGGGGTGGCGCTGATCGCCCAGCCGGGAGCCGGGGGGGCGGTCAGTCTGGGGTGGCTGATGGTGGCAATGGTGGGGCCGCTGTTCTATGCCATCGAGGCGAATTATGTGGCGCGGGGCGGCACTGCGGGTATGGACGCCGTACAGGCGATGTTTGGCGTGTCAGTGGTGGGTACGGTTTTGGCCGCGCCGATTGCGCTGGGAACGGGGCAATGGGTGGACCCGTTTCCGATGGGGCGGGCTGAGTGGGCGCTGGTCGCGTCATCCGCCGTGCATGCCGTGGTATACGCAAGCTATGTCTGGCTGGCGTCCAAGGCGGGGTCGGTCTTTGCGTCGCAGACCGCGTATCTGGTGACAGGGTCTGGCGTGCTTTGGGCGATGGTCCTGTTGGGTGAGCGGTTCCAGCCCACCGTCTGGGTGGCGCTTGTGGTCATGCTGGCCGGTGTGGCATTGGTGCAGCCGCGCCGCACGGCGCAGGCAGGTTGACGGGGAGAAGGCGCAAATGTTCGGACTGGCGATCCCTGTCGAGGTGCAGCCCGCTGTGGCGCTGGCGATCCTTGGGATCATGTTCGTCCTTTTTGTCATGGAGCGCACCCCGGTTGAGGTGACGGCCATCGGTGGCGCCGCGGTGATGCTGGTGCTGGGCATCCTGCCGATCAGGGAGGCGACCTCGGTCCTGTCGAACCCCGCGCCCTGGACCATTGCGATGATGTTTCTGGTGATGGGCGGGCTGGTGCGCACGGGCGCGGTGGAAATGGTCATCGCGGCGGCGGAACGTCATGTGGGTGACCGGCCGAAGACGACGATTGTGGTCTTGTTCGGGGTCATTGCCGTCGCCTCGGCCTTCATGAACAACACGCCGTTGGTGGCGGTGATGATTCCTGTGGTGATCCAGCTGGCGATAAAGCTGGGGACAGCGCCGTCAAAGCTCCTGATCCCGCTAAGTTACATGACGGTGCTGGGCGGGATGATCACGCTGATCGGCACCTCGACCAACCTTCTGGTCGATGGGGTGGCGGTGGATCAGGGGCTGGAGCATTTCAGCCTGTTCGAAATAGCGCCCCTTGGGATTGCGGTCACGCTGGCGGGCGGGGCGTTTCTGGCGGTGTTCGGCAATCGCCTTTTGCCGGTGCGGCAGTCGATGGGTGTCTTGCTGAACGACCGTCGGAAAATGAAGTTCTTTACCGAGGTCGCCGTTCCCGAGGACAGCACGCTGATTGGCCAGTCGGTCATGGACGTCGACATCTTCAAGCCCGATGGCGTGCGCGTCATTGACGTGTTGCGCGGCGATGCCAGCCTTCGGCGCGATTTGTCGGCGGCGACGCTGCAGCCGGGCGACCGGGTGGTTCTGCGGACCGAAATGGCGGAACTGATGGGTCTGCAGGCGCGCACGGATGTGCATCTCGTGGACAAGCTGAGTTCGGTCAAGACCGAGACGGTGGAGGTGCTGATCGGTCCCGGCTGCCGGATGGAGGGGCGTTCGCTTGGTGAATTGCGCATCCGGCGGCGCTATGGCGTCTATGTGCTGGCGGTCCACCGGCGCAACCAGAACATCGGGCGGCAGCTGGATGATCTGATCGTGCGGGTTGGCGATACGCTGCTGCTTGAGGGATCGATCGAGGATATCCAGCGGCTGGCCGCGGATATGGATCTGGTGGACATCAGCCGTCCCAAGGTGGCAGCTTTCCGGCGTCCGAAGGCGCCTATCGCCATTGCCGCCCTGGCGTTGATCGTGGTGCTGTCGGCGCTGGACGTGGCCCCGATCCTGCCTTTGGCGCTGATCGCGGTGGCGGTGATCCTGATCACCCATTGCGTGGACAGTGACGAGGCGTTCAGCTTTGTCGATGGCCGGTTGCTGGCGATGATCTTTGCCATGCTGGCGGTTGGCGAGGGGCTGGAGCAATCGGGCGCGGTGGCGCTGATCGTGGGCGGCGTGGCCCCGTGGCTGGAGGGGCTGGGGCCGTTCCTGCTGATCCTTGCAGTCTATGCGATTGGCCTGATCATGACGGAGTTTCTGTCGAACAACGCGGTGGCGGTGATCTACACCCCCATCGCCATCGAGCTTGCGGAAAAGCTGGGCCATGACCCGCGGCCCTTTGTGGTGGCAGTGATGTTTTCGGCCACGCTCGCCTTTGCCACACCGGTCGGGTATCAGACCAACATGATGGTGTACGGGCCGGGGGGATACAAGTTCTCGGACTTCACCAAGGTGGGTTTGCCGCTGAACATCATCACCATGCTGGTATCGGCACTGCTGATCCCGCTGATCTGGCCGTTGTAAGGAGAGCGCGATGCGGAAGCTTTTGATCCTGATGGCTTTGGCGGGCTGTGCCTTGGTGCCGGGCAATCCGGAACCGCGAGCGGCGCGGTTGTCGGCGGATGTGCTGACATTGACGCTGACGGACGGCACGGTCTGTCGCGCCAACTGGACTGCGGCGGGCGGCATGGGCAGGCTGGAGCCGTGCGGGCCGGGCTTTGGATATGCGGTGCGGGTGGTGGAGAACCCCAACATCCTGCGCCAGCTGTTCACGGGGCTGACCGAGGCTTTGGGGGCCGAAGGCGCGGTGCCGCCGATGGCAGAGGTGACGATCACCGATCCGGCGGGGGTGGACCGGGTGTTCGTGTCGCCGCCGCGGGTGGCGGAGGACTGATCGGACGCTCGTCGTTCGACTTTGTCTCCTCCTCGCAGGTGGCCAGCGACGAGTGACGAAGTCATCGAGGAGCGGCGCCAGGATGCGGTGGGGTTGCGGTTTGGCCGGGCGCTGGTGTAGAGCACGCCAGCACCGACAAACGACCGGAGACGTGAAGAATGGCAGGCCATTCGAAATGGGCGAATATCCAGCATCGCAAGGGCAAGCAGGACAAGCTGCGCTCGAAGATGTTCTCGAAACTCGCAAAGGAAATTACCGTTGCGGCCAAGATGGGGATGCCCGACCCGGACATGAATCCGCGTCTGCGCCTTGCGGTCAAGGCCGCGAAGGCCGTGTCGATGCCAAAGGACGTGATCGACCGGGCGATCAAGAAATCGCAACTGGGCGACGCGGCGGATTACAGCGAAATCCGTTATGAAGGCTATGGCGTGAACGGCATCGCGATCATTGTCGAGACGATGACCGATAACGTGAACCGGACGGCGTCAAACGTGCGGTCCTACTTCTCGAAGGCCGGGGGCAACCTTGGCACCACGGGGTCGGTCAGCCACAGCTTCGACCGGATGGGCGAGATCTCGTATCCCGCCAGCGTGGGGTCAGCCGACGACGTGATGATGGCGGCCCTTGATTCCGGGGCCGAGGATGTGGAGTCCGATGAGGATGGCCACTGGATCTATTGCCAGGTCGAGGCGCTGTCCGAGGTGTCGGACGCTTTGGAAAAGGCGCTGGGCGAGTCGACGGAATCAAAGCTGGTCTGGAAGCCGCAGACCCGCACCGAGGTAGATCTGGACACCGCGCAAAAGCTGCTGAGGCTGATCGACCTGCTGGAAGAAGACGATGATGTGCAGACCGTCACGCACAACTTTGACATCCCCGAGGATGTGGCAGCACTGCTGGAGTGATCCGGCAGCGGGAGCAGATTTCAGCACAGGTCAGCCTCGGTCCAGCCAAGGGCGGCAAGGTCCTCGATGCGAAAGCGCGCATCGTCGGTCATCACGAATTCATCCAGTTGCGGCGGCGGGACGCTGGTGCCCGCCAGCATCGCATGGACCTGCCCGCGATGGTGCTGGTCATGCAGGAAGAGGTGCAGCAACGTGTCGGCCATGCTGTCGATCTGGATGCGGCCGCTGCGGTGGATATGGACCGGACGGGCAAGGTCATCGGGCTGTGCCGCCTCGACAAGGGCGATGACCTCGTGGTCGAGCGTGGTCTGTGCGGCCGCAAGTCCGGCTGGATCGTGGAAGGGTTCGGATATCTCGAAGGCGGCGGCGCCCAGAGTTCCGCCATGCAACGCGTCGATGTAGAAGTGATCGACGATGTAGATGTGGTTCATCGTGGCGCAGAGGCTGGGGAAAAAGCTGGTGCGCGGCGCGTGCCATTCGCCCGGTTGCAGGGTGGCGATGGCGCGCTGAAGGCGACGGTTGGCCAGGTGGTTGTTGCGTGCCATCTGGCGGTAAGGGCGCAGGGGGTCGGTCATTCTGCGAGTGTCGCGCCGCGCCCGTGCCGCGTCAATCGGCGGCGATCAGAATTGTCTTGGCCGATCGGCGAATTGCTTCGGTCACCGGGGCAAGCGCCGGGGCTGCAAGGCGGGTGAACTGCCAGTGCAGCGCCACGTCCAGCGCGGTATCAGGGATCAGCTCGACCAGCCGACCGGTGGCAAGGTGATCCTTGACCAGCGGTTCGGGGTTCAGGCCCCAGCCGAGCCCGGTGAGGCACGCCTCAACAAACGCCTGTGACGAGGCCATCCGGTGGCTTGGAAAGCTGGCGCGATGCTTGCTGGCGCTATGGCGCGTGACCCATCGATCTTGCAACAGGTCCTTGTCGGAAAACGTCAGCGCGGGAGCAAGGCTGAGCGCCCGCGGCGTGACGCCGGTCGGAAACCAGCGGTCACGGTAGGCCGGTGAGGCGGTAGCGCGGTAGCGCAGGCTGCCGAGGGGGATGGTGTCGCAGCCTTGCAGCGGCCCGGAATGGGCGGTGACGGCGGCGACGACTTCGCCTCGACGCAGCCAGTTCTGGCTGACATCCTGATCGTCGATCACCAGATCGAAGAGAAAGCCCGCTGTCGCGGCCAGCGCCGGGATGACCCATGTGGCAAGGCTGTCTGCGTTGACCGCAAGCCGCAACGTGACAGGGCCGGGGGAAAGGGCGGGCAAGTCGGCGGCGAGGGTGGATTCCAGAAGCCGAACCTCGTCATGGTGCCGGATCAGACGCAGGCCGGAAGGGGTGGCGCTGCAGGGCTGGCCGCGCCGGATGAGAAGGGTGCCCGTCGCCTCCTCCAGCGCCTTGATGCGTTGGCTGATGGCGGAGGGTGTGACGTGGAGTTCAGACGCCGCAAGGTCAAACGACCCGCGGCGGTGCACGGCGGCGAGGGCGGCAAGCTGGGCGGGGTCAAGCATTAGCGCAGCTAATCCTGCACGAGAAAGATTAATTCGATTGTCGCACAGAGGGGCCGTAGGTCAAGGGCGATTGGTGCGCCTTTCTGGACGGCGCGAAAGCCTCCGGCGGGGATATTTGCGCCAGAATGAAAGGCGAAGGGGTGAGTTGATGGGGCAGACGGACCTGACAGTGTTGCTGCGCGGGATGGAGCCTGTGCTGCACGATCTTCCTTACGGTTTCGGCCTGTGGGCGGGCGGGGTTCTGGCGGTTACGCCGTTCGCCACGGTGGCGGAAGAAGGGGGGCTGACAGTGGTGGCACCTTTGGACGCGCTGGTGGCGGTGGGAGTGGGGTCGGAGCCTTGGGCGCGGATCAGCCTGACGGTGCACAGCGACCTTGCGGCGGTGGGGCTGACGGCGGCTTTTGCCACGGCGCTGGCGGCGGAGGGGATCAGCTGCAACGTGATTGCAGGGCTGCATCACGACCACCTGTTCGTGCAATGGGATCGGCGCTTTGATGCGCTGGCCGCGCTGGAGGCGCTGGCTGATGCTTGAAGCGGCGGTTCAGGGCTATCTGGTGGCGGTCAGCCTGATCCTGGCGATCGGCGCGCAGAATGCGTTTGTGCTGCGGCAGGGCCTGCGGCGGGAACATGTCCTGGCGGTGGTGGCCGTCTGTGCCATCTCGGACGCGGTGCTGATCGGGGCGGGCGTTGCGGGGTTTGGCGCGCTGAGCCGGTCGGTGCCGTGGCTGGGCGAGGCGATGCGCTGGGGCGGTGTGGCGTTCCTTTTGGTCTATGGCGCGCTGCGGTTCCGGGCGGCGGCGCGGGGGGGTGAGGCGCTGAAGCCGTCCGAGGCGGTGTCGGCCCCGCTTGGCCGGGTGGTCGGGACGGCGGTGGTGCTGACCTGGGCCAACCCGCATGTGTATCTGGACACGGTGGTACTGATGGGGTCGATCTCGGCCCAGTATGCGCCGTATCAGACGGCGTTTGGTGTGGCGGCGGCGCTTGGGTCGCTGTCGTTCTTCACCGCGCTGGGGTTCGGGGCGCGGCTTCTGGCGCCCGTGTTTGCAAGGCCGGTGGCCTGGGTCTGGCTGGAGGTGGGTGTCGGTTGCACGATGTGGGCGATTGCGGCGGCCCTTGCCTTCGGCTGACCGTTTCCCCCCGGCTGACCCCTTGCCTTCGGCGGGGGCTTCCGGTTTTGTGCGCCTTATGCGCGATGCGAACGATCTGGGCCGACCCGTCGAAGGGGTTCTGTGGATGCTGGCTACGGGCGTGGCTTTCGTGGGCGTCAACGGAATTGTCCGGCATCTGGGGACGGAGTTGCCTGCGGCGCAATCGGCTTTCATCCGCTTTGCCTTTGGTCTGCTGTTCCTGGCCCCTGCCATCTGGCAGGCGCGGGCAACGCGCTTTTCCTTGCCAGTGCTGGGCATGTTCGGTTGGCGCGGTGCGCTGCATGTCGCGGCCGTGGTCTTCTGGTTTTATGCCATGGCGCGGGTGCCGGTGGCCGAGATGGCGGCAATCGGATTTCTGAATCCGGTGGTGGTGCTGGTGATTGCCGGTCTGCTGTTGGGTGAGGGGTTGGGGCGGGGTCGGGTGATGTCGATCCTTGTGGCGCTGATCGGGGCGCTGATCGTGCTGCGGCCCGGAGTACGGGAGGTGTCCTTGGGCCATCTGTCACAGCTGGCGGCGACGCTGTGCTTTGCGGTCAGCTATATCATCGCCAAGCGGCTGAGCGGGCTGGCACCGGCGGCGGTGGTGGTGGCGGTGCTGTCGGTGACAGTCGCGGTGGGGTTGGCTCCGCTGGCGTGGTGGGTATGGCAGCCGGTGACGGGCGTGCAGCTTGGCTGGCTGGCCCTGGTCGCGGCTTTGGCGAC
This sequence comes from Paracoccaceae bacterium, assembly GCA_031425675.1. Classification (GTDB taxonomy): domain Bacteria; phylum Pseudomonadota; class Alphaproteobacteria; order Rhodobacterales; family Rhodobacteraceae; genus Tabrizicola. The sequence continues at coordinate 6,805 of JANPJU010000147.1, read as the reverse complement.
CTTTGGACATTACGCGATGACACGGGCGTTCAAGGCGGCGCCATTGGCCGTGACCCAGCCGGTGACATTTCTGCAGATCATCTGGGCGGCGGCACTGGGGGCTGTGGTGTTTGGCGAGGGGGTGGACGCGTTCGTCCTTTTGGGCGGGGCGCTGATCGTCGGGGCGGTCAGTCTGAACACCTGGGCCGAGGCGCGGCGCGGGCGGATTCCGCCGCAGCCGGTGCCATAAGGGGTGTTGCGTGGGGGTGAGTGGCTCCGCGCGCACTGGTCAGGTGGCGTGAAGGGTCTTTCCCTAGGTTCGCCCGTCAAGGCGATCCTGCGGAGGTATCCATGCCCGACGAAACGACCATCCTGTCGCTGCCCCTGATCCTGCCGGCGCAGGCCCAGAAACATGTCACCCATAATGAAGCGATTAACCAGCTGGACCTGATCGTCCAGCTGACCGTGCTGAACCGGACCCTGACCACGGCCCCGGCTTTGCCGGCTGCAGGGGACCGTCATATCGTGGCGGCGGGGGCGACGGGCCCCTGGGCGGGCCAGTCCGGACGTATTGCCCTGTTTGCCGAGACCGGGTGGCAGTTCACCCAGGCCCTGCCTGGCTGGCGCGCGCATGTGCTGAGCGAGGGTCAGACGGCGGTGTTTGACGGGCTGGGCTGGGAGACACCAAGCGACGGCCCCTTGACGGTGACGCAACTGGGCGTGTCGGCCACGGCGGATGCATCGAACCGGCTGACGGTATCCTCTCCTGCCACGCTTTTGAACCATTCGGGGTCTGGTCATCAACTGAAGCTGAACAAGGCGGCGGCGGGCGACACGGCGAGCCTTCTGTTCCAGACCGGATTTTCCGGCCGTGCCGAGATGGGCACCACCGGGTCGGATGACTTTGCGGTCAAGGTCAGCGCGAACGGGTCAACCTTCAACACGGCTCTGCAGGCGGCGGCGGTTTCGGGCGAGGTTACGCTGCCAAAACCGGTCCATCTGGGCGGGCAGGCGGCTGACCCGGTCAGCCCGGCAGACGGGACGCTGTGGCTGAACACCACCAGCGGCGAAGTGAAGGTGCGCAGTGCGGGCACTACCCTGCCGGTCGGTGGCGGCGGCGCAGCAGGTCTGACGGACGGCGACAAGGGCGACATCACCGTGTCGGCTGCGGGCACGGTCTGGGCGATTGATGCGGGTGTGGTGACGCTGGGCAAGCTGGCCAGCATCGCGACTGACACTTTTCTTGGCCGTGACACCGCCGGCACCGGCAGCCCCGAGGTGATGACGGCAGCTCAGGCGCGCACCATCCTGAACGTGGCTAGCGGTGCCACGGCCAATGCCACCGACGCGGCCCTGCGCGACCGGGCCACGCACACCGGCACGCAAACTGCCGCGACGATCAGCGACTTTGCCGCCGCCGTGGCCGCAACCGCGGCGGTGACCGCCAACACCGCCAAGGTCAGCAATGCCACCCACACCGGCGACGTGACCGGTTCTTCTGCTCTCAGCATTGCCAATGATGTGGTCAGCAATGCCAAGCTGGCCAATATGGCAACGGCGACCCTCAAGGGTCGGACCACCGCAGGTACGGGCGACCCGGAAGACCTGACAGCCACGCAGGCGACGGCGCTTCTGGAGACATTCACCAGCGGGGCGAAGGGCTTGGCCCCAGCCTCGGGCGGGGGAACGGCAAACTTTCTGCGGGCGGATGGCACCTGGGCAGCACCTGTCGGGGGTGGGGGCGGGGGCAGCCCTGGTGGCGCATCGGGTGAGATCCAGTGGAACAATGCCGGCGCGTTTTCCGGCGCGGCGGATGTCGAGATCGAGGGCGGCCAGCTGCGTCTGCCGGCGATTGCAACGCCGGCTTCCCCGGCGGCGGGGGGCCTGAAGCTGTTCGGACGCAGCGTGGGCGGGCGGCTGCTGCCGGCCAGCGTGGGGCCAAGCGGGCCGGACGCGGCGCTGCAGCCGTTCATCGGGCGCAACAGGATTGGTCTTTTCCTGTCGCATGGCAACAACGGGGGCTTTACCAACTTCGGCTTTGCCACCTCAGCGACGGGCACCGCGACAGGGGCAAACGTCGCGGCCACCAACGTCCACAGCTATATGAAACGCCATGAATGGCTGGTCACCACTGCGGCGACCACGGCAGTTGTGGGCGTCCGCACCACAACGCAGCAGCACACGCTGGGCGGGCCGGCTGCGGGACTGGGGGGCTTTACGCTGGTCTGGCGCTGGGCGCCTGCGACGGGGATGAGCAACGCAAGCCACCGGGCCTTTGCCGGGATGCGCAACTCGCTTGCGACGCCGACCGATGTGAACCCGTCCACGCTGACCGGCATTTGTGGCATGGGCTATGACTCCGGCGATGCCAACATCCAGTTCATGCACAATGACGCGTCCGGCACGGCCAGCAAGATTGACCTTGGAGCGGCCTTTCCAAAGCCCAATACAGACCGGACGGCGGTTTACGAGGTGGCGATGTTCAGCCCCCCCGGGACCACGCAGACGCTGGGCTATGAGGTGACGAACCTGGTGACCGGCGCGGTGGCCATGGGGACGGTGACCACCGACCTGCCGGCGACGACGGCCCTGCTTGCCCCTTATTCCTATGTTTCGGTCGGGGGGGTGTCATCGGTTGTGGGAATGATGATCAACAGCCTGTATCTGGAAAGCGATTACTGAACGCGCATCCGGCAGAGGCGGTCTCCGCCTCTGCCTTTCGTCGGCACGATATGGCCGAGCCATTTGACAGCCATGATCACCCTGCATAGACAGGCCGACTATGGCTTTGGGGTAACATGATGCGGATTGCGATGATCGGGACGGGGTATGTGGGGCTGGTGTCGGGCACCTGCTTTTCAGACTTCGGGCATGATGTGATCTGCGTCGACAAGGATGCCGCAAAGATTGCACGGCTGCAGGCGGGCGAGGTGCCGATCTTCGAGCCGGGTCTTGCCGCGCTTTTGGCCAAAAACACCGCGGCGGGGCGGCTGACCTTCACCACCGATCTGGCGCAGGCCGTGGACGGAGCGGAGGCGGTGTTCATCGCCGTCGGCACCCCCACCCGGCGCGGCGATGGGCATGCCGACCTGACCTATGTGATGGCTGCAGCCGATGAGGTGGGCCGCGCTCTGACCGGTTATGCTGTCGTGGTGACGAAATCCACCGTTCCCGTGGGCACCAACCGCAAGGTGGCCGAGGTGATCCGCACCGCCAATGCAAAGGCCAAGTTCGACGTCGCCTCAAACCCGGAATTCTTGCGCGAAGGGGCCGCGATCGACGATTTCATGCACCCCGACCGGGTGGTGGTGGGGGTCGAGTCTTCCAAGGCTCAGAAGGTCATGGCGGAATTGTACCGCCCGCTGTCCCTGCGCGAATTTCCGATGGTCTATACCGACCTTGAAAGCGCCGAGATGATCAAATACGCCGCCAACGCCTTTCTGGCCACGAAGATCACTTTCATCAACGAAATCGCCGCGCTGTGCGAGCGGGTGGGAGCGGATGTGAAGGCCGTTGCCAAGGGCATCGGCATGGATGGCCGGATCGGTGACAAGTTCCTGCATGCCGGGCCGGGCTATGGCGGCAGCTGCTTTCCCAAGGATACCAAGGCTTTGGCCCGGATCGGCCAGGAACATGCAGCCCCGATGCAGATTGTCGAAGCGGTGATCAAGGTCAATGAAGAGGTCAAGCGCCGGATGATCGACAAGATCGTCGACCTGTGTGACGGATCAGTGCGCGACAAGACCATCGCGGTCCTTGGTGTTACCTTCAAGCCCAATACGGATGACATGCGCGATGCCCCGTCCCTGACGATCATCCCGGCGCTGGTCGGTGCGGGTGCGCGGGTCCGTGTCACAGATCCGCAAGGCCAGCATGAGGGCGAGGCCCTGCTTCCCGGTGTCAAATGGGTTGAAAACCCGTATCAGGCGGCGGCGGGGGCCGACATTCTGGTCATGCTGACCGAATGGAATGAGTTTCGCGGTCTGGATCTGGCCAAGCTTGCGCGCAAGATGGCGACACCGCACCTGGCCGACCTGCGCAACGTCTATGACCGGGATGAGGTGATGGCCGCGGGCTTTGTCCGCTATGTCGGTGTTGGCCGCTAAGCGGCGGAGGCCGGCCTGGTGATCACCCGCCCCGGTCCATCGGGTTTGCCGAAAATCCCGGACAACTGCCCAGATTGCGCCTGAAACAAGCCGGACCCCGGCGCTTTGGGTCCGTCACCGTCATCCGGGGGTACATGGGTGAGCGGGGCAAGGGGTGCATACCTTTCAGGTGGTGGAGACGTTCACGGCTGCGCCGTCGAACCTGATTTCCGGGATCAGCGATCTGGAGCTGGTGATGCAGGGCGGTGAGTTGCGCCTTTACACCGCCACGCGCGCTGGCGGCGGTGTGCTGGCTTTCGACATCGACGCTGCGATGACCGTGGTCGATCAGGATCTGACAGCTCCAGGGTTGACTTTGCCCGCAGCAGCGCGGTTTGGGGTCATTTCGGTCAACGGTGCTGCGCATTTGCTGGTGACCGGCGCGAACGCGGTCGGCGTGCAGGCCCATGCGCTGGGCGCGGAAGGCGGTTTGGCGGCGGTGCAGCAGCTTTCGGGCAGTCTGCCGGGAACCCTGTCCGCGCAGGCCTTGGTGCAGGCGGGGGGGCAGACATTTTTCTACGCCGCTCGCATGGGGGAAAGTTCCATCCACGCCTATGCCGTGGCGGCAAATGGGTCGATGGCCCTGATCGGCACAAGGGTGATCGACACTTCACGGTCCGGGGTCGACATTCCCGCGCTGACCACAACGCGCGTGGGCGGGGTGGATTATCTGGTCAGCCTGTCGCTGAACAGTGATGCGGTGCGCGCCTTTCCCATTGGACCCGGTGGTGCGCTTGGCGCGCCGCAGCTGATGGGTGCAAGCCAGGGACTTGGCATCGCCAACCCCTCGGGTGTTGAGGTGGTGGTGACCGGGGGGGTGACTTATCTGGTCATCGCCTCATCTGGGTCGTCCTCCCTGAGCGTGGTCGAGCTGGCACCAGGCGGCGTGATGCGTGTGGCCGACCATGTGATCGACACGCTGGACACCCGGTTTCAAAGCACGCAAGCGCTGGCCAGCGTCACGATCGACGACCGGGTGTTCATCATCACCGGGGGCCGCGACGGGGGGCTGGCGCTATTGACACTGCTGCCGGACGGGCGGCTGGTGCTGGTGGGCAGCCAGCTGCAAGGGCCGGGTCTGGCGCTGGCCAACATCACCGCGATGACGGCGCACGTCACCGCAGCCGGCAAGATTGAGGTGTTCGTTGCCGGCGAAGGCACCGGCATCACGCGGCTGACGGTTGATCCAGGCCCGCTTTCCCCCCTGCAAGCCGGCGGGGATGAGGCGGCGACCCTGACCGGCACCGCAGGCGGCGACATGATCCTGGGGGGCGATGCGGATGAGGTCATCATCGGCGGCGAAGGTGCCGATCTGATTGGCGATGGCGGTGGCAGTGATGCGCTGTCCGGTGGCACCGGCGCGGATCTGTTCGTGCTTGCCGCGGATGGCGCGGCCGACCTGATCACGGAGTTTCAGCTTGGCACCGACCGGATCGACCTTACGGCCTGGGGCACAATTCATTCGTTGCTGTCGCTGACCATCACCGCAACACCGACCGGCGCGCGCATCACGTACAACGCCGAAGTGCTGGACCTGCAATCTGCCAACGGCCTGCCGATCCAGCGCGCCGATTTTCGTCTGACCGATTTCGTCGGCCTCTGGCATGCCCCGCCGCCGATCCCCGACGGCAGCGGGCATATCGGCGGCACCACCGGGTCAGACCTGCTGCAAGGCACGGTTGACGATGAGATCTTCTTCTTTTCGACCGGCGCTGACACCCTGCAGGGCGGCGACGGCTTTGACCTGATCGACTTCATCACCGCCAACGTCGCCGTGACCGTCGATCTGATGCGGACGGTCCAGTCCAGCGGCCCTGCCTCGGGCCAGCAGTACCTGTCCGTGGAAGGGGTCACAGGGTCACGCTTCGCCGATCAGCTGACCGGGGATACGGTTGCCAATCGTCTTGACGGGATGGAGGGGAACGACCGGCTGTTTGGCGGAAGTGGCGCGGACAGCCTGTTTGGCGGTCTGGGAACCGACACCCTGACCGGGGGCACCGGCGCCGACATCCTGGACGGTGGCGCGGGGCGCGATCGTGGAAGCTATCGCGACGGGGCAGCAGTGATGGCTGACCTGACCCTGCCCGGACGCAACACCGGCGACGCGGCGGGTGACCTTTATGTCGGGGTTGAAGATCTGGAAGGCTCACAACTTGCCGATTCTCTGGGCGGTGACGGTCAGGCCAATGTCTTGTGGGGTCTGGATGGGAACGACGTGCTGGAAGGCCGCGATGGCGACGATTCGCCCAATGGAGGCGATGGCGATGACACGCTGATCGGCGGCGCGGGGGCGGACCGTCTTAGCGGCGATGCGGGCTTTGACATCGCCTCCTACGTCACCAGCACCGTCGCCCTGACGCTGGACCTCAAGGCGCTGAACCTGTCGCAGGGCGACGCCGCCGGGGATCGATACAACGGGATCGAAGCGTTCCATTTGACCACTCGGAACGACACATTCCTTGGCAGCGATGTCGGCGATGCCACTTGGGGTCTGGCCGGAAATGACCGGCTGGATGGCCGTCTGGGGGACGACACGCTGTCCGGCGGGTCGGGGAATGACACGTTGTTTGGCGGGGATGGCAATGACCGGCTGCTGGGCGGTGTGGGGGCGGACCGGGTGGAGGGGGGACTTGGGCGCGATGTGGCGTCTTATGCCGATGCGATGCCCGGTGGGCCTGCGG
>JANPJU010000146.1:0-1781 GCA_031425675.1 Paracoccaceae bacterium | reverse complement strand
GGCCAAGCCTGGCAAGAGGCCTACATGTTCGAAGCGGTCGCCCTTGGCGTCGGCGGGACAGACTTCTACCGCAAGGCCCTGATTGACCTTGATGACGCCACCTTGCGCGGGCCCGAGATGGTTGCGGTCTTTGACCAGATGGCCGCCCTGCGCGGCATGGTTGACCCCAACTTCCCCGGCCGCGACTGGAACCTTGCCAGCGCCATGGTAATCAATGGTGAAGCCGCGATGCAGATCATGGGTGACTGGGCAAAGGGCGAATTCACCAACGCCGGCAAGGTTGCGGGCGACGATTACGCCTGCATTCCGGTGCCAAAGGCCAAGGGGGATGGGTTTGTCTACCTGGTGAACTCGCTCAGCCTGTTCACCCAAGAAGACGCCGATCTGATCAAGGGTCAGGAAGTGCTGGCCAGCGCCATCATGGACCCCGCTGTTCAGATTGCCTTCAACCTGGCCAAAGGCGCGATCCCGGCGCGCACCGATATTGACCTGTCGGCGATGGACAGTTGCGCGCAAGCCACCAGCGCCGCCCTTGCCAGCAACGATACGGGCGGGACGGCGGTGCCGACCTTTGCCGGAACCCATGCCGCCAACGCCGCTGTGGTGGGGGCCGCAACCGATGCCGTCACCAGCTTTTTCAACTCCGACATGACGGCGGCCGACGGTGCGACCGCCCTGGCCGACGCCATTGCGGCGGCCAAGTGAGGCGTTGATACAATAAAAACTGGCCCCGCGCACACCCTTCAGCCGCGCGGGGCCACCCTGACACCTTCGACTGGAGCTGACCGATGGGCTTTCTTGATATCCGCAACGTCACCAAATCCTACGGATCGGTAAAGGTCCTGCATGAGGTTGATATCGAGGTGCAGGAGGGGGAGTTTCTCGTCCTCGTCGGCCCGTCAGGCTGCGGCAAGTCCACCCTTTTGAACATGATCGCCGGGCTTGAGGCGATTTCGGGCGGTGAGATTGCCATAAAAGGGCGGGTGGTGAACGGCGTCCACCCCTCCAAGCGCAACATCGCGATGGTGTTCCAGAGCTACGCTTTGTACCCGAACATGACCGTGGGCCAGAACATGACCTTCGGCCTCGAAATGCACGGCGTGCCAAAGGCGGAACGCGACGTGGCGCTGGCCCGCGTGGCGAAACTTCTGCAGATCGACCACCTGCTGGACCGCAAGCCCGGCCAGCTTTCGGGCGGTCAGCGCCAACGGGTGGCAATGGGCCGCGCGCTGGTCAGGAACCCCGATGTGTTCCTGTTTGACGAACCCCTGTCGAACCTGGACGCCAAACTGCGCGTCGACATGCGGACGGAAATCAAGAAGCTGCACCAGACTCTGAAGACCACCATCGTCTACGTCACCCATGACCAGATCGAGGCGATGACCCTGTCCACCCGCATCGCGGTGATGAACAAGGGCTATGTCCAGCAACTTGGCACGCCGAAGGACATCTACGACACCCCCGCCAACGTGTATGTTGCAACTTTCATGGGGTCACCGGCGATGAACATCGTGCCGTCCACCGTGGTAATGGAAGACGGCGTGCCGCATGCGGTGGTGACCGACGCTGACGGGGCGGTAAAGCATCTGCGCTTCAGCCAGGCGAACCTTGCGGCATGGGCGGGCAAGCCGATCCTCCTTGGCATCCGCCCCGAAGCGATCACCGATCCAGAAGGTGCTGACCGCAAGTCCGGCAACATCGTGGCCCTGGCCAACCGCGTCGGCGTGACTGAACCTGCGGGGTCTGATACCTTTGTGACCATGCCGCTGTCGGGCAAGGAT
>JANPJU010000145.1:0-25138 GCA_031425675.1 Paracoccaceae bacterium | reverse complement strand
CGGAAAGTTCGCCCTGCATGTGGCCGTAGACCTTCTCCAGCCGCTCTGCGACGTCGAGCGTTTCCAGGATCACCTGCTTTTGCGCCACATCGACGCCCAGGTGGCCCGCCACCAGGTCAGCCAGACGTGCAGGCTCACGCGTGTCCGAAACGGCGGCCAGCGCCTCTTCGGGGATGTTCTTCTTCACCTTGGAATAGCGTTCGAATTCCTCGCTGACCGCGCGGACCAGCGCCTCGACCGAGGTGGTGTCGCCTTCCGTTTCCGGCAGGGTCTCGGCCGTCGCCTCGAAGAAGGACGGGTTCTCGACGAAACCGGTGATCTTCACACGCGACTTGCCCTCGACCAGGACCTTGACGGTGCCGTCGGGCAGCTTCAGCAGCTGCAGCACATTCGCCAGCACGCCCACGCGGAAGATGTCGTCCGACGCCGGATCATCGGCCGTCGGGTCCTTCTGCGAGGACAGAAGGATCTGCTTGTCGTCCTGCATCACCTCTTCCAGCGCGCGGACCGATTTTTCACGCCCCACGAACAGGGGCACGATCATGTGGGGAAACACCACGATGTCGCGGAGGGGGAGGACGGGGTAGCTGGGGGACAGCTGGTCAGTCATCTGATGTCCTTTTCGCTGCGGCAACGTGCGGGGTCCCGACCATCGGCAACCCGGCGCGCTCCGCCGTTTGGAAATCTTAACTTGTGGTCCCGTTCGAGGGATTCAAGTCCCGTTCCATTGTCACAATCTGAACGGCTGCGGGTGCGGCTGCAAGTGGCGAAATGATCGGACGCGCGCCGGTCGGGCGCGCGCCTTCCATGGTCAGGCGGCTTTGTCGGTCAGCATCGGATAGTCGGTGTATCCCTCGCGCCCACCGCCATAAAGACCCTCGGTCGGCAGCGGATTAAGCGGAGCATCGACAGCCAGACGTTCGGCAAGATCGGGGTTCGAGATGTAGAGTTTGCCAAAGGCAACCAGATCGACATTGCCCGACGCAACCGCAGCAACCGCCAGGTCACGCGTATAGCCGTTGTTGGCGATATAGGTCCCCTTGAACTGGTCGCGAAGAAACTCCACCGCCCCTGCCGGCCAATCACGCGGACCGCCGGTCTGACCTTCGACCATGTGCAGGAAAGCGACATTAGCCGTGTTCAGCACGTCAATCGCAGCGCCAAAGGTGGCAAGGGTGTCGCTGTCGATGCCGACGTTGTTGGCGTTGGAAAACGGGCTGAGGCGCACGCCGACACGGCCCGGGCTAAGGATTTCGGTCACAGCCGTCACCACTTCGGCAAGAAAGCGGACGCGGTTGGCGACCGATCCACCATAGGCATCCGTGCGGGTGTTCGACGTGTCGCGCAGGAACTGGTCGATCAGATAGCCGTTGGCGGCATGAATCTCCACGGCGTCAAAGCCTGCGGCATCGGCGTTCCGGGCAGCGTGGTGGTAGTCTTCGATCACGCGCGCGATCTCGGTCAGGTCCAGCGCGCGGGGAACAGAGGTTTCGACAAAGCCCGTGCCGTCAAAGGTTTTCGACGCGGCCCCGAGGGCGGAAGGGGCCACGGGCGCTGCGCCATCCAGTTGCAGGGACGTGTGGCTGATCCGGCCCACATGCCAAAGCTGGGCAGCAATCTTGCCGCCCTTGGCATGGACGGCGGCGGTCACGGCTTTCCACCCGGCCACTTGTGCATCGGAATAGATCCCCGGTGTCCAGGCATAGCCTTTGCCTTCGGGCGAGATCTGGGTGCCTTCGGTGATGATCAGACCGGCCCCGGCCCGCTGGGCGTAGTATTCGGCGTGAATGTCGTAGGGCGTATCATCTTCGGCCCGCGCGCGGTTGCGGGTCAGCGGGGCCATGACGACACGGTTCTTGACCGCGATGTCGCCGATGGTCGTGGGGGTGAAAAGCAGATCAGTCATCTGGATACTTCCTTGAACGCCAGTATTCGACTTTCTAGGTAAACTCTGCGCCAATGCTCACAACCCGCAACTTCGCCCTATCCGCTATGCATTTGCGCACAGGGGCGGTTCGCATTCATGGCCATTGGTCACAGCGGATCGATGTCCCCCGCTGCGCGTGTGGCGTGAAATACGGCCACAAAGGCGGCAAGATTTCCGGTTGCAATTGCCTCCCGCAGACCCTGCATCAGGGATTGGTAGTAGTGCAGGTTGTGCCAGGTCAGCAGCATCGACCCGATGATTTCGTCTGACTTTACCACATGATGCAGGTAGGCGCGGCTGTAGCCCACGCAGGCCGGACAGCTGCAGGTTTCATCCAGCGGGCGGGGGTCGTCCTTGTGACGGGCGTTGCGCAGGTTCACCTGTCCGCGCGGAGTCCAGCCCTGCCCAGTGCGGCCCGAACGGGACGGCAGCACGCAATCCATCATGTCGATGCCGCACTGCACGGCGCCGACGATGTCATCGGGCTTGCCCACCCCCATCAGATAGCGCGGCTTGTCTTCCGGCAGAAACCCCGTGGCGTAATCCAGGACGCCGAGCATCGCCTCCTGCCCCTCGCCCACAGCCAGACCGCCCACGGCATAGCCGTCAAAACCGATCCCGGTCAGAGCCTTGGCCGACTCTTCCCGTAAATCGCGCGTGACGCCGCCTTGCATGATGCCGAACAGGGCATGCCCGGGCCGGTCGCCAAAGGCGTCGCGCGACCGCTGCGCCCACCGCATGGACAGGTGCATGGATTTGGCCACCTCAGCCTCGGTCGCGGGCAAGGCGGGACATTCGTCAAAGCACATCACGATGTCGGAGCCCAGCAGCGCCTGAATCTCCATGCTGCGTTCGGGGGTCAGCATGTGTTTCGACCCGTCAAGGTGGGAAGAAAAGCGCACGCCTTCCTCGGTCAGCTTGCGCAGGGGGCCAAGCGACATCACCTGAAAGCCACCGCTGTCGGTCAGGATCGGCCCGTCCCAGTTCATGAACCGGTGCAAGCCGCCAAGGGCCGCGATGCGTTCAGCCGTGGGGCGCAGCATCAGGTGGTAGGTGTTGCCCAGCAGGATATCGGCCCCGGTGGCGCGCACGCTTTCGGGCAGCATAGCCTTGACCGTGGCGGCGGTCCCCACCGGCATGAAGGCCGGGGTGCGAATCTCGCCTCTCGGGGTCTTGATTGCGCCTGTGCGGGCGGCGCCGTCTGTGGCCGCGACGGTGAAGTGAAAACCTGTGGCCATTGTCTGATCCAAATGGGCGCCACGATGCATTGGTGGCTTGTCTGCCGTTCGTTTGAGCTAGTTCCCCAAAAAAGCCAAGCGTCGGCGCGGCGGAATCATCAAACTTCTTGACGTTTGCAATTCAATCGCTACTTGCGTGAATGAACGTTCATTCCCAGATTTCCGACGCCGCCTGCCAGCGTTCCGATGCCGCCTGATAGTGAGACCACCTGCCCCATGTCCCTGCCCCAGCCCAGCCATACCGCCGAAGATCGCAGCCACGAGATCCTGTTCTCGATCCGTCAGGCCTTTGCCGATAAGGGCTTTGACGGCGCGTCGATGCAGGACCTTGCTCGCGCGGCAGGGATGAGCGTTGGCAACTTCTACCGTTATTTCCCGTCCAAGGCTGCAATCGTGCAGGCGATGGTCGGCCTTGATCTGGCTGAAATTCAGCGGGATTTCTCGGAAATCATCGATTCGGCAGATCCCTTGGCCGGGCTGCGCGCCAAGATCCTGCTGCGGCTGACCGACGACTGCCTTGCAGACGGCGGCCTTTGGGCCGAGATCACCGCCGCCGCAATCCGCAAGCCCGAGATTGCCGTTGCCGCCAAACAGATGGAGGCCGCAATCGTGACCTTCATCGCCGAAGTTTTCGCCCGGGTGACGGGACGCAGCCTGACCGACGTGCAAGACCGCTATGCCGGGCATGCCCAGATGCTGGTCATGCTTATCAAGGCAGTCGCAATGCGCGCGACCCAATGTGGCCCCGCAACCCCGGCCATGGCGGCCATGGTGGTGCGGACCATCGACATGATCCTGACTGACGTTTCAAACGACATCGCAAAGGGCTGAGACATCATGCGCCTGACCCAAATTCTGCTGCTGACCGCTGCCTTCGGTCTGACCGTGCCCGCCTTCCCCGTCCTCGCGCAAGAGGCTGAAGCCGCAGCCGCCAGTGACGCCCCGACCCCGGTGGCCGCAACCCTGCCCGCCATCACCGTGGCCGAAGTGACCGCCCGCCGCTTGACCGACAGGGTCATCGCGTCCGGCCTGATTGGCGCGGTGGAAGAGGTGCAGGTCGCCCCCCTGATCGAAGGCCAGCCGCTTGAGGCCTTGTCGGCCGATGTGGGCGACACGGTGACCGAGGGGCAGGTTCTGGCCGTTCTGTCGCGCTCATCGCTGGAACTGCAACGCAGCGAGGCTGTGGCATCCCTTGCGGCAGCCGCCGCCGCGATTGCGCAGGCCGAAGCGCAACTGGTGGAATCCGAAGCAACCGCTGCCGAAGCGAAGCGGGTGGCCGACCGTACCAAACTGCTGCAGGAACAGGGCTCTGCGCCGCAAGCGCAGGCCGAAACCGCCAGCGCCAATGCCGTATCTGCGGCAGCGCGGGTGCAGGTGGCACGCCAATCGCTGGAATCAACCCGCGCGCAACTGGCCCTGGCCGAAGCGCGGCTGGAAAACGTCGACCTCCAGCTAAGCCGGACCGAGGTGAAGGCCCCGGTCGCAGGCAAGATCGTGGCCCGGAATGCCAAGCTGGGCGCGATTGCCACGGCGGCGGGGCAGCCGATGTTCGTCATCATCCGTGACGGGGCGCTGGAACTGCGCGCTGATGTGGCCGAATCCGACATTCTGCGCCTGGACGAAGGCCAACCCGCCCGCCTGCGCACCGCCGGCATGGCTACGGCTTTGGACGGGAAAGTGCATCTGGTGGAACCTACCATCGACACCGTCTCACGCCTTGGCCGCGCGCGGATTGCCGTCGGTGATCCGGAGCTTTTGCGCTCGGGCATGTTCGTCGAGGCCGAGATCATCGTAGCCGAGCGCGAGGCCCTTGCCGTGCCGCTGACAGCCGTAGGCTCTAGCGCCGAAGGGATCACCGTCATGCGCGTGCGTGATGGCATGGTCGAACGGGTGGTCGTAACCACCGGCATCCGCGACGGGGCCAACGTGGAAATCGTGCAGGGTCTGGCTGCGGGCGATCTGGTGGTGGCAAAAGCGGGTGCATTCGTGCGGGCAGGCGACCGGATCAACCCGGTGCTTGACGCTGACAACACGAACTGAGGGCACAGCCATGAACTTTTCCGCCTGGTCGATCCGCAACCCTGTTGCCCCCCTGCTCGCGTTTTTCCTGCTGATGGTGCTGGGCTGGCAAAGCTTCAATGCCTTGCCGATCACCCGGTTTCCCAACATCGACGTGCCTTTGGTGGCGGTCAGCGTCGCGCAATCCGGCGCCGCCCCGGCCGAGATGGAAACCCAGATCACCAAGGAAATCGAGGATGCCGTGGCTGGCATCACCGGGGTGAAGAAAGTCACCTCGACCGTCACGGACGGCTTGTCGACCACGGTGGTGGAATTCCGCATGGAAGTGCCGACCGACAAGGCGGTGCAGGATGTGAAGGATGCGGTTGACCAGATCCGTGGCGATCTGCCGGGCGATGTAGAGGCCCCCATCGTCACCCGCATCGACGTGGAAGGTCAGGCGATCATGACCTTCGCCGTCCGCGCGCCCGACATGACGATGGAAGAAATCAGCTGGTTCGTCGATGACACTGTCACCCGCGCGTTGCAGGGCCGCCCCGGCATTGGCCGCGTGACGCGGATCGGCGGCGCCGACCGGGAAATTCGGGTGGACCTTGATCCGGTAAAGCTGGACAGCCTTGGCGTGACAGCGCAACAGGTCAGCGCGCAGATTGCCGCCACCAACACCAACCTTGGCGCGGGAAAACTCAGCCTTGGCACCGGCGAACAGGTGATCCGCACGCTGGGTGACAGCGGCACGGTGGAAGACCTTGCGACGACGACCATCGCGCTGCCCTCGGGCCGCTTCGTGCGGCTGACCGACCTTGGTCAGGTGATCGACAGCTATGAGGAGCTGCGCAGTTTTACCCGCGTTGACGGCGAACCGTTGGTCAGCTTTCTTGTCTTCCGGTCAAAGGGTGCCTCCGAGGTCAGCGTGGCCGAGGTCACCAATACCGTCGTTGACCAGCTGCGCGCCGAAAATCCGAAGGTGGAAATCACCCTGATCGACGATTCCGTCTTCTACACCTATGGCAACTATGAGGCCGCGATCCACACGCTGCTGGAAGGGGCGTTGCTGGCGGTACTGGTGGTCTTCGCCTTCCTGCGCAACTGGCGGGCGACTTTGATCTCGGCGGTGGCGCTGCCTTTGTCGGCGGTGCCGACTTTCCTGATCATGGACATGCTGGGTTTTTCGCTGAACCTGGTGTCATTCCTTGCGCTGACGCTGGCCACCGGGATCCTGGTGGACGATGCCATCGTTGAAATCGAAAACATCGCCCGCCACATCCGCATGGGCAAAACCCCCTACCGTGCGGCGATTGAAGCGGCAGACGAAATTGGCCTTGCGGTCATCGCCACCACCTTCACCATCGTCGCGGTCTTTGTGCCTGTCAGCTTCATGCCGGGGATACCGGGGCAATACTTCCGACAATTCGGCCTGACGGTGGCAATTGCGGTGCTGTTCTCGCTTTTGGTGGCGCGTCTTATCACGCCCATGATGGCCGCCTACCTCATGCGGTCGAAGGATGCCGTGCATGAGGGGGGCGAAAAGGACGGCTTCGTCATGCGCGGCTACATGGGGCTGGTGCGCACCACGACGCGGGTCTGGCGGTCGGACAAGATCAGGTGGCTGGGTCTGCCGACCTATTACCTGACCGTGGTCGCGGCCGTCGTCGTGGTGATCTTCTCGGTCCAGGCGATGCTTGCGGTGCCGGGCAGCCTGTTCCCACCGGAAGATGAAAGCCGGATCATCGTGTCAGTCGAACTGCCGCCGGGCAGCACGCTGGACGATACCGCCAGCACGACCGAAGCGATGCGTGCCACCGTGACCGACATGGACGGCGTGAAATCGGTGCTGGTGGTTGGCGGGTCAACCCCCTTGGGCGACCGCGACATTCGCCGCGCGACGTTCACCATCATCCTCGACCGGTTGGACAACGGCCTTGGGCGCAAGCTTTCGGACCTTGGTCAAGCATTGCCGCTGATCGGGCCAATCATGCCCGAAACGCCGATCAAGGGCCGCATCCGTCCGCAAGCCGAGATCGAAGAAGAGGTGTTCGCCGCCCTGCGCGCCATTCCCGACGTGCGGGCCTTCAAGATTGGTGGCGCGGGCGGTGCCTCGCGGCCTTTCAGCTTTGACCTTCTGTCCACGGATGAGGACGACCTGAACGAGGCGATCCAGAAGATCGAAGGTGCGCTTTTGAACGAACCTATGCTGCTGAACGCCTCGACCGAGGCGTCGCTGCCGCGCCCGGAAATCCAGATCACCCCCAAAGAGGCAGAAGCAGCGCGTCTGGGCGTCACCGTGCAACAGATTGCCTCGATCGTGCGGGTGGCGACGATTGGCGACGTATCGGCGGCCCTTGGCAAACTTAGCATCGACAACCGGCTGGTCCCGATCCGGGTGCAACTGGATGAGGTATCGCGTGACAACCTGGCCCGCATCTCGGCGCTGAAGGTGCAGACAGCGATCGGCCCCGTGCCCTTGTCCGCCGTTGCGACGGTTGAGGTTGCCGAAGGTCCGTCCGTGGTGAAACGTCTGAACCGCCAGCGCGTGGCCACCATCGGCGCCGATATCGCCCCGGGCTTTGTGCTGGATCAGGCGACCGTCCGCTTCAATGAGATCTTGCCGACGCTGAACCTGCCGGAATCGGTCAAGATCACCCCGTCGGGCGACGCGGAAGTGCAGGCCGAACTGGTCGGCAGCTTCGTGAACGCGATGGTCCTGGGCGTGCTTTTGATGATGTTCGTGCTGATCCTCTTGTTCCATTCGGTGGTGCAGCCGGTGACGATCATCTTCTCGCTTCTCTTGTCGGTTGGCGGGGTGGCGGCGGCGCTGATCATCACGCAAAACCCGCTGTCCATGCCGGTGCTGATCGGCATCCTGATGCTGATGGGCATCGTGGCCAAGAACGCGATCCTCTTGATCGACTTTGCCATCGAAATGCGGGCGCGCGGGATGAAGCGGATCGACGCCGTGGTCGAGGCCGGTCACAAGCGGGCACGGCCCATCGTGATGACCTCGATCGCGATGTCGGCGGGCATGTTGCCTTCGGCGCTTGGGGTGGGCGAAGGCGGTGCCTTCCGCGCCCCGATGGCGATTGCGGTGATCGGCGGGATCATTGTCTCGACCGTCCTCAGCCTGGTGGTCGTGCCGTCGATGTATCTGGTGATGGACGACGTCTCGCGCCTGTTCGGCTGGATTCTTGGCCGCTTTCTTGGCAAGAAAGAGGTCGAGCCGGAAAGCCCCGAGGCGCATGTGCTGGCCGAACGGATCGACCGCGGGCGTGAGGATATGGCCCTGCTGCAGGGCAGACTTGCGGCGCTGGAAGAGTCGCTGTCGCGACGCAAGGCCACGCCCCACGCGGCTGAATAGGGCTGAACTGGCAGGCGGGGAGCGAAAGTTCTTCAAAGAATTTTGGTCCCCGGTCAGCGGTTCGGCCAAAACCTTGCCGCCGCGTCCGCCGTATAGCGACCCAGCCGCACATCTTCGGCCACCAGCGCCGGATCGCGCGAGCTGGCCGGGCCGTAACCACCGCCGCCCGGAGTGCGCACACGCACCCGGTCGCCGGGGTTCAGGGCGATATCTTGCGCCTTCGACAGATGTTCGGGGATCAGCGCGAAGCCGTCCCGGATCACCTCAACCCGGTTGACCGCCCCATCCTGACCGCCCAGCGCCCCTTGGGGACCGACCCGGCCATGGTCCATGACAAAGCTCGCCCGCGCGGTGCCGCGCAACAGCTCGATCTCATAATCCAGCCCCAGCCCGCCCCGCTGCTGCCCCGCCCCGCCTGACCCTTCGTGCAAGGCATAGTGGCGGTAAAGGACGGGGTAGGACTGCTCCATGATCTCAACCGGCGGGGCCTTGGAGATGCCGATGGTCGAACAGCCGTTCGCTATGCCATCGCCCCCGGCAAAGCCGCCATAACCGCCGCCCGAGATCTGGTACATCACATAGTCGCGCCCTTTTTCCGGGTCATGCCCGCCCAGGCCGAAGTTGCCGCTCGTCCCGGCGGGGGACGCGGTCACCCTGTCGGGGATCGCCTGCACCAGGGCGGCAAAGACCGCCTCGGCAATGCGCTGGCTGACCTCGGCGGCGCAGCCCGATACCGGGCGCGGGTATTGCGCATCAAGGAAAGTGCCTTCGATGCCGGTCACGGTCAGCGGTTCGAACGCGCCGGCCGAAATCGGGACATCGGGAAAGATGTGGCGCATGGCAAGGTAGACCGACGAAAGAGTTGTCGCGCGCACCGAGTTCATCGGCCCCATGCAGGGCGGCGAGGTGCCGCAAAAGTCGAAGGTCAGCCCCTTGGCAGTGGTCGTGACAGCAAGCGCGATGGTCAGGGGCTGGTTTACCACCCCGTCGCTGTCGACAATCGCGGTGCTGCAATAGGTGGCGGGCGGGATCAGGCCGATCATCGCCCGCATCTGCGCCGCCGCAAGCCGGCGCATTTCAGCAATCGCGCCGGTCACGGTGGCATCGCCGTACCGGTCCAGAAGCGCCGCCAGCCGTTCTTCCCCCACCAACAGGGCCGAGGCCTGCGCCTTCACATCGCCGATCCGCTGTTCCGACACCCGGATGTTGGAGCAGATGATCTGATAGATTTCCTGATCCAGCACCCCCTTCTTGAACAGCTTTACCGGGGGCAGGCGCAGGCCCTCCTGTTCGGCGCTGATCGCGCTGGCGCTGAAGCCACCGGGCACCGCGCCGCCGGTGTCGGGCCAATGACCGGTGTTTGACAGCCAGCAGAAGATGTCCCCGTTCCGCCAGACCGGCATGGCAAAGCGCACGTCCATCAGGTGCGTGCCGCCAAGATAGGGGTCATTGACGATGTAGATGTCGCCGGGTTCGGGGGCTGCCGTCAGACCCTTGGCGATGCGGTCAAGGATCGTGCGGGTGGAAAACTGCATGACGCCGACAAAGACCGGCAGGCCCTTGGCGCCTTGCGCGATCAGGCTGCCATCATCCGCCGCATAGATGCCATCGGACCGGTCATCCGCCTCGGCAATCACCGGGCTGAAAGCGGCGCGAGAAAAGGTCAGGTCCATCTCGTCGCAGACCTGCTGGAGGCCGGCCTGGATGACGGCAAGGGTGACGGGGTCGATCATGGTGATTTCCTCCGGCCGCTCATCGCGATGCCGCCGCATGCTCTTCGCTGACGCGCCCCAGCGATGAGCGACCGCAGGCAAGCGAAGAGCGGCCCGGTCACGGCGCGACCTCCACGATCAGGTTGCCATCGGCGTCCGAAGTGACGGTGCAGCCGGGGTCGATCACGCAGGTCGTGTCCATCTGTTCAATGATTGCAGGGCCTTGCAGGTGCAAGTCCAGCGGTAGGTGGTCGCGCCAGTAGACCGGCGTTTCCACCCAGTCCCCAAACCAGACCGGGCGCAGTGACGCGGGTTCAGCCTGTGGCTTGCGGTCTGCGGGGTCGATCAGGCGCGACAGGTCAAACGCCGGACGCTCGCCAATCACCGAACAGTTCAGGTTCACCAGATTGGCGCGGATGGTGGGCAGATCAACCCGGAAGCGGGCGTGATAGGCCGCCTCGAACCCCGCTTGCAGGTCGGCGCGGCTGGGGGTGGCGGTGGCCAGCGGGACGCGCAGAAGGTGGGTCTGGCCGACAAACTGCATGTCGGCGGAAAAGCTGGCGCTTGTGGCCTGCAGGGTGATCTTCTCAGCCCCGACAAGGCGGCGACCGGTCGCTTCTTGCCCGGCCAGAATGGCGTGAACCTCGGCCATGTCGACGCTGTCCAGCGCACGGTTCAATGTGCGCACGAAATCATGCCGCAGGTCGGCCACCACGCAGCCCAGCGCGTTGGTGATGCCGGGCCGCGCCGGGATCAGCACCTTCGGCACGCTCAATTCCCGCGCAAGGGCGACCGCGTGCAACGGCCCTGCGCCGCCAAAGGCGAAAAGCGCAAAATCGCGCGGGTCCGCACCAAGCGAGATCGACACCATCCGGATCGCCCCGGCCATATGCGTGTTGGCAATACGGATGACCGCCTCTGCCGCCGCCTCGACCCCAAGGCCCATGGGCGTGCCGATCTGGTCGGCCATAGCCTGACGCGCCGCCGTCGCCGCCTGGCCAAAGCGGCTGGCAGGCAACCGCCCGAGGATCACGTTCGCGTCGGATATGGTAACGCGCGTCCCCCCCCGGCCATAGCACACCGGCCCCGGAACCGACCCGGCACTTTCCGGCCCCACCCGCAGCATCCCCCCCGCGTCAATCCGCGCGATGCTGCCGCCCCCTGCCCCCACGGTGCGCACATCCACCATCGGCACATGGATCGGCATGGCATATTCCACCTCGATCTCGTTCGAGACCGGGGCCACGCCATTCCGGATCATCGCAACATCGGTAGACGTGCCCCCCATGTCATAGGTCAGCAGGTTCGCCATTCCGGCCCGCCGCCCCGTCGCCACCGCCGCCATCACGCCCGAGGCTGGGCCTGACATCACGGTCTTCACCGCCTCACGTCCCACGTCGCGGGCGGTGACCATCCCGCCATTGCCGTTCATCACCAGAAGATCGCTCGCATATCCCTTTGCGGCCAGCTGTTCGGCCAGCCGCGTCACATACCGCTCCAGCAACGGCTGGACCGACGCGTTAACAGCTGCCGTGACCCCCCGCTCATACTCACGGCTTTCCGACAAAAGCGCATGGCCAAGCGTGATATGGGCGTTGGGCCAAAGGTGGGCGGCCACTGCCCCTGCCCGCAGTTCATGCGCGGGGTTGGCATAGGCGTGCAGAAAATGGATCACCAGACTTTCGCAGCCCGCCGCCAGAAGCTGCCGGATCGCCGCCTCCAGCGCGCCTTCGTCAAGGGGGGTCAGGACTTGCCCGCGCGCATCCATCCGTTCCGGCACTTCAAGCCGCAGGTCACGCGGGATGACGGGGGTGAACTGGCCGTGCATGCCGTAAGCCTGCGGCCGGGTGCGGCGGCCAAGCTCCAGCACATCGCGAAAGCCTTTGGTGGTGATCATGCCGGTCCGTGCCAGCCGGCGTTCCAGAACAGCGTTGGTGGTCGTGGTGGTGCCATGCACGATCAGGTCAATCCCAGACAGGTCCGCCGCCGCCGCCTTAAACGCGGCCAGGACGCCTTCGGCCTGATTGGGCAGCGTGGTCGGCACCTTGGCCAGCTGCACCGCGCCCGAGGCTGGGTCAAGGATCACCAGATCAGTAAACGTGCCCCCCACATCGACGCCGGCCACCAATCCCTGACGCGCTTCGTCCATCTAGCGCAGCCCGTCAAGGCCGGTAACCTGATCCACCTCAAGCCCGCCCATCCGGCTGTGCACCCGCCCGCCCCGCGCCATGGCAAGGGCGAAAAGCACCTCGCCCGCGCGCGGTGCATCGGCGCAAGTCACCGTGATGACGTCAAAGCGTGACCGGACATAGGCCGCGTTCAGATGCCCCAGGGGAATGTCTAGTGTCGCCCCCATCCCACCCACCTTCATGGCCGAAGGCACGATGGCCCGCGCCTCGCCCAGCCTTTCGCGCATGCCGTAGCCGCCTGCGACATGCCACAGCGCCCCGTGTTCGCTTTCGCCCGCCTCGCCCACCAAGGCACCCTTGCCATAGGCGTCGATCCCCTCACGCCCGCCCAAAGCGGCAACCAGACGGTCCGTAAGCTTCAGCGCAAGAGGTTTCAGCCCCTCCATCGCGGGCTGAAGGTCTGGGTCATGACGGCCGGCAAAGGGGTTGCAGCAGATGGCAAAGATCGCCGCGCGCCGGGGCGGCAGGCTGGCAACCGGTCCGCCCTCATGGAAGATCTCCTCGACCTGCAGCACGATCTTGCGCAGCGTGAATTCAGCCATGTCCAACCTTCCCCATCGCCCCGGTCATCCGCGCCCCACCCTGCAGGTAAAGGGCAGCTCCGGCAATCAGGCCCCGGTCCAGAAATCCCTTGGCCGCCGCAAGCCCTCTGTCCAACGCGCAGGCCCGGTCCAACGCTGTCAGGGATGCCACCGCAACCGTGACCATCCGGTCACCCAGATCGCTGTCCGCCTGATACTCCCGCGCCGGGCGGCGTGTGACTGCGGCGTGCCCCGGCAGATCAACGGCGTTGGCGATCATCGTCGCGGCCGCATCCGCCATCGCTGCGGTCGGGGCCAGCACCGTGACCGCGTCAGCAATTCCAAGCGAGAAGCTTCGCCCCCGCCAGCCCGAGGTGGCAATGCCCCGCACCCTGTCGCCCGCCCGCACCGTGACCCGGTCAAGGCCCCCGGTCACCGCCAGGGCCGCTGTCAGCGCCGTCTCAGGCGTCAGCCACAGCGCAATGTCGCCGCCATTGTTGGCATAGGCGCGGGTGATCCCTGGCCCGACCATGGCCGCCAGAACGTGGTCCGCCACCGCCCCGGCCACCGCCGCCATCGGCGTGATGAAATCCGGACGGAACGGGGCCACCGCCGCCGCCATTGACCGGGCAATCTCACCGTGCGGTGCCCCGTCGACTGATCGCAAGATCGGCAATTCTGTCACCAACGCCGCCAGCACCGGCGCAAAGCACTCTGCCGCGCGCCTGTAGGCATCCGCCACCGCTTCCGGTGGGCCGAACGCCTCGGCCAGAATGTCGATGGGCCCCTGCTGCAGATGCAACCGGCCATCCGGCAGAATCACCGCTGCCGCCGCCCACCCCGCGCCCTTGGGCTTGCTCTTTTCCGAAATACTCCCGCCGGAGGCACCCCCAAGCCGGTTGGCCGGAACGGCCAGAGGCGAGACAGGCCCGTGCAACCGCGCGCGCCTGCGCGGCTGCCCAATTTGCAAACCGCCGGTCAACGCGTGGGCCATGGCAGAACCTGCACCGCGGTGGGGTACTCGCCTCCTTCGGTCATGATGTCGTCCAGCGTGCGAATGCTGCCCTCATGCCCGCCCATCGCAAGATAGACCGTACGAGGCAAGGTGAACTCCAGCGGCGCAACAAGGGCCGGGGTCGGGACATGGCCGAAGGCGCCGGGCGGCAGGCTGGTGACATCGACCATGAAGGTGATCCCGCCCCCGGGCCAGACAAAGGTCTCCGCGCCACCCGAGGTCAGTCGTGTCACCCCCGCCTGCACCGACCGTGTCAGCCGGACCGGATTTCGTGCCACCCCCGCCCGCAAGGAACCGCCGGCACCGGCCATGAAAAGGACGGTGCAGAGCGACGGTTCACAATTTTCGGCGATCAGGTCGACACTGGCCTGCAAGGAACCTGGAAGCGGGTGCGGGACCGGCCGCAACGTGCCATCCAGAACGTAGTAACCGTGATCTTCGCCCGTCGTCGAAACCATCAGAAGCGTCAGCCCAGGCCGTGCGCCCTTCTTCGGATTCCAGTCACCCAAGATGTCCAGAGGGTCGGTCAGCCGCGTGCCGCCCCAGCCAAGGCCCGCCTCACTTACCCGGAAGTACCGCCCGGGGGTCGACCGGTGCCCCTTGATCTTGATGCCCGTCGGCGGCCAGCCCAGAATGCGGCCCGCCTGATGTTCGCTGACAACCCCCGTGATGTGGTCATCGACCACCACCACCTCATCCACCAGCCCTTGCCATTGTCCGGCGAACATCCCGATGCTGGCAGACCCGCAACCCACGCGCATCCGCTGTTCGCGCTGCCCGTCCACGACGGGCGCCTGCCCGGCCTGGGCGATGACCGTGCAGCCGCCGTCGATCGCCATCTCAACCGCCTCGCCGTTGCACAGCGCCAACAGGGCGGCACAGGTCACCCGACCTTCGGCCTTGTCACCCCCGGTCAGGTGGTGCACGCCGCCAAGCGACAGCATCTGGCTGCCATACTCGGCGGTGGTCACATGACCGATCGCCTCTCCCGCCACGCGGACAACGGCACCTTCGGGGCCAAGGAAACGGTCGGTGTCGATCTTCACCTTGACGCCCGCGTAGGAAAAGATCGCCTCGGTCACCACGGTGACCATATCGGCACCATCCACCTGGCTGGCGATGATGAAGGGGGCGGGCTTGTAGTCGGGGTAGGTCGTGCCCGACCCGATGCCAGTGATGACGGCATCCGCCGGAACAGCCGTGCCGTCCCAGGTCCGCAAGGCGAAAGGCACCACACGCCCGCCCGCTTCCACCGCCTTTGACAGCATCACCACCGGATCGGTCCGCACAATCTTGCCACCGTCATTGGCATAGCGGTCACAGGCCCCGGTCTGGCCGGGGGCGATGTAACACATCACGGGGCAGGCCTCACAGCGGAGCTTTTCGGAAGCCTCGGTCATGTGACCACCGACCGGGGGCCGGCCCCCGGACCCCCGGGATATTTGGAGAAGAGAAAGCCCGAGGACAGCGTCATGCCTTGCCGTCCAGTGCGGCCAGAACCCGGTGCGGCAAGGCCGGGACGCGGGTAAGCGTTGCCCCGGTGGCATCGCGGATCGCGTTCAGGATGGCCGGGGCGGTTGGGATCAGCACATGTTCGCCCAAGCCCTTGGCTCCATAAGGGCCTTCAGGGTCTGGCACCTCGATCAGCAGGCTTTTGATCGGGGGGACGTCACCGAAAGTGGGGATCAGGTAGTCGTGCAGGTTTTCCGTCCTGCCAGGCAGGTATTCCTCCATCAGCGCAAGGCCGATGCCTTGGGCGATGCCGCCCTCGATCTGCCCGCGCGCCAGAACCGGGTTGATCACCCGGCCAAGGTCATGGGCTGCCGTAATGTTCAGCAGCTTCACCGTCCCAAGCGCCGCGTCCACTGCCAGTTCGACCATCTGCGCGCCGTAGCCGTAAAGGGCATAGGGTGTGCCCTGACCGTCGGTATCCAGCGGCAAGGTGGGCGGGTCATAGGTCGCCTCCGCCGACAGGGCGTGGCGGTGGGCATCGGGCGGCAGGCTGGCCAGGTCGATCCGGGTTTCGGTGCCGGCGTCGCGCACCACGAGGGTGTCACCCTCCAGCGCCAGCAGGGCACCCTGCCCGGCGTTGGCCCGGTGCAACACCTTGGCCCGCAAAGCCTCGGCTGCCGCCTTTGCCGCCCGGCCGGTCACAAAGGTCTGCCGGCTGGCCGAGGTCTTGCCCGCATCCGGCGTCAGCGCCGTATCCGGCCCGATCAGCCGGATGGCAGACAGCGGCAACCCAAGCGCCTGCGCCGCGATCTGGGCAATCACGGTGTTCGAACCCTGGCCAATGTCGGTGGCCCCCTGATGCAAGATCACGTGTCCCGCATGCGACAGCGCGATCCGGATGGTGGACGGGTTTGGCAGCGCGGTATTGCCGCAGCCATACCAGCAGGCCGCAACCCCCACCCCGCGCCCGGGCTGGGTCGCGGCTTCAGCCACGGCGCGGGCCCAATATGGGCGCAAGCTTTTCAGACACTCCTTGATCCCTACCGCCCGCAGGATCTGACCCGTGGCACTGGCATCGCCATCGCTCAGCGCGTTCAAGATACGAAACTCCAACCGGTCGATCCCGGCCTTGTCCGCCAACTGGTCGTAGAGCGTCTCTTGCCAAAGCGCGCCTTGCGGCACGCCAAAGCCCCGGAACGCGCCCGAGACCGGCCCATGCGTGTGGATCGCCCTTGCCCGCGCCGTGATATGGGGCGTCAGATAGGGACCGCAGACATGCACCGGAACGCGGTTTGCCACCGTCGGCCCCCAACTGGAATAGGCGCCGGTGTTGAACCGCCCGGTGAATTCCACCCCCGTGATGCGGCCATTGGCGTCGCAGCCGATGCGGCCCGACATTTCCGCCGGGTGGCGTTTGGTGGTGGAGGTCATGCTTTCGGCGCGGGAATAGACCATCCGGCAGGGCCGCCCGGTCAGCAGCGCCACCAAGCCGATCAGCGGCTGAACCGAGAGGTCGAGCTTCGATCCGAACCCGCCGCCGACAGCGGACGGGATGATCCGCACCCGATCTGGTGTCAGGCCAAGGAGGGCGGCGGTATCTTCGCGGTCCATCCCGGGGGCCTGGGTGCAGGCGCGGATGACAAGGGTATCCCCGTCCAACCAGGCGGCACCGGCCTCGGGCTCGATGTAGGCGTGTTCGACGAAAGCCGTTGTCATGATGCCTTCGACAACATGGGCACTGTTGGCGATGGCGGCAGCAGCGTCGCCCTTCTTTACCAGACCTTCGATCAACAGATTGCCGGGGCGGGTGGCGTGGATCAGGGGCCCGGTTTCCGCCTCCTCCGGTGCGGCGAGTGCGGGAAGCGGGGTCCAGGTGATGGGAAAGGTGGTCAGATCCGGCGTGACGCCCGGTTCAAACGCCACAAGGGCCACACATTCGCCCCGGAACCGGGCGGGCGAGATGGCGATGGCAGGTTGGTCGGCAAAGGGCGGGACCACCGAAAAAGCGTTGCGGCCGGGGATGTCCGCGGCGGTGAAGACCCCTGCAACGCCCGGCTGCGCACTGAAGGCGGCAAAGTCGCCGATGCGGAAATCGGCATGTGGGTGAGGCGACCGGACAGCCTTGAGCACCAGTGCGCCGGCGGGCCATTCATCTGCGCCGAAGCTGTCACCGGCCACCTTGGCCGCGCCATCCAGCCGCTCGACCGCAGCACCGACCAGCCCTTCGGTCACCGGGACAGTGCTGCCCTGCCCCGCCGCCACAACGGCTGCGATGATGCTGCGATAGCCGGTGCAGCGACAAAGCACACCGCCCAGGGCTGCCTCGACCTGATCGGGTGTCGGCTTTGGGTTGATTGTGAGCAACTCTGCCGCAGTCAGCAACATCGCTGGCGTGCAGATGCCACATTGCGCCGCGCCTTGCGCAAGGAAGGCGGCCCGTAAGCGGGTCAGTTCGGGGCTGGACCCTTCCACTGTCGTGACATGGCGGCCCTGCACGCGGGCCGCGGGGGTAAGGCAGGCGCAAACTGCCTGACCGTCGAGCAAGACCGTGCAGGCCCCGCAATCACCGGCATCGCACCCGACCTTGGTGCCGACACGTCGAAGCCGTTCGCGCAACGTCTCGCTCAGCCGTTCGGTGGGCGGGGCATCGGTCTGGACCGTCTTGCCGTTCAGGATAAACGCGATCATGCCAGCGCCCCGCCAACGGCGCGGCGGACCAGTTCAAGGGCGGCGCGGCTGCGGTAGCTTGCCGTCGCGCGGACGTCGTCGATGGGAGACACCGCCGAAGACACATCTGCAAGACGGATACGGTCCGCTGCCTGATCCACCGGCGCGCCAGTCAACGCCGCCTCGACCAGATGCAGCCGGGTGGCCACGGCCGAGCAGGACCCGACGGCCAGCGCCACATCTGTCAAATGGCCGTCCTCCACCACCAGCCGCGCGGCGACCATCGCGATCGAGATTACCAGATGCCGCCGCGCGCCCAATTTTTCAAACGCCGAGCGGCCGCGCAGACCGGGGGAGGGGATCAGGATGGCCGTCATCACCTCACCCGGCAGCAGGGCGGTCTGGCGCGGTCCGTGCAGGAAATCCGCCAGCGCCAGACGGCGCATCCCGGTGGCCGAGGCCAGCTCAACCTCTGCCCCAAGGACCAAAAGCGGCGGCACCCCGTCAGCGGCGGGCGAGGCGTTGCACAGGTTGCCGCCCAGGGTGCCCGCAACCTGCACCTGGCGTCCGCCAACCTGTCGCGCCGCCTGCTGCAGGGCGTGCAACGCGGCCGGCAAGCGCGCCTCAATCACGGTGGACCATGTCGTCGCTGCGCCGATCCGCAGCCCCTGCCCGTCTTCGGTGATCCCGGCCAGACCGGCCAAACCGCCCAGATCCAATACCCGCCCGTCCAGCGTTGCCCCGCTACCGGGGTAAAGGTCCGTCCCGCCCGCCAACACCCGCCAGCCGCCGCCGGCCAGCAAGCGCAGCGCCTGTGGCAAGCTGTCGGGACGGGCGTAGTTGAGGGCTGTCACGGGCGGATTACCCCGGCCATTCGTTTGTACAGATACAAGTTTGCGGCCCCTGCCCATTTCTGTCAACCGTCTTGCGCGACTGCCGCCCACCGCGTATCGCAAAGGAATGATCGACACGCCCGACCCTGCACCTGTGCCGCCCTACCGGCTGGATAACCAGATCGGCTATATCTTGCGCCGAGTGACGCAGCGCCATCTGGCGATCTTCGCCGCCCATATCCCCGAGGTGACGACAACCCAGTTCGCGGTCCTCGCTCGTCTGGCCGAGGTAGGTCCCCTGTCGCAAAACCACCTGGGCCGCGCTACGGCGATGGACGCGGCGACGATCAAGGGCGTCGTGGACCGTCTGGTTCGGCTGGGATATGTCGCCACCGCCGCCGACGCTGGGGATCGTCGCCGTCTGACCGTTGCCCTGACCGAAAGCGGCGTGGCCTTGTTCACCGACCGCGCCGCCACCGCGCTGGCCATCTCGGCCGAAACGCTTGGCCCCCTTAGCCCTGCCGAACAGGCGCATTTTCTGGCCCTTCTGAACCGTCTGACCTGACTTGATGCCGCGCCCGGAACGCCGCAACCTCAGCCGATGAGGGCGCCATGCCGGAAAACGTCAGCACATAGGCCGGGATGCGCCCCATCCGCACCGCGAAACTTTCCTCCGACCTCAAGGCGATATAGCCGACCTGCGTCAGATACAGCGTCCGTGCGCGGGTGTCCGCTTCGGTCGCGTCATAGCCGTAGCGTTGGAAAAGTGCGGTGAGTGCCGCCAGCCGCTGGGCATCGGCGTCAACCAAAGCCGCGTCGACTTTGGGGTCGGTCAAGGCCCAGGTACGCATCGCAAACTCCAGCCGGCTGTCGAAAAGGTCGGGATCGACCCAGCAGTCGATCAGGTTCAGCATGGCCTGGGCAATGGTGCCGGCAGGCGTTTCGCAGCGCGCGATCAGGTTGCCGGTGTTCTGCGCCCGCCAGCGCGCGATCAGCCCGGCCAGCAGCGCCTCACGGTCGGCGAAGTGCCAGTAGAAACTGGTGCGCGACAGTCCCAGCTTGTGGGCCAGCGGCATGACCTTGACCGCGTCGACCCCGCTTTCCACCAGCAGGTCATAGGCCGCATCCAGCCACACCTCGGGCGTGCCCCGCCACCCACGCTCTGTCTGGTCCCTGCTCATCGCCGAAGCCTAGCCCCGCCCCCCCGACCAGCACAATCCCGGAAACTCGACACATGTGTCGATTTTTCTTGAGAGGGACGAAAGCCCCCGCTAGCGTGGGCAGCATCCCGGAAATGAGGCCGCAATGACCACCGATCCGCTTCTTCAGCCCTACCAGCTCAAGCATCTGACGCTGCGCAACCGGATCATGACCACCAGCCACGAACCAGCCTATCCCGAAGACGGGATGCCGAAAGACCGCTACCGTCTTTACCATCTGGAGCGGGCCAAGGCAGGCGTTGCATTGACGATGACCGCAGGCTCGGCGGCAGTATCGAAAGACAGCCCCCCGGTGTTCAACAACATCCTCGCCTACAAGGACGAGGTTGTGCCCTGGATGAAGCGCCTGACCGACGATTGCCATGAGGCGGGAGCGGCGGTGATGATCCAGTTGACCCACCTTGGCCGCCGCACCCGTTGGGACAAGGGTGACTGGCTGCCGGTGGTCGCCGCTGGACCCGCGCGCGAGCCCAGCCACCGCGCCTTTCCGAAGGTGGTCGAAGATTGGGATATTTCCCGCATCATCAACGACTACGCCGACGCAGCTGAACGGATGCAGGCGGCCGGCCTCGATGGGGTGGAATTCGAATGTTACGGCCACCTGATGGACCAGTTCATGTCACCCCTCACCAACGCCCTGCCCGCGCCCTATGGCGGGTCGCTGGAAAATCGGGCCCGCTTCTCGATGGAGGTGCTGGCCGCCTGCCGCAAGCGCGTGGGTGACCGCTTTCTCCTTGGGGTCCGCTACACAGCGGATGAAGATGACCCCGGCGGAATCGACGCCGAAGAAGGCATCGCCATCGGACAGATGTTCCGCGACAGTGGCTTGGTCGATTTCCTGAACATCATCAAGGGTCGCATCCACACTGATCCCGCGATGACCGACGTGATCCCGATCCAGGGCATGCGGTCCGCCCCCCATCTGGATTTCGCCGGGCGAATCCGGGCCGAGGTTGGCTTGCCCACTTTCCACGCCGCCCGCATCCCGGATGTGGCGACCGCGCGGCACGCCGTGGCGTCCGGCCAACTGGACATGGTGGGCATGACCCGGGCACATATGGCCGATCCCCACATCGTGCAAAAGATCATCGACGGTCGCGAGGCCGACATCCGCCCTTGCGTCGGCGCGACCTATTGCCTTGACCGGATCTATCAAGGTGGGATGGCACTGTGCATCCACAACCCCTCAACCGGACGGGAAGAGACGCAGCCCCACGTCATCGCATTGGCCCCGCAGCGCAAGAAGGTTGTCGTTGTCGGCGCCGGCCCTGCTGGTCTGGAAGCCGCGCGCGTTGCTGCCGAACGCGGGCATCAGGTCGTGGTGTTCGAGGCCGGGCCAGAACCTGGCGGGCAGGTCTTGTTGACCGCCCGCACCCCCCGGCGGCGCGAGATGATCGGCATCATCGACTGGCGCATGGCGCAATGCGCGGCTAAGGGCGTTGCATTCCACTTCAACACCTTTGCAGAAGCATCTGAAATTGTGTTTCATTCTCCTGATGTTGTGGTCGTCGCCACCGGGGGGCTGCCGACGACGGATGTGTTGACCAGCGGCAATGACCTGGTTGTCTCGGCCTGGGACATCCTGTCGGGCGACGTCAAGCCGGGCAGCAATGTCCTGCTTTATGATGACGCGGGCGACCACGCCGCGCTGCAAGCGGCGCAACTTCTGGCCGAAGCCGGCGCGAAGGTTGAAGTGATGACCCCCGACCGCACCTTTGCGCCCGATGTGATGGCGATGAACCTTGTGCCTTACATGCGTGCCTTGCAGGACAAGGACGTGACCTTCACGGTCACTTACCGGCTGCTGTCGGTGGCACGGTCGGGCAATCAGTTGCGGGCAACCATAGGCTCAGACTACATGAAACTGGCCAAGACCGCGCTTTACGATCAGGTGGTGGTCAACCACGGCACCCAGCCCTTGGCCGATATCTACTTTGATCTCAAGCCCTTGTCGTCCAATCTTGGCGCAGTAGACCACGACGCGTTGATTGAGGGCACAGTGCAGCCGCAAGGCGATGGTCGACCCGGTTTCGCCCTTTACCGGATCGGCGACGCGGTGGCCGCGCGCAACACCCATGCGGCAATCTACGATGCGCTGCGGCTGATGCGTCAGGTTTAGGGGACCGCTTTTGTGGTTGATTCCGCGCTGTGACGCAATATGTCGTGGATCGCAGGAAGGAACCCGAAATGCCAGACGGAACCCCGCTGACTGATAAGACGCGCAGGCTGCGCGATGCCTTTGGCCGCTTTGCGACCGGGGTCTGTCTGGTCACGACAATGGGGCCGGACGGCCCGGTCGGCTTTACCGCCAACAGTTTTTCTTCCGTGTCGATTGACCCGCCACTGGTCTTGTGGTCCCCCGCCCGCGCCTCGCGCCGCTTTACGGTGTTTGCCGAGGCCAACCATTACGCGATCCATGTTCTGGGTCTGGATCAGGTAGACTTGATTCCGCGCTTTTCCCGCGCAGGAGAAGGCTTTACGGGTCTGGATACGGCGCTGAATGATGAAGGCGTGCCCACCATTCCCGCCGCCCTTGCCCGATTCGACTGTGCGGCCCATGCGGCCCACGATGGCGGCGACCACGCGATTCTGGTCGGTCGGGTGCTGCGGGCCAGCTTTCGCGACGGAGAACCCCTTGTGTTTTCCCAAGGCACCTATGGCAGGTTCAGCGCCTAGCACTTTTTCCGGCAGTAAAGCTCCAGCCGGTGATGGACGATGTCATAGCCCATTTCGGCCGCGATCTCACGCTGGAGCTGTTCGATCTTTTCTGACCGGAATTCCGTGATCTGACCACTGTCGAGGTCGACGATATGATCATGATGCGGGGCGTCCGCCACCTCATACCGCGCGCCGCCATTGTCCAGGGCCAGGCGAAGGACCACCCCCTCCCGCTCCAGCACCGAAAGGGTGCGATAGACGGTTGCCAGCGACAGGCTGTCGTCCAGCGTCCGCGCCCGGCGGTGGAGTTCGGCGGCATCGGGGTGATCCTCAGCCTCCGTCAGGATCTTGAGAAGCGCCTCGCGCTGACGGGTCACACGGACCCCGGTATCACGAAGGGCCTGCGTCATGGTCTGGGCGGGATCGGGTTTCATGAGGAGATGGTATCCAGCCGCGGTCCCGGGGTCAAATGCGTGTCTGCCTGTCAGATGGAGGGGCTTGTGGCCGGCCACCGGAGGGTTTCACACCCTCCGGACCTCCCGTGGGATATTTGGGGAGGGAAAGCTTGGGCAGGACCATTTTCTTACGCCCTCAGACCGCGAAGTCGATAGCTTACCATGGAAAAACGGCGGGAGAACTCCCGCCGTTCTCTGATTGTCCGTGCGCCGAGATCTCAGCTGCAACCAGTCGTTCCGCCACAGCTGTTGCACTTCAGGCAGGATCCGTTCCGGACCATCGTGTAGTTGCCACACTCGGAGCACGAATCCCCGGTGTAGCCTTGCAGCTTGGCCTTCGACCGCGCGTCGGTGGCGGTACTGATCGCGAAGGTGGACACGGTTTCCGAGAAGCCGGTAATCCGGCCTTCCGGGACAAGCATGTTCAGGGTCGACACCGGATCGGTGCCGTTGGCCAGTGCCGAAACCCCCATACCGCCTTGCAGGACCACAAGCTCCTGCGGCAGGCGTTTGCGCAGATAGCCGGTGGAGGAGATCTGCTTCAGCACCTCAAGTCCCCGGGTTGCGGCGGCGTCCGAAACCTCGGAGATGTTGCGCTTGCCCTCTTCCTCGCCGCGGCCAAGATCGTCGAACGACGCGCCTTTCGGGGCGACGTGCGCAAGGTCGGTACGGTCGAGGTAGCTGACGGCAAGCTCGCGGAAGATGTAGTCCAGGATCGAGGTCGCGTTCTTGATGCTGTCGTTGCCCTGCACCATGCCTGCGGGTTCAAAGCGGGTGAAGGTGAAGGCCTCCACGAACTCTTCCAACGGCACGCCGTATTGCAGGCCAACGCTGATCGCGATGGCAAAGTTGTTCATCATCGCGCGGAAGCCGGCGCCTTCCTTGTGCATGTCGATGAAGATCTCGCCCAGCTGGCCATCGGCATATTCGCCGGTGCGAAGGTAAACCTTGTGGCCGCCGACGATGGCCTTCTGGGTGTAGCCCTTGCGCCGCTCCGGCAGTTTCTCGCGGTTGGAGCGGACGATTTCCTTGATGATGACCTTTTCGATGATCTTCTCGGCGATGACCGTGGCTTTCTCCATCGTGGAGCCGTTGGTCAGGATTTCCTCGGCTTCCTCGTCATCCTCGATCAGTGCGCTTGCGAGGGGCTGGCTGAGTTTGGAACCGTCACGGTAGAGCGCGTTGGCCTTGATGCCGAGGGAGTGGCTGAGTTCGTAGGCGGCGAGGGTCTCCAGGATCGTGGCCGAGTTCGGCATGTTGATCGTCTTGGAGATCGCGCCCGAGATGAAGCTTTGGGCTGCGGCCATCATGTAGATGTGGCTTTCAACCGAAAGATAACGCTTGCCGGTCTTGCCGCAGGCGTTGGCGCAGTCAAACACGCTGTAGTGCTCGGGCTTTAGGTGGGGGGCGTTCTCCAGGGTCATTGTGCCGCAGACATGGTCGTTTGCGGCGTCGATTTGGGCCTTGGTGAAGCCGAGGTGGCGGAGGAGGTCGAAGGTCGGGTCGTTCAGCTTGTCCTCGGGGATGCCGAGGGTCTTCTGGCAGAAGTCGGCACCCAGCGTCCACTGGTTGAAGACGAACTTGATGTCGAAGGCGGAGGGAAGTGCGGCCTCCAGCTTTTCGATCTCGCGCGGGCCGAAGCCGTGGCCGATCAGCGAGGAGTGGTTGATGCCAGGGGCTTGGCCGAGCGAGGCGTGGCCGACGGCGTGGGCGACGATCTCGGCCGATTGGCTGGTGGTGTAGCCAAGCTTTTCGAGGGCGGCCGGGACCGACTGGTTGATGATCTTGAAGTAGCCGCCGCCGGCGAGCTTCTTGAACTTGACGAGGGCGAAGTCGGGCTCGATGCCGGTGGTGTCGCAGTCCATGACCAGGCCGAT
>JANPJU010000144.1:0-19884 GCA_031425675.1 Paracoccaceae bacterium | reverse complement strand
ATCACAAAGCTCGCTTGCACCACCATGCCAGCTGATGGCCTTGCCTGAAAAATGGGCAACAACCCCGCGGCGCGGGTTGGTATCGCATGAAATCGCTTGACCGCCAAAGCGCAGCGCCTACCGTTCAAACCATCAAATCGGCAAATCGTCGGATGGCATACGGGCCTTGCATGCGGACCTTACCACGGGGTTCGCGGCAGGGCCTTTTGCTTTGTGGGATTTTTGGCAAAGGGCGCGGCGTGAAGCGACGGATCGAACTGGGGCTGCTGTATTCACGGTCCGGCAGCTATTCGCTGATCTCCGAAGCTTGCCGGACCGGCGCCCTGGCGGCGATTGCCATGGTCAACGCCGACCCTGCGCTGGATGTGGCGTTCCTTCCGGTCGAGCGCGACCCCGGCGGCAACATCGACGCCTATGGCCCCCTGTGCGAAGAGATCATCCGCACCACCAGCGCCCGCCATGTGGTGGGCTGCGTGACGTCGTGGAGCAGGAAAGAAGTGATCCCGACGGTCGAAAAGTTCGGTGGCACCCTTTGGTACGCCGTTCCGTATGAGGGGTTCGAGGCGTCAGACCATGTCGTCTATACCCATGCCTGCCCGAACCAGCACCTTCTGCCCCTTTTGGATTGGGTGATGCCAGCCCATGGCCGCAGGGCCTACCTGACTGGATCGAACTATATCTGGGGCTGGGAAATGAACCGCCTCGCACGTGAACGGATCACGTCGGCGGGTGGAGAGATCACCGGCGAACGCTATCTGCCCATCGGATCGCGTGAGGTTGGTCGCATGATCGAAGAGCTTCGCTTCACACGGCCGGATTTCATCCTGAACTCGCTTATAGGGCCGTCGTCGTATGAGTTTCTGGCGGCCTATCGCGCGCTTGGGGCCGAGGACGCGCATTTCCGCGCTGACACCTGCCCGGTACTGTCCTGCAATCTGACGGAATGTGAACTTCCGGCGCTGGGTCAGTCGGCTGAGGGGCTGGTGGCGGCGGGACCCTATTTCCGGGGTGTCACCGGTTGGCCCGGCGCCGGCAGGTTTGGCTCATCCCACGAAGCGGCGGCATTTTCCGCAGTGTGCGAACTGGCCCGCCTGGTGTCACACCGCAAGGGGGCCGAGGCGCTGCCCCTGTCGCATCTTCTGGCAGGCGACACGGGCGCAGGGATTATCGACCTCGAAACGCATCACACGATCCTGCCTGTCATCATCGCACGGGTCAAAGACGGGGCGTTCCAGCCGATAAAGCAACTGGCGCCCGTGGCGGGTGACCCCTATCTGTCGCGCGGACGCACCAGCCCTGTGGCCCCGCTACTGCGGGTGGTGTCATGAAGCGCCGGCCGATCCGCATCCCGAACCTAGGCGGCGCGCGGGCGCATATCCTGCACCGGCCGCACCCCACCGTGCAGGCATTGACCCGGCAACTGACCGCCATTGGCCTGACGGCGCACCAGTCGTGGCCCGACCTTGGACCCGAGGCGCTGGCGGCCGATTACATCTTCTTTGACGCCGACATGGGCCATGACGGCATGTTCCCGTGGGAGGCCGGGCACCCGCCCGTGCCGATGGTGGCGCTGATCGGGTCAGAAGCACCGGGGCGCATCGAATGGTCGTTGAAGGCGGGGGCGCACGCCCAGTTATTGAAGCCTGTCGGCGATAATGGGGCTTATTCAGCCCTGATCATCGCCCGCGATACCTTTGACGCCCAGAAGGCGCTGTCGGCCGAGATTGCCGACCTGCGGCGAAGGCTGGAAGACCGGCAAACCGTGGTCCGCGCGGTGACGCTGCTGGCGGCGCGGGGCAAGACCGAGGCCGATGCCTATGCCCAACTACGCCAGATGGCGATGGCGTGGCGGATCAGTTTTGAGGACGCGGCGGCCCGGATCGTGGCGGCGCAAGGCGCTGGACCCGTCGCTGGAAAGGATGCGGATGACCGACCTCAGCGCGGATAAGGCCATGTCGCGGCCACCCGGCGCGCTGTCGCGGCTTTTGCACCGCAAGCTTGCGGTGTTCGGGCTGGTGCTGATTGCGCTGGTGGTCGGCGGTGCCGTCTTTGCCCCTTTGCTTGCGCCGTTTGATCCGAACGATCAAATGTTCGACGGCCTGACCCTTGAAGGCGCTCCGATGCCGCCCGGCGGACAGTTTCTGTTGGGCACTGATCTTCTCGGGCGCGACTTGTTCAGCCGTCTGCTTTACGGCGCGCAAACGTCACTGATCATCGGCGTCGTGGCAAACGGGCTGGCCTTGCTGATCGGCACACTGGTCGGCATCACCGCGGGCTTCTTCCGGGGCTGGGTCGGTGCGGTTCTGATGCGCTTTACCGACCTGATGATGGCCTTCCCCGCGCTTTTGCTGGCGATTTGCCTTGCGGCGATCTTCTCACCTTCATTGTGGATCGTGGCTTTGGTCATCGCGCTGGTGAACTGGGTCCAGACCGCGCGGGTGATCTTTACCGAGACGTCTTCGCTGGCCACCCGCGATTTCATCGCCGCCGAACGCACGCTTGGGGCAAGCACCTCGCGCATCCTGTTCCGCCACATCCTGCCGCATCTGCTGCCCACGATCATCGTCTGGGGCACCTTGGGCATTTCGACCACCGTGCTGCTGGAGGCGACGCTGTCCTTCCTTGGCATCGGGGTCCAACCGCCCACGGCCAGCTGGGGCAACATCATCTTTGAAAACCAGACCTACTTTCAGTCGGCCCCGTGGCTGGTCTTCATCCCCGGGGCGGCGATTATCCTTTTGGCGCTGGCGTTCAATCTGGTCGGCGACGCGCTGCGCGATGTGCTGGACCCCACACAACGGGGGCGTGACTGAATGGCCGCCTACCTGATCCGCCGCCTGATCCAGTCTGCGCTGATCCTGCTGGGCGTCAGCTTCATCACCTTCTTCCTGCTGTATGTCCTGCCCGCCGACCCCGTCCGCCAGATTGCCGGGCGGTCGGCCACGGCCGAAACGGTTGAGAATATCAGGCAGCAACTGGGCCTCGACCAGCCGTTCATCGTGCAATATGGCCGCTATCTGGTAGGTCTGGTGCAGGGCGACATGGGCCGCAGTTATCTGCAGAAGACCGAGGTCGCCACTCTGGTCTGGTCACGCCTTCCGGCCACCCTGCTTTTGATGCTGGGGGCCATCAGCTGTGAACTCGTCCTGGGTCTTGCGATGGGCATCATCGGCGCGCTTTGGCGTGGCAGGGCGGTGGATCAGGTGCTGATGGTCACGTCCTTCGTGACCGTATCGGCCCCGCAATTCGTGGTCAGCCTGCTGCTGCTGTATGTCTTCGCGGTCAAGCTGGGCTGGTTCCCGATCGGCGGCTACGGGACCTTTGCGCATCTGGTGTTGCCAGCGCTGACGCTGGGGATCCTTGGGTCGGGCTGGTATTCGCGGATGATGCGGTCATCGATGATCGACGTGCTGCGCGCCGACTATATCCGCACCGCGCGGGCCAAGGGGCTGACGCGGGGCCGGATCGTGCTGCGCCATGCCCTGCCCAACGCGATCCTGCCGGTGATTGCCATGATCGGCATCGACATCGGCATCTTCATGGGCGGGATTGTCGTGGTGGAATCCGTGTTCGGCTGGCCCGGCATCGGCCAGCTGGCCTGGCAGGCGATCCAGCGCGTCGACATCCCGATCATCATGGGCGTCACACTGGTATCTGCCTTTGCCATCGTGCTGGGCAACCTGCTGGCCGACCTTATCGCCCCGTTTATCGACCCCAGAATCAAACTTCGCTGACATCCAACAGGAGAACGACAATGAAAAAACTTCTCGCCTCAACCGCCGTGATGCTGGCCCTTGGCCTGCCCGCCCTTGCGCAAGACTACACCCCCGACCCAGCCGCCACGCCGGGCGGCACGATCACGGTGACCTACAAGGATGACGTGGCCACGCTGGACCCCGCCATCGGCTATGACTGGCAGAACTGGTCGATGATCAAATCGCTGTATGACGGGCTGATGGACTATACCCCCGGCACCACCGACCTGCGGCCCGGCCTTGCCGAAAGCTATGAGATTTCGGCAGATGGTCTGGTCTACACCTTCAAACTGCGCGCCGGGGTCAAGTTCCACAACGGGCGTGAGATGACGGCGGAAGACGTGAAATACTCGCTTGACCGCGTGACCAACCCGGCCACCCAGTCGCCCGGCGCGGGGTTCTTCGGGGCCATCGCAGGCTTTGACGCCGCAGGGGATGGCGGTCTTTCGGGCGTTGAGGTGGTTGATCCGCTGACCGTGAAGATCACCCTGTCGCGCCCCGACGCCACCTTCCTGCATGTCATGGCGCTGAACTTCGCGTCTGTGGTTGCGAAAGAAGGGGTTGAGGCTGCCGGTGAAGATTTCGGCAAGATGCCGATGGGCACCGGGGCCTTCAAGCTGGCGGAATGGACGCTGGGCCAGCGTCTGGTATTCGAGAAAAACGCCGACTACTGGCGTCCGGGCGTGCCGTTCCTGGATTCGGTGGTGTTTGAGGTGGGTCAGGAACCCGTCGTCGCCCTGCTGCGCCTGCAAAACGGCGAGGTTGATCTTCCCGGCGACGGTATTCCACCCGCCAAGTTCATGGAAGTGATGGCAGACCCGGCCCAGGCCGCACAGGTCGTGCAGGGTGGGCAGTTGCAGACCGGCTACATCACGCTGAACGTCACGACCCCGCCCTTCGACAAGCTTGAGGTGCGCAAGGCGGTGAACATGGCGATCAACAAGGAACGGATCACCCAGATCATCAACGGCCGCGCCATTCCGGCAACCCAGCCGCTTCCGCCGTCGATGCCGGGCTATACCGAAGGTTACGCGGGCTATCCCTACGACGTGGAAGGCGCCAAGGCCCTGCTGGCCGAAGCAGGTCTGGCCGACGGCTTCGAGACCGAGCTTTTCGTGATGAACACCGACCCGAACCCACGGATCGCGCAAGCCATCCAGCAGGACCTTGCCGCCATCGGGATCACCGCAAACATCCAGAACCTGGCGCAGGCCAACGTGATCGAGGCGGGCGGCGCTGGCACTGCACCAATGATCTGGTCGGGCGGCATGGCCTGGATCGCCGACTTCCCCGATGCGTCCAACTTCTACGGCCCGATCCTTGGCTGCGCGGGCGCGGGCGACGGCGGCTGGAACTGGTCCAAGTTCTGCGATGCGGACCTTGATGCCATGGCGATTGCGGCGGACAGCATGTTCGACCCGGCCAAATCGGCTGAGCGGCTCAAGCTGTGGTCCGACGTCTACATGGGCGTGATGGAGCAGGCACCCTGGGTCCCGGTCTTCAACGAGGAACGCTACACGATGAAGTCGGCCCGCATGGGCGGTGAGGATGCGCTGTATGTCGATCCGGTCTCGATCCCGGTCAACTATGACTACGTCTGGGTCAAACCGTAATGTGCAAGGCCTGCGACTATACGATCCACGGCGCGCAGCACCATTTCGGCTGGGACAACACCCTGCCGCCGGCGCAGCGCGTCGCTCCGGGCTCGACCATCGAGTTCCATTGCCACGATTCCTCGGCGGGCCAGCTTGGCCCGTCGTCGACCCTGCAAAGCGTGGTTGACCTTGATTTCGGCAAGATCAACCCGGTCTCAGGGCCAATCTTCGTTGACGGGGCAATGCCGGGTGACGTGCTGAAAGTGACGCTTGAGGGGTTCGCCCCGAAGGTGTTCGACGGCAAGGGTTTCGGCTGGACGGCCAACATTCCGGGCTTCGGCCTCTTGGCAGACCAGTTCACCGACCCCGCGCTGTGCTTGTGGAGCTATGACCCCACCAGCATGGAACCGGCCCTTTGGGGCAAATCCGCCCGCGTGCCGCTCAAGCCGTTTTCTGGCACCATCGGCAACGCCCCGGCTGAGGTGGGCCACCACTCTGTCGTTCCGCCCCGGCGGGTGGGCGGCAACCTTGATATCCGCGACCTGACGGCGGGCGTGACGCTGTACTTGCCGGTTGAGGTTGAGGGTTCCCTGTTCAGCGTGGGCGACACCCACGCGGCGCAAGGCGATGGTGAGGTGTGCGGGACAGCGATCGAAAGCCCGATGAACGTGGTGCTGACGCTGGATCTGGTGAAGAACCAGCCGCTGAAAACCCCGCGCTTTACCACACCGGGGCCGGTAACGCGGCATCTGGACGCCAAGGGGTATGAGGCGACCACCGGCATCGGGCCTGACCTGATGACGGCGGCCAAGGATGCGGTGTCCGGCATGATCGACCTTTTGCAGGCGCAACAGGGCATCTCGGCGGTGGACGCCTACATGCTGTGTTCGGTCTGCGGTGATCTGCGTATTTCCGAGGTCGTGGACATGCCGAACTGGGTGGTCAGCTTCTACTTCCCCCGGGTCGTTTTCGAATGACCCTTGCGGAAGTCCTGCTAAAAGCCGGGGCTGTAGCGGCCCCGGACCCCGTTTTGCGGGTCGATGGCCTGTGCGTTTCCGTGCGGACCGAGGGTGGCCTGAAACCCTTGGTGCAAGACCTGTCCTTTGCCCTGCGCAAAGGCGAGACCCTTGCCATCGCCGGGGAAAGCGGGTCGGGCAAATCCATCACCTCGCTTGCCATCATGGGCCTTTTGCCCCCGCCTGCCGTGCGGGTCACCGGGGGCAAGGTGATGCTTGGGGTCGATACGCTGACGGCCCTGCCCGAAGCAGACCTGCGCGCCATCCGGGGTGACCGGATTGCCATGATCTTTCAGGAACCGATGACCAGCCTGAACCCGGTGATGACCGTGGGCGCGCAACTGGTCGAAGCCATCCGCGCGCATGACCCGGTTGGCCGCACCGAAGCGCAAAAGCGCGCGGTTGAGGCTTTGGCGGCGGTGCGCCTGTCCGAACCCCAACGCCGGTTGCGCCAATACCCGCACGAGTTGTCCGGCGGCATGCGCCAGCGCGTCATGATCGCCATGGCCCTTGCCCTGCGCCCCGAGGTGCTGATCGCGGATGAGCCGACCACCGCCCTTGACGTGACCGTCCAGCGTGAGGTGCTTGACCTGCTGCGCGACCTGCAACGCGACCTTGGCACCGCGATCATCCTGATCACCCATGACATGGGCGTTGTCGCCGAAATGGCCGACCGCGTGATCGTGATGCGGCAGGGGCGTCAGGTCGAAACCGCGACGACTGCGGACATCTTCGCCAAACCACAAGCCGACTATACCCGCGCGCTTCTTGCCGCCGTGCCGCGTATCGGGCAGGGGGCCATCCGTCCGCCAGTCGCCAGTGACCCCATCGCCCGGTTGACCGATGTGGTCGTCCGTTACCCTCTGCGCGGTGGTTTGCTTGGCAGGGTCACCCACAATGTCCACGCTGTGGAACACGTCAGCTTTGACATCAGGAAAGGTGAGACCTTCGCC
This sequence comes from Paracoccaceae bacterium, assembly GCA_031425675.1. GTDB lineage: Bacteria > Pseudomonadota > Alphaproteobacteria > Rhodobacterales > Rhodobacteraceae > Tabrizicola. Next base: position 12,565 of record JANPJU010000144.1, on the reverse strand, counting down.
CTGGTCGGAGAATCTGGCTGCGGCAAGTCAACCATCGCCAAGGCCCTTGTCGGCCTGGCCCCCCACGAGGGCCGGATCGAGATTGCTGGTCAGGCTCTGGACAGACTTGACGCACCGGGCCTCAAAGCCATGCGGCGCAAGGTCCAAATGGTGTTTCAGGACCCTGCGGCCGCGCTGAACCCACGGATGCGTGTCGGGGATCTGATCGCCGAACCACTGGCGATCCATGGCATCGGCACCCCGGCCGACCAGACCGCCCGCGCTGCCGACCTTATGGCCCGTGTAGGGCTTGAGGCGGCCCAGCTTGACCGCTATCCGCACGAATTCTCGGGCGGTCAGCGCCAGCGCATCTGCATTGCCCGCGCCTTGGCGTTGCAACCGGACCTGATCATCGCAGATGAAAGCGTGTCGGCGCTGGATGTGTCGGTGCAGGCCCGCGTGCTGACCCTGTTGCGCGATCTTCAGCGGGAGTTTGGGGTGTCCTATCTGTTCATCAGCCACGATATGGCGGTGGTGAACACCGTGTCAGACCGGGTGGCGGTGATGTATCTTGGGCAGATCGTTGAGCTTGGCACGACGGCACAGATTTTCGGCAACCCGCAGCACCCCTATACCCGGCTGCTGATTGAGGCTGTGCCCGTCCCGGACCCTGGGATCACGCGGACACCCAATCCACAGCGTGCCATCGACGTACCAAGCCCGCTGCACCGTCCAGACCACGCACCCCGCCGCGTGACTTTGGTTGACGTGGGCGATGGCCATCTGGTCGGAAGCTGACCCGACTTGCATCTTGCCGAAGTTTTCGCCCTTCACAGATCAGGTGGCCCGCTTCATGCTTGCGCTATGCACCTCCACGAACACCGTCAGCATTTGCCAGATTTTTGCGCCGGGTTTGGCTGCAATCCAGGTAACCACGGCCTGAAGGGGCGGGACATTGAGGAACAATCCGGCCTTACAGCCCTGACAAAGCTGCCCTAGATGCTGAACACACTGCGCAATCGCACGTTCCGACATCTTTTCGCAGCGCAGCTTGTGGCGTTGCTGGGCACGGGGCTTGCTACCGTGGCGCTTGGCCTGCTGGCCTGGCAACTTGCGGGGGATGATGCTGGGCTGGTGCTGGGCACCGCGCTGGCGATCAAGATGATTGCCTATGTCACCTTGGCCCCTGTCGCCGCCGCGTTGGCCGAACGTTTGCCGCGCCGGACGTTTCTGGTGGCGCTTGACCTCGTTCGCGCAGGTGTCGTGCTGTTTTTGCCCTTTGTCACCGAGGTCTGGCAGGTCTACGTCCTGATCTTCGTGCTGCAAGCAGCCTCGGCCGGGTTTACGCCTGCGTTTCAGGCGACAATCCCTGACGTGCTGCCGAAGGAGCGGGACTATACCAACGCGCTGTCCCTGATGCGACTGACCGAGGATCTGGAGCAGCTTCTGTCGCCGGTGCTGGCGGCAGCATTGCTCACCGTGGTGAGCTTTCCCCTGCTGTTCGCGGGAACGGTCGCAGGGTTCGTCCTGTCCGCGCTTTTGGTGGCCACGGTCACCCTGCCGGTGCGGGCGGCGGCCGAAGCTGGGAAGTTCTGGGCCAGCACCACAAAGGGTGTCCGCATCTATCTGGCGACGCCGCGCCTGCGGGGGCTGATGGTGATGGAGCTTGCTGTGGCGGCCGCCGGGGCGATGATCTACGTGAACACGGTCGTTCTGGTGCAGGCCCGGTTTGGCCTGGGCGGAACACAGGTTGCGCTGGCCTTTGCGGCGTTCGGCGCGGGGTCAATTCTGGCGGCAATAATCCTGCCAAGGCTGCTGGAGCGTCTGGCCGACCGGCCGGTGATGCTGGCAGGGGCCGGGCTGATGGTGGCGGGTGTTGCTGTCGTCCCGCTTTTGCCGGGACTTGGCGCGCTGATGACGCTGTGGGCGGTGATCGGCTTCGGCTTTTCCCTGACCCAGACCCCGATCGGACGTATCCTGAACCGCTCTGCCCGAATTGAGGATCGACCAGCCGTTTTTGCCGCCCAGTTCGCCCTGTCGCATGCCTGCTGGCTGATAACCTATCCGCTGGCCGGGTGGCTGGGGTCGGCCTTCGGGCTGGCCGAGGCCGCACTTGGACTGGCGACTGTGGGGGGTGTCGCGATGGTGGCCGTTCTTCGGCTGTGGCCCGCCTGGGACCCGGCAGAACTTGAGCATGACCATGCAGATCTGCCGCCCGACCACCCGCATCTGCACGAGGGACATGGGAACGGTCAGCGGGAAGGGCCGGGCAAGGCGCATCGACATGCTGTCATGATCGACCCGCTGCACCCCCGTTGGCCCCGCAGAACAGCGTGACCGTATTCGGCGCCATGCAGCACATGTGCAGGCTGGACTTTCATGGTGTTGCGGGTGTAGCCGGGCGGAGTGTGACCAATCTGGTGCCCGTACAATGACTGCCGAACCAAGCGCTGCACCCGACGAAAGTCAGCCCTCTGCGCACAGTCCGAAGAATCTTGGCGCTTTGATCCTTGGCTGCATCGGTGTCGTCTATGGCGACATTGGCACGTCGCCCTTGTATGCGATGCGCGAATCCCTTCACGCCGCCAGCCGTGACGGGCTGGAAAGGGCGGATGTGATCGGCGTCATATCCCTGCTGATCTGGACGCTGATCATCATCGTCAGCTTCAAGTATGTCTTTTTGATCATGCGCGCTGACAACAAGGGCGAAGGCGGCACCCTGTCCATGGTGGCGCTTGTCCAGCGCGCGCTGAACCGGCGGCCAAGCTGGCTGCTTGCGGTTGGCGTGATCGGGATTTCCCTGTTCTTTGGCGACGCGATCATCACCCCGGCCATGTCCGTGCTGTCCGCGGTTGAGGGGATGGCCCTCGTGACGCCGGCCTTTACGGATTACGTAGTCCCGGTGACCCTGGTGATCATCTGCGGCCTTTTTGTCGTGCAAAGCAAGGGGACGGCAAAGGTTGCGGTCTTTTTCGGCCCGATCATGGTGCTGTGGTTCGTGGTGCTGGGGGCACTTGGGCTGTTTCATATCAGCGATGATTTCTCGATCCTCGCATCCTTGAATCCGCTGTATGCCGCCAGGTTCATCGTGACCAACGGCTTTGCCTCGCTGATCGTCCTGGGTTCGGTCTTTCTTGCGGTTACCGGGGGTGAGGCGCTTTACGCCGACATGGGACATTTCGGACGACGTCCCATTCGGATCGCCTGGGGGTTTCTGGTCTTTCCGGCGCTGACGCTAAGCTATCTTGGTCAGGGCGCACTGGTGCTGGCGCACCCGGAAAAAGCGTCGAACCCGTTCTTTCTGATGGCGCCATCCTGGGCCCTGCTGCCTTTGGTCATCCTGGCCACGATGGCAACCGTCATTGCCAGCCAGGCAGTGATTTCGGGGGCGTTCTCGATGATGCAGCAGGCGACGCAAATGGGACTGCTGCCGCGGCTGGAGATTCGCCACACCTCGGAAACGCAGGCGGGTCAGATATTTCTGCCCAAGGTGAATGCCATCCTTGCCGTAGGGGTGATGACGCTTGTGGTGATTTTCGGGTCGTCATCCAGTCTGGCCTCGGCTTACGGAATCGCCGTGACTGGCGACATGTTCATCACGTCGATCCTGGCCATCGTGCTGTTCCTGAAGGCCTGGAAATGGCCGCTCTGGCGGGTACTTGCGATCATGGTGCCGATCCTGATGCTGGAAATCCTGTTCCTGGGGGCCAACGTCCTGAAAATTGCCGATGGCGGGTATGTGCCGATCCTGATTGCCGCCACGATGTGCGTGATGATCTGGACCTGGGTCACCGGCACACATTATGTGCAGACAAAGGCCCATGCCAAAAGCATAGCACTGCGGTCCTTCATCCAGATGCTGGCCAAATCAAAACCGCTCAGCGTGCCGGGGACGGCGGTGTTCCTGACGTCGGACCCGGACACCGCACCTTCGGCGCTGATGCACAACATCAAGCATAACCGCGTTCTCCATGCGCAGAACCTGATCGTCACCGTCAAGGTCGCCACCACGCCCATCGTGGCCGACGTGGACCGCCCGACCATTGACCGGCTAAGCGACGACTTCGTGCATGTCACGCTGTCCTTTGGGTATATGGAAACACCGAACGTGCCACGCGCGCTGGGTCTTGCCCGCAAGCGTGGCTTGAAGTTCGACATCATGACTACGTCGTTCTTTTTGAACCGTCGGACCTTTGTTGCGTCGCGGAATGAAGGGCTCAACGTCTTTCAGGAACGGCTTTACATCTGGCTGGCGCGGTCCGCCTCTAACGCTACGGACTTTTACTGCCTCCCCTCGAATCGGGTGGTAGAGCTTGGTGAGCAGTTGGCCATCTGACCACGCCATGACCGGCGCAGTTTTCCCGTCGTTGTGCAGGCCAAATTCGGCCATCAGCCGCCGCCGCATCCGGACGAACGCCAGACCGCTTCGGCACAGACGGCGCTCAATCGTGACAAGGGCGGCGTTGGCCGACCGGCCAAGAAGCGCAAGCAGCAGCCTGAACCCGACACGCAGGCCAATTGCCCGACCAACCGCCAAAGTCCAGTGAGCCGCTGGAAGCTTCGTGCCGTCACGCCCCGATGAATTCACGCACGAAGGGTGTTGCGGGTTTTGCGCGGATGTCTTGCGGTTTGCCGATCTGTTCGATCTTGCCCATGGACATGACGACAACAAGGTCAGCCAGTTCCATCGCCTCATCCTGGTCATGGGTCACGAACACGGTTGTCAGTCCTGTGGTGTCATGAATGTCGCGCAAGCCTTGACGCAGTTCCTTGCGAACCTTGGCATCCAGCGCGCCGAAGGGTTCATCAAGCAGCAGCATCCGCGGCTCGATGGCCAAAGCCCGGGCAAGGGCGACACGTTGGCGCTGGCCACCAGACAGCTGCGACGGATACCGCGCGCCAATGTCGGGAAGCTGGATCAGGTCAAGCAGCTTGGTCACGCGGCGGGCGACCTCGGCCTTTTGCGGGCGGGTGGCGCGCGGGCGCGCGTTCAGGCCATAGGCGATGTTGTCGAAGACGGTCATATGGCGGAAAAGGGCATAGCTTTGGAACACAAAGCCCGCCCGCCGTTCCTGGACAGTCAGGCCAGTGGCATCCTGACCGTCGAAGAGAACCCGGCCTGAAGTGGGAAACTCCAACCCGCCAAGGATGCGCAGCAGTGTCGTCTTGCCTGATCCGGACGGCCCCAGAAGGGCGACCAACGCACCGGATGGCAATGACATCGACACCGGATGCAGCGCCGCCGTGGTGCCGAATTGCTTGGAAATTTCGTCGATTTCGATATGCATGAAAGCCTCTTTGCGATGATGCGCGCCTTGTGAGCGCGGGGCCTTAGGGGCGGTGCGTGGCAGCAAGTTGATCGGCATGACGGATTTCCAGCGCGATCTTCAGAAGCAGGGTGACAAGCGCCAGAAGCGCCAGTACAGCGGCCAGACTGAAGGCCGCGACCGACAGATATTCCTGATACTGCATTTCGATCGTGGTCGGCATGGTGGCTGTCTGGCCGCGGATCTTGCCAGAGACGACGGCGACAGCGCCGAATTCCCCCATGGCACGGGCGTTGCAGAGAAGGACACCATACAACAGCGCCCAGCGGATGTTGGGCAGGGTCACGGTCCAGAAGGTGCGCCAGCCAGAGGCGCCCAGGGTCAGCGCCGCCTCTTCCTCGGCGCGGCCCTGTTCGATCATCACCGGGATCAACTCACGCGCGACGAAGGGGAAGGTCACGAACATCGTGGCCAGAATAATGCCGGGCAGGGCAAAGACGATGGGGTAGCCGTTGGCCACCAGCCACCCGCCAACCATGGAGTTGGTGCCGAACATCAGGACGATGCAAAGCCCCGCAACCACCGGCGAAACACTGAAGGGCAGGTCGATCAGCGTGATCAGGAAGGCCTTTCCGCGAAAGTCGAACTTGGTGATGAACCACGCTGCGGCAATGCCAAAGGCAGCGTTCAGCGGCACGGAAATCGCCGCGATGGTCAGCGTCAGGCGGATGGCGTCTCGCGCATCGGGCGAGGTCAGGCTTTCCAGGGCTGCAGCGACACCATCGGCAAGCGCCTCGACAAACACAGCAATAAGCGGGGCAAAGACCAGAATCGCTAGGCCCGCAAACGCGACGGCGATCATGGTCCAGCGGGCAACCGGGCTTTCTTCGGTGGCCGACCGGAACCGCAGCGTGGTGGGGGTTGCATCAGACATAGCCAATCCTCCGGCGGCTCCAGACCTGGATCAGGTTGATGACCAGCAGCATGGCAAAGCTGATCAGCAGCATGGCGATGCCAATGGCAGCGGCGGCGTCATAGTTGAACTCTTCCAGCTGGATGATGATGAGGAGGGGAGCAATTTCGGTGACCAGCGGGATGTTCCCGGCGATGAAGATCACCGACCCGTATTCACCGACCGCCCTTGCCAGCGCCAGGGCAAACCCGGTCAGCGCGGCGGGCGTCAGCATTGGGAGGATAACGTGGCTCAGGGTGTGGAAACGGGTGGCGCCAAGGGTGGCCGACGCCTCTTCTACCTCACGCTCGATTTCCTCGATTACCGGCTGGACGGTGCGGGTGACGAAGGGCAGGCCCACGAAGACCAGCGCGATGAAGATGCCCCACTGAGTGTAGGCGATTTTCCAACCCACCTCGGCCGCCAGCTGCCCAAATACCCCGTTCGGCGCATAAAGCGCGGTCAGCGAAATGCCGGCCACGGCCGTGGGCAGCGTAAAGGGCAGGTCCACCGCGGCATCGAGAATACGGCGGCCGGGAAACCGGTAGCGCACCAGCACCCAGGCCAGAAGAACGCCAAAGATCAGGTTGAAGATGGCCGCGAACAGCGACAGCCGGAACGACAGGAACAGCGCCGCCCAGACGCGCTCGCGGTTCACCGTCTCCCAGATGCCCGCCAGACCGTAGTTGGCGCCCTTCAGAAGAAGGGCGCCGATGGGCAGAAGGACGACAAGGGACAGCATCGTCAGGGTGATCCCCATGCTAAGGCCAAGGCCAGGCATCGGGGATCGGTGGATAAGGGGTCTGCCCATCAGATTTCCTTACTTCGGCACGTAGATCTGATCGAAGATGCCGCCATCCGCGAAGTGTTCGGCCTGCACAGCGGCCCAACCGCCAAAGCTGGCGATGTCCACAAGCTCAAGCTTCGGGAAGCGGGCAACGTCCTCGGGGTTTGCAGCCGACGCATCCCAGGCGCGGTAGAAATGCTTGAAGGCCAGGGCCTGCCCCTCGGGCGAGTATAGGAAGTTCAGGTAACCTTCGGCCAGCTTGCGCTGCTCATCGTTGGTGATGTTGCCTTCCACCAGCGCAACCGGGGGCTCGGCCAGCACGCTGATCGAAGGGACGACGATGTCAAACTGATCTTCGCCCAGTTCCTTCAGCGCAAGGTAGGCCTCGTTTTCCCAGGCGAGAAGCACATCGCCTACCCCGCGCTGTGCGAAGGTGGTGGTTGACCCGCGCGCGCCGGAGTCAAGGATCGGGACGTTCTTGTAAAGCGCGCCGACAAACGCCTGAGGGTCCTGCCCGTTCTTTTCGGCCCAGGCCCAGGCGGCGAGATAGTTCCAGCGCGCGCCACCGCTGGTTTTCGGGTTGGGGGTTATGACCTCCACCCCCTCCTTCACCAGATCACCCCAGTCGGCGATGCCTTCAGGGTTCCCCTCACGAACCAGAAAGACGATCGTGGAGGTATAGGGCGAGGAGTTGTGCGGCAGCTTGGTCTGCCAGTCGGCGGGAAGTTTCCCGGCTTCGGCAATCCGGTCGATGTCGCCGGCCAACGCCAGGGTAACGACCTGCGCCGCAAGGCCGTCGATCACCGCGCGCGCCTGGCTGCCCGAACCACCATGGCTGACTTCGATGGTCGGGGCCTCGTTGCCCTGAGCCACCCAAAAGGCGGTGAAGGCTTCGTCAAGTTCACGGTAAAGCTCACGCGTGGGGTCGTAGCTGACATTCAGCAGCGTTTCGGCCTGCACGGCAGACGATGTTGCGCCCAACGACAGCGCCGTCAGCGCCACCGCGGACAGCAGCCCACGCAACCCTGTGATGGGCCAGCCCGTCAGACGCCGCAGCCCGTTGGCGATAGTGACGCGACCGTCGTTATGGGCTTCGGTCACTGGACCCTGGGCCGTGATCGACCCTGCAACAGGAATGGTGGCAAGCATGTCTTTCTCCTTCAGGCGCTGCGCATCGCGCGTTGGGATGGGGCGGTAGGGCGCAAGGCCCAGAATTGTTTGCGGGTGAAACTGGGGGTTCATGTCCTGCCCTCGATCAGCTCAACCCGGGCTTCCCAGACCGACGCGTCACGCCCACGCAGAAGTTCGGCAATCGCCTCGGTCGGGTTGCGGGTGAACAAGACCAGCGGACTGCCATTGATACGGTGGGTCTGGCCAGTGCGCCGGTCGATCAGACGGACGGCACAGGCCTGACGAAGGGGCGTGGTCATGGCGGACATCGCCATACCCACATGGCCGGACAGGCTTTGGGGGATCACGGCTGCAGTCATGTTATGTCTCCTTCGCTAAGGTTCGGGCAACGGCCCGGCTGTCCATTAATAACGACAGGATCAGTCGAGTATAGCAATGGAAAAAACACGCTGAAGTGTGTCGTGATTATAGAATGATCTTCTCTTGCCTTCCGCCGGGAAACGGCAGGCCGGTAGAGCAAATCTGTTGCAAAGCAGAAGGTTGCGCCTATTGCGCGGCGCCAAGCACTTGATCCGCGGCAACGCCGGAGCGCAGCATGTCGTCCAGCGTCAGCGACTCGATGATGACGAGATAGGACCAGAACACCTCGGCAAACACCTTGCGAATCCGGCAGGTCGCCTCATCCGTGCAGTCCTCACATCGCTGATAGGCGCGTCGCGACAGGCAAGGCAGCGGTGCGATCGGGCCGTCAATCGTGCGCAAAAGTTCGGATATCGAGATGTCCATCGGGCGCTTGATCAGACTATAGCCGCCCGACCGCCCCCGAATGGATGCGATGATCCCGGCATTGCGCACTTCCAGTAGGATATGCTCCAGAAACCGCTTCGGCGTGCCGGAACGCCTGGCGATCTCTTCGATCGTCAAGGCTTCGGGTCGCGGCTGCGCGGCTTCATCGGCCAGCGTCAAAAGCGCCTTGAGGGCATATTTCATCTTCTGCGTGATCATCAGTCAAAACTACTTTGCTGAATGTCGAGAATCAATGTCGGGATTTCCTGCCACCGACCATTCTGAGGCTGCGTTGCCAGGAAGTATCGACTGAACATCAACAAGACAGGGGCGACGCGGATACCCCCAATACACGATTAAAGCTATAGACATTAATCTGTTTTCCGGCATGCTTTAGGCAACACGCATCCTTCCCGCTGCCAGGGGGCCATGACCCGATGACTGACCTTGACCTGATCGACCGCAAGATCATTGCGGAACTGATGCGCGATGCGACGATGCCGATCGCTCAGATCGCCGAGAAGGCCGGGTTGTCGCAGACCCCGGCCTGGAAGCGCATTCAGAAGCTGGAAGCCGCTGGCATACTGACAGGCCGGGTGGCGCTGGCTGATCCTGCCAAGCTTGGCTTTGGTCTGACCGTCTTCGTCGGCATCGAGGCTCCGGATCATTCGCCCGACTGGCGCAAGGCCTTTGCCGCGGCCGTCGAGAGCATCCCCGAGATCATGGAAGTGTATCGGATGGCGGGCGAACTTGATTACCTCATGCGGGTTTCAGTGCCCGATATGGCAGCATACGACACGCTTTACAAAAGCCTCACCGATGCGGTGCCAATCAAGAACGTCACCTCGCACTTCGCGATGGAGCGGATGAAATTCACCACAGCTTATCCCGTCGATACCCGCAACCGCTGAGAGAACCGCCTTCTCTTTTGACTGTGGTCTTTGGAACGCACAATCACGACAACCTTGCTAGATTTAATCCACGGAATCGCAGCGTAAATGGAAGGACCATGGAGATGACCAAGACCCTGATCGTTCCCGGCCTTGACGGCTCACCCGCGCCGCACTGGCAGCATTGGTGGGCGGCGACGGACCCGAAGGCCCTTATGGTCGATCTGTCGGATTTGTCCCAACCGTCACCCGCCGTGTGGGAAATCGAGCTTGCGGCAACCATCCTGCATCACCCTGGCTGCATCCTGGTGGGCCATTCTCTTGGTGCGGTGCTGATTGCCCGCATCCTTACGAAATGGCCGCAGGTCAACGTCCGAGCGGCGCTTTTGGTCGCCCCGGCCGAAACGCGCGGCAGCGACCGCATCGGGCAGTTCGGCCCGATTCCAGAAAGGTTGCTGGGGGTTCCGGCGAGGGTGGTTGCCAGCCGTAACGATCCGTGGATGAGCTTTGGCCGTGCCGCCCATCTGGCGCAAGCATGGGGTGGTGATCTGGTCGATCTTGGCAATGCCGGTCACATCAACGTCGCCTCGGGCTTTGGGCCCTGGGCAAGGGGAAAATCCCTGCGCGATGAATTGCTTATCACAACGCCAGCGCAGCGCGGTCTTGCCGCGCCGGAACAGAGGGTTTCCTTATGAGACACCTGCTGCGGCAACCGCACAACGCCCCATCGGGCTATGTCGCCCTGATGGTCTTTCTTATGGCCTACATCGCGAGCATGGCCTTGGTGATCGCGCCCGACCACGTCAAATCCGCGATGGATACCAGCATAAGCTTGGCCGTCAGATAGCACCCCAATCACCGGACGGGAGACGTCAATGATGATGGACGGGCGTTTTGACCAGCACTTTGCAAAGCTGTTTGCAGCCTCCATTGCTGAAGATGGCGGTAAGGATGGGCCTTCGTCGATGTGGCCGGTGGCCTTCGCCAGCATCGTCGGACTTGCCCTTTTCGCCACCTTCGCGGTTATTGGCTGACGGGTCGCCCCGCTGATGCATTAGTCCGCCGTGCTGTGCCGGTCTTGGAGTTAACCTTTGGCCGGCAGCGAACCGTGAATCCGGTTTTCGGCGTCGCGCAAGGCTTGTCGCGCGGGTTTGCCCTGAAAGACGGCGTCATGGATTTCGGTCCCCAGGATCGCTTCAATCAGACTGAACTCGGGGATCGGCGGCCTTGCCCAGGTGACAAGCTCATTCCTGCGGGCCAGTTGGTCGACCATGCTGACGATGGGCGATGAGGCAAGCGCCTCGGGGTCGGCGCAGACGGAAAAGCGGGGCGCGACGGGGAAGCCGTTCTTTACATGCGCCTTCATCGCCTCGGGCGAAACCATCCAGGCCAGCGCATTCATGATCTGGCGCTGCCGGGCTGGCGGGACGCGCGCGGGGATCGTCATCAGAAAGCCGCCAACGGGTGCCGCGATCTGGCGCATCCTGCGCGATGGCGGCGGCAGATAAGCCACGCGCCGGGCAACCTGTGAGCTGAGTTCGTGTTCAAACCGCGCGGCACGCATCGTCCAGCAATAGGCCAGCCCAACCTGCCCGTACATGAAGTAATTCAGCCCGCGTTCCCAATCCACCTCGGCGATGTCAGGGGGCGATACCTCGGCCAGTTGCTTCATGTATTCGATCACATCAACGGAATCGTCAGTGTTGATCTGAAGTTTCAGCTTTTCAAACCGGTCGTAGGTCCAGCTTTCCCGGTTGTGCATCGGAATGTCGATAATCGTCTTCTGGCAGGCGGCCAGAAAGAACATGAAGGAATTGGCGATGGGCATGCCGCGCTGACCGTTCCAGGCGATGCCGTAGAACTGGCTCGCCGGGCGGTGCAGGGTGCGAGCGGCGGCTATGGTTTCATCGAACGTGCGGGGATAGGTCAGGCCCCGATCATCAAACAGGTCGCGACGGGCGGCCAGAATCTCGATCGTGCAGTACAGCGGGATGCCGTATTGGGTGCCTTTCCAGTTACCGGTGCCCCAGACGGACGGATGAAAATCCAACGAGTTGATGGCCGCATCGTTCAGCAACTCATCCAGGGGGGCAAGGCAGCCCTTTTCGGCAAATTCCCCCAGCCACGGCATGTTCAGGGCTACCACATCATGATCCGGCGTCGGGGCGGCAAAGGCTTTGTGGGCGTTAGTGTAAAGGTCAGGCAAGCGATGCAACTGAAAGCTGCTTTTCCGACTTAGGTCGTTGCGGAAATCCGACCACATGTTCCGCATGGCGGAAAAGTAGTTGTCGTCGTTCAGAAGAAAGCGGATGTCGCCCGGCACCTTGACGGCAATATCGTCGCCGCGAACGGGAGAGATGATTTGCGCGGCGAAATAGCTGCCACCGAAATAGTATTCGTTCGCCTCAGTCCCCTTGCGCAGGCCGAAGGTCTTGGCCAGATGCCCCTTCACATGGGTGGCATAGTCCATGAAGCTGTGCAGCAGCGTATCGGTCGGTTCCAGAAAGTGTGTCTTGAGACCGCCACCACGCGGCACCTGACGGATCAGGTTGTCGGCGATCATCTTGATAATCATCCGGTTTCCGGTGCTGTAGGGCACACCTGCCAGCGTCACCAGACCGGACTTGTCGATGGGCCGCCGATGCAGCCGCGCATCAACCAGTTCCAGCACGATGTTCCAGAACACGTCCTTCGTCGCCCCTGGCACGCCCGTGTCAAACGGCGCGCGCAGCTTGCGAAGAAAGTCGACGATACGCGACAGCTCATGGCTGGT